>NZ_JBHXVK010000001.1:0-493498 GCF_042672305.1 Gordonia sp. NPDC127522
GCCGAGCTCGAAGGGTCCTGAAAGCGCGGTTGAGCGATGTTCGAGGACTCGGAGCCGGACCCGTCGCTGATCGACCTTGCAGTGTTCGTGGAACGGCCGCCGGCGGTCGCCTGGCGCGCGCTGACCGAGCCGGATCTGATCGCCGAATGGCTGTCGCCGACAGTCGGTTTCCGGCCGGTCGTCGGGACCACGTTCATCGTCGAGGTGGCGGTGCCGGGCAAGCCGGGCGCGGAGATGGCCTGCCAGGTGGTGGTGGCACACGAACCCGAACACCTGGTCTACAGCTGGACCGACCTTCGGGGGAGCCCGCCACAGCGTTGGATGATGGACTACCGGTTGGCCTCTCACGGCCGGGGAAGCCGGTTGTTCTGGCAGATGAGCGGTTTCGACCTTGCCGACCGCTACCAGCGATTCGCGCGGAATGGGATCGAACGGGCATGGGCTCGAACGCTGCTGCCGGAGTTCGCCCGCGTCGTGCGCGCACTCGACACCCGGTGACACCGATCACCTCAGTCCCGGTCCGGCGACTCCATGTCCCGCTGATCGATGAGTCCGTCGCGGGCCCGTTGCTCCTGGTAGGCGAGCCGGCCGATCCGATGCGCCACGACGGGTGCGGTGATCAGGGCGAAGAGCCCGGCGAGAATCAGCATCCCGCTGTCGACGTTGTCGCCGAGCCGGAGCACGGCTCCCAGCAGGATGAGGAGCAGGCCGAAGGTCTGCGGTTTGGTGGCCGCGTGCATCCGGCTCAGGGTGTCCGGAAACCGGACGAGTCCGATAGCGGCGGTGACCGCCATCAGGCATCCGAGGAGCAGCAGCGTCGCGCTGACGATGTCGATGATCATGTCTGGTCGTCCCGGACTCGGAACCGCGCGATCGACACCGACCCGACGAAGCTGAGGAGGGCCAGGGCCACGATCGCCGGGACCACCGTCGAATCACGGCTGAACGCCGCCCAGGTCCCCAGGCCGCACATGCACAGCGCGATGAGCACGTCGAGTGCGACGAGTCGGTCGAGCGTGGTCGGGCCGCGCAGGATGCGGATCATCGTCAGCACCGCGGCGACGAGCAGCATGGCGGCGGCGATCGTCCAGACGTAGCTCATGAGTCACCTCGTTCCCGCTCGGGCTCGGCCGGTCGTCGTTCCGGTTCGGCGTCGTCGATCGACCGGGCGTTGTCGACCGACCGGTCCACCGTGCGGACGTGGTGGAAGTCCTCGTCGATGCCGTGGAACGGACTCGGATGCCATTCGCTGTCCCGCTCGAACGCCTTGATGAACATCCGCTCGACGTAGGCGACCTGATCGTAGAAGGCCCGCACCTTCTTCTCCGAGCGGACGTCGAAGACGTGCACGTAGAGCATCCGGCGTCGATGGTCGATCTCCAGGACCATGGTGCCCGGCACCAGGTTGAGGTAGTCGACGGCCAGGGTCAGCACCATGTCGGACTTGATCGCGACGCGCACCCGTACCACGGCGCCCAGCGGTGGCCGGCCGGGACGGATGGCCATCCAGCCGATCTGCACACTCGACACGAAGAAGTCGACGATCAGACGGCCGACGAGCTGCAGTACCGACAGGGGATGGATACGGCCCTCGACCGGGACCCGCGGCAACGGCAGCACGGTCAGCACGAGCATCGCCAGCACGATCCCTGCGATCACATTGGCCCAGGACAGCGTGCCCCACAACAGGACCCAGACGAACGTCAGCCACGCGATGGTCCACAACCGGACCGCGACCTCGCGGCCGTCGCTGCCCAGCCACCTGGGCACACGGGTGTGCGTGCGCAGCCACACCAGCGCGCCGACGAAGTGCCAGAAGACGAACAGCAGCGACACGCGCCACACGTTGATGACCAGGGACAGGACCGGTCCCTTGGTCGAGACGACCGGCGGCCGCCGTTTGGGCGCCGCGGATGCTCCGCGGGCGCGGTCGTCGGCTCGATCCTGCGCGCTCATCGGGTACCACCCACTCCCAGCACGGCGTCGACGTAGACGGCGCGGTCGACGACGTCGGTCGCCGCATGGTCGGTGAAGTCGAAGATGGGCCCGGCCCAGAGGGTGAGCACGAGTCCCGCGGCCACCATCGCCATCGTCGGCAGCACCATCATCACGGGCATCCGACCGACGTCCTCACGGTCGGAGAACGCGGCGTCGTCGGCGCTCTCGTCGATCAGTGCGGACGGGCCCTTGTCGGCGAGATCGCCTTCGGGGGCGTCGGCGCGCGGTCGCCAGAATCCCTTGGTCCAGATGCGGGCCATGACGTAGAGGGTGAGCAGGCTGGTGACCACCGACCCGGCGACGAGGATCCAGGCCAGCACGGACCCGTCCTGGGTGCCCGCCTCGAGGAGGGCGACCTTGCCGATGAAACCGGAGAACGGTGGGATGCCGCCGAGATTCAGCGCGGGCACCAGGAACAGGACGGCCAGCAGGGGGCTGGCGATGAGCCCGCCCAGGCGGCGGAGCGAGGCCGAACCGGCTTGACGTTCGATCAGGCCGACGACCAGGAACAGCGTCGTCTGCACGAGGATGTGGTGGGCGACGTAGTAGATCGCCGCCGACATCCCGAGGTCCGACGACAGCGCGATGCCGAAGATCATGTAGCCGATGTGGCTGACGAGGGTGAACGACAGCAGTCGCTTGATGTCGGCCTGGGCGATCGCGCCGAAGATGCCCACGAGCATCGTCAACAGGCCGGCGACCAGCAGCACCGTGTCCATCGTGCCGCCGGGGAACAGCAGCGAGTGGGCGCGCACGATCGCGTACACACCGACCTTGGTGAGCAGGCCGGCGAACACGGCCGTGACGGGTGCCGGCGCGGTGGGGTAGGAGTCGGGTAGCCACGTCGACAGCGGGAACACCGCGGCCTTGATGCCGAACGCCACGAGCAGCACCGCGAACAGCGCGTTGCGGGTTCCGTCGGGGACGTCGTCGAGGCGCACGGCCATCTCGGCGAGGTTGAGGGTGCCGGTCGTCGCGTACGCGAACGCGATGCCCGCGAGGAAGATCAGCGACGACACCATCGACACCATCACGTACGACGCGCCCGCGCGGACACGTTCGGCGCTCGCCCCGAGGGTCAGCAGCACGTAACTCGCGGTCAGCAGGATCTCGAACGAGACGTACAGGTTGAACAGGTCGCCGGCGAGGAACGCGTTGCAGACACCCGCGGTCAGGATGAGGTAGGTCGGCAGGAAGATCGATGTCGGCTGCTGGGCCGTGCCGTCACGGATACCCTGCCCGATCGCGTACACGACGACGCACAGCAGCACGATCGTCGAGACGACGAGCATCAGGGCCGCGAGCTGGTCGACGACCAGCGTGATCCCGAGCGGTCCGTTCGGGTAGCCCTTGTCTCCCCAGCCGCCGATCGCGACCGCGAAGGTCCCGTGGCGGTCGGTCAGGTACAGCATCAGGCACGACGCGACGAACGCGACGGTGATGGCGACGATCGACACCGCCCGCTGGATCTTGGGGCTGCGGCCGAGCAGCAGCGAGACGGCGGCAGCGCCCAGCGGCACCAGCGTCGGCAGCGTGATCAGGACGGGGATCCATGACTCCTGCGGGGTCATCGGTCACCCCCGTTCTCGTCGGCGTGCTTCTTCTTGTCCGGCCCGACCACGTCGCGGTCCGGCATCTCACGCTGGTCGATGACGTCGGGGTCGGCGTCGTCCTCGCCGGACCCGTCGGGAGGTGCGACGGCCGACTTGGGGCCCACCTCGTCGGGACCGAGTTCGCCCGGCCCGTACACGTCCGGCCCGTCCTCGCGGGCGGCGGTCTGCGCCGAGGTCTCGGGATCGGGCTCCTCCTCCGCGCCGCCGATCTCGTCGACGACGTCGGAGTCCGTCGGCATGATGTCGGTCTCGTAGAGCGCGGCGTGCCGGGCGGCGGCCTCCTCCGCGGTGAGCGGATTGCCCTTGTCGTCGAAGTGATCGCCGGTCGGGGTGTCGGAGTGGGTCAGTGGATCGTCGCTGCGATCGCGGTCGGGTGCCGTCCCCAGCGATCCGCTCAAGATCTTGACGTCCTCCTCGTCGTCCTCGACGTCGTCGTCGTCCCGGTTGATCACGAACAGCCGGTAGACCAGTGCCAGGACGAACGCGGCGACGCCCATCATGATCACGATCGCGGTCAGGACCATGCCCTGCGCGAGGGGATCGGCGTCGGACGCCCGGTTCTCCGACGACCGGCCCATGATCGGCGGGTTCCCCATGCCGCCCGACACGACGATGATCATCAGGTTGAGCGCATTGCCGACGAGCAGGAGCCCGAAGAGCATCCGGACCAGACTGCGTTCCATCAGCAGGTACACGCCGCACGCCGCCATCGCGCCGACGACCAGCATCAGCGAGAGATTCGTGGTCATCGGCTCACCTGCTCGCCGGTGGTGTTCGCGGCGTCGTCCGTCGCGGTGTCGCCACGCGAGTTCTCGATGCGCGCCGCGGTGCGGGCGATCGTGGTCTCCACATCGAGACGCGCGCCGAGACTTCGCAGCACGTCCAGGACGAGCCCGACAACGATCAGGTAGATGCCGAGGTCGAAGAACAGGGCGGTCACGAACTTGATGTCGCCGAGGACCGGGACGGTGACCTCGAAGACCGCCGACGAGAGTGCGGGGGCGCCGAGGAACATCGAGACGATCGCCGTGGTCGCCGAGACGGCCAGGCCGGCGCCCAGGATGCGGCCGGGCTCGATCGGCAGCGCCTCACCGAGTTCGTAGCGTCCGCCCGCCAGGTAGCGGAGGACGAGCGCGAGACCCATCGTCAGGCCGCCGGCGAAGCCACCGCCCGGCGCATTGTGGCCGGCGTAGAAGAAGTAGATCGACAGCACGACCATCGTCGGGAACAGCAACCGCGTCGTGGCCTCGAGAACCATCGACCGGTGGCGCGGGTCGCGCAGTCCGGAACCGAGGAGCCACGTGGTGCGGTCCGGTGGGACGTGATCGTCGTCGTCGCTGTCGTCCCCGTTGTCGCCGGCCTGCAGCCGGGCGGCGTCGGCCACGCGTGGTGCCGCTCCGAAGCGGCGGTTGCGGAAGACCATCGACGCGACGCCGGTGGCGGCCGCGATGAGCACCGACACCTCGCCGAGGGTGTCCCAGGCGCGGATGTCGACGAGCAGGACGTTGACGGCGTTGGCGCCGTGACCGTAGTCGTAGGCGGCCTCGGGCAGGTCGACGTGGAGCGGTTCGGTCGAGCGGGCGGACGCCGCGAACAACCCGATCAGGACCAACATGGCGCCGAAGGCGAGTCCGATGAGGGCGCGAAGCGGCTTGAACCCGGTGGCGTGCCGCTTCTCCGGTTCGGCGGGCAGCTTACGCAGCACCAGCACGAAGATGACCAGGGTGAGCGTCTCGACGAGGAACTGGGTGAGCGCGAGGTCGGGGGCGCCGTACAGCGCGAACAGCATCGCGCAGCCGTAACCGGTGATCCCGACGACGAGGGTCGCCGCGAGGCGGTTGCGGAGCAGCACGGCGGCCAACGACGCGGCGACGATGCACCCGCCGATCACCAGCTGCACCGGCTTGGCGTCGTAGTCGATCTCCAGTCGGTCGCGAGCGCCGGCGAACAGCACGATGGTCGGCAGCAGGATCGCGGTGCACAGGATGACGCCCTGCGTCACCGGCAGTGACCCGCGCTGGGTGTTGCGCGTCAGCAGCAGCGACAGGGTGTCGGCTCCGCGCAGCGTCGCGTCGTAGATGCGGTCGGCGTTCACCAGCGGGCGGAAGCCGAAGACGCGGTCGCGGACCCGGCGGATACCGAGGAACAGCAGGGCGCCGCCGACGATGACGATGATCGAGAACACGACGGGCAGACCGAACCCGTGCCACAGCGCGAGATGCTCGAGTTCGTGCCCGTAGCCGTCGAGGGTCTCGGCGTACGGCTCGAAGAGAGCGCCTAGCTGCGGGCTGAACACGCCGGCCGCCACACCGGCCGCGGCGAGCGCCACCGGCGAGAAGTAGAAGGGCCACTTCGGCGGGTGCATCTTGGCGACCGCCGGACTCGGGGTGCTGCGCACCTTGCGGCCGAACGCGCCCCACAGGAAACGGAGCGTGTAGGCACAGGTGATGATCGAGCCGACCAGCAGGATGATGTCGACGGCGTGGGCCTGCCACGAGACGAACGCCCCGGTCTCCCACACCGAGGCGAAAGCTGTTTCCTTGCCGACGAATCCGAGGGTGACGGGGATGCCGGCCATGCTCGCCCCGGCGACCGCGGCGGTGATCGCCAGCCCCGGGAGACGATGGCCGAGCCGGGCGAGCTTGCGGACGTCACGAGTACCCGTCGAGTGGTCGATGATGCCGACGACCATGAACAGCGACGCTTTGAACAGCGCGTGCGCGACGAGCATCGCGATGCCCGCCATGGCGACGTTCGCGTCGCCGATGCCGACCAGTACGGCCATGAAGCCGAGCTGGGACACCGTGCCGAACGCGAGGATGAGTTTGAGGTCGAGCTCGCGCAGCGAGCGCCATCCGCCGAGCACCATCGTCACCAGGCCGAGCCCCACCACGGCGATCTGCCAACTGATCGTCACCGAGAAGGCGGGGGCGAGACGTGCGATGAGGTAGATGCCGGCCTTGACCATCGCGGCCGCGTGCAGGTACGCGCTGACCGGGGTCGGTGCGGCCATGGCGCCGGGCAGCCAGAAGTGGAACGGGACGATGGCCGATTTGGTGAGCGCGCCGATCAGCAGCAGGACCACCGCGATGTCGACGTAGACGCCGGTCGGCGGTGCCGAGACGATCTCCGACAACAGGTAGGTGCCCGACCGCTCGCCCAGCATGATGATGCCGACGAGCATGGCCAGACCGCCGAACGTGGTGACCAGCAGCGCCTGAGTGGCGGACCGCCGAGCCGTCGCGCGCACCCCGTAGAAGCCGACCAGCATGAACGAGAGCACGGTCGTGAGCTCCCAGAACACGTACAGCACCAGCATGTTGTCGGAGATGACGAGGCCGAACATGGCCGCGGCGAACGCGACCATCTCGCCGCCGAACACGGCGACGCGGGGACGGGCGTCGTCGAAGTAGTGGGCGCAGTAGCAGAGGACGAGCGCACCGACCCCGAGGATCAGCACCGACAGGATCGCGGTCAGGGTGTCGAAGCGGGTGGCGATGTCCATCTGGAGTGATGGGACCCAGCTGACCGTCTCGACGCGGGCGGCAGCCGCATCGGCCGGCGGCCAGTTGAGCACGACCCAGATCAGCGCGCCGAGGGGCGCCAGTGCGAGAACGTAGAAACCGCGGGTACCCATCCAATGGATGACTGCGGGCGCGACGAGTGCGCACACTGCCAACGCAGCCAACACAGAGATCAAAAGGGCACTCCGTCTTTCTCCCGGCGGGGTGTCACGGGCGAGCACCCGCGGTGGCTACTTTACCGTTGCCCGTATGTTCCGGTTCGACTGGCTCCGGCGTACCGCCGTCAGCATCGCCGCTGTCCTGCTGGTGTTCGGCCTCGTCGTGGGTTGTGCGGACGAGGAGCAGGCCGGCCCCGACGGCGTCCCGTTGCCGTCGGATTTCCCGGCCGCGCAGGTCCCGCTCATCGACGGTCACGTGCTCTCGGCGAGCGGCAGTCGCTCCGACGGTTGGGAGGTCGCGGTGCAGGGCCCGGCCAACGCGGGCAATCAGCTCGAGGCCGCGACCGAGACGCTCACCGAGGCCGGTTACGTCGAATCGCACCGGTCGACCGAGGGCGGACAATCGGTCGTCGTGCTGTCGGCGACCAAGGAGGGTTCGACCTACTGGGTCCAGATCGGCGCGTCCCCGCAGGCTGCGGGCGGTGGGTCGTCGGTGTTCTATCTGGTCAACGTGGAGTAGGCATCGCACTAGCTCGTCGACCCGCGGTCGAGGTGACCGGACCGGCTGTGATCGACGATCGCGATCGGGCATCGCGTGTGGTGCTGAGCGGCGCGCGCCACCGACCCCGCCCAGGTCGCGAAGGTGCTCCCCGCGCGTGGCCGGGTGACGACGAGCAGCGACGCCTGCGGAACCGCCTCGCCGACGGCCCTCGACGGGTTGCCGTTGACCAACTGCAGCGTCGTGTCGCGGTCGGGGAAGCGCCGGCGCCAGGGTTCGAGCAGCGCATCGGCTCGCGCGTACACCGCTTCGATCCGAGTGGGCGGGGCGTCGTCGGGGATCGCGCACACGATCGCCACGGGGCTGTCGGTGGCATCGGCGTACTCGAAGGCGGTCGACAGCGCGAGATCGGACGGGGCGTCGGCATCGATGGCCGCGACGACCGGACCGCCCGTCGCGAGGTTGCCGTACGGAACCGTCACGACCGGGCATCGCGACCGGGCCGAGAGCGCGGAACTGATGCTCCCGGTGGTGAGGCGTTCGATGAGGCCGGGTCGATGATGGCCGAGGACCATCAGATCGACCTGACCCGACAGCCTGGTGAGCAGGGGTATCGCGAAGTCGTGTTCGACGACGGTCTCGATGCGCAGGCCCGGATGTCGGGTGCCGAGACGGCCGGCCACCGCGGTCAGGTGGGCGGCAGCTGCTTGCCGCGTGGCGGTGACGTCGAAGTCGAGTTCGAACTCGCTGAGTGGTTGCAGCGCAACGGCTGCCGCGAATCCGTGGATCAGTAGCAGGCGGTCCCCGTCGCGGGCCGAGGCGGCCGCCCAGTGAGCGGCCGCCTCGGATTCGGGACTCAGATCGACCCCGACGGCGATGGTGTTCATCGGGCGCGGGTGGCGTCGCCCGTCCGCGTCTCGCCGGCGATGGCGTCGTCCGCGACGGGACCGACCGTCGACGGTGCCACGGCTGCTGGCACGGTGGCGTCGGCGACCGCCGCCTCCTGCGCGCGGCGCTCCTCGTCGCTGCTCATCGTTTTCAGCGCAACCTCCTTGATGAACGCGATGGCGATGAAGCTCAGGGCGGCCATGACCGCCGCGACCAGGAACACCCGGGCGGTGCCGTCGCCGTACGCGCCGCGCACGATGGCCGCGATCGGGGCGGGCAGTTCGTTCAGGTTCGCCAGCCCGGCACTGCCGCCGCCCGACGCACCGGCGCCGATGCCCAGCGCGCCGAGCCCCTTCGCGATGAGGTCGGTGACGTGGTTGGACAGCACCGCGCCGAGCACCGACACACCCGCGGCACCGCCGAGTGAGCGGAAGAAGGTGACCGTCGAGGTCGCCGCACCGAGGTTGTCCGGGCTGACGTTGTTCTGCACCGCCAGCACGAGGTTCTGCATCGTCATGCCCATGCCGCAGCCCAGGATGAAAAGGAACACGCCGACCACGACCATGTCCGTGTGTGCGTCGATGGTCGCGAGCAGTCCGAAGCCGATCGTCATCATCGCGGCACCGGCCACGAGGAATCGCTTCCACCGCCCGTACCGGGTGATCAGGTTGCCCGACACGGTCGCCGACAGCATCGAACCGATGACCATCGGCAGCGTCAGCAGGCCGGCCGCGGTGGGGGAGTAGCCACGTGCGATCTGGAAGTACTGGCCGAGGAAGACCGCACCGCCGAACAGTGCGACGCCGACGCCGACGCTGGCGAGGGTGGCCAGCGTGGTGGTGCGGTCGCGGAAGATGTGCAGCGGGATGATCGGGCTGGAGACCTTCGACTCGACGACGATCGCCAGGGCGAGGAGCACGACACCGAGTGCGACGAGACCGTACGAGGTCAGCGAGGCCCAGTCGAAGTTCTTACCGGCCAGCGTCACCCAGATGAGCAGGGTGCTGACGCCCGAGGCGATGAGGGCGGCACCGAGGTAGTCGATGCTGACCTTCTTGCGGACCACCGGGACGTTCAGCGTGCGCTGGATGACGAGTAGGGCGATGACGGCGAGCGGGACGCAGACGTAGAACGTCCAGCGCCAGCCGAGCCAGCTGGTGTCGACGATGACGCCGCCGATGAGCGGACCGGCGACGGTCGCGACGGACATCACCGCGGCCATCGGGCCCTGGTAGCGGCCGCGTTCGCGCGGGCTGAACATCGTCGCGACGACGATCACGACCAGCGCCTGCAGGCCGCCGAGGCCCAGGCCCTGGATGACGCGGAAGCCGATCAGCATGTCGACCGAGGTGGAGAGCCCGGCGAGGACCGAACCCAGGGTGAACAGGAACAGCGCGCCCTGGACCAGCAGCTTCTTGCTGACCAGGTCGGCGAACTTGCCCCAGATGGGCGTGGTCGCGGTGGACGCGAGCAGGGTCGCGGTGATGACCCAGGTGTACTGGTCCTGGGTGCCGTGCAGGTCGGTGATGATCGTCGGCAAGGCGTTGGACACCACGGTCGACGACAGGAACGCGACGAACATGCCGAGCAGGAGGCCGATGAGGGCCTCGATCTTCTGACGATGCGTCATCGGCACGTCTTCGGCCGGCGCCATCGCGGACGCGGGTGCACTCATATGGCAAACCTCCGAGAAAGAGAGCTGCCCGCGACGAGAAGACGGGCGGGCGGCGAATCGGCGCGCGCGGTGGCGCACCCGATTGGTTGATTGATGCAACTATAAGTCGTGATGGTTGCAACCAACAACTATCGGAGGTTATTCCTGGTGTGTTCCGGGACTCACCCGGTGGCCGAGGGAGGCTCGGCGGTGCTCAGTCGAGCCGGCGCTCGGCGTAGGCCTTGAGGTCGGCGACCTGCGCGGGATCGAGCGACGGCCGAACCCGCTTGCGGGCCTCCTCGACGTCGGCCACAGTCACCGCGGCGGCGTCGATGTCCCGGCGCATCGCCGACAGGGCGGCCTCGCGCAGCAGGGCCGAACAGTCGGCCGCCGAGTAGCCCTCGAGGTCGCCGGCCAGCTCATCGAGGTCGACTCCGTCGAGCGGGACGTCGCGCCCGGTGGCGCGCAGGATGTCCCCGCGGGCGTCGGCGTCCGGCGGCGGCACGAAGACGAGCCGTTCCAGCCGCCCGGGCCGCAGCAGCGCCGGGTCGATGAGGTCGGGTCGGTTCGTCGCACCGAGCACCACGACGTCCTGGAGCGGTTCGACGCCGTCGAGTTCGGTGAGCAGCGCGGCGACCACCCGATCGCCGACACCGGAGTCGGTGGACTGACCGCGGCGCGGGGCCAGCGCGTCGACCTCGTCGAGGAAGATCAGCGAGGGCGCCGACTCGCGGGCACGGGCGAACAGATCCCGCACCGCCTTCTCCGACGACCCGACCCACTTGTCCATCAGCTCGGCGCCCTTGACCGTGTGCACCGACAACTGACCCGACGCCGCGAGCGCGCGGACGACGAAGGTCTTGCCGCAGCCCGGCGGGCCGAACAGCAGCACCCCACGCGGCGGGTCGACGCCGAGCCGGGCGAAGGTGTCGGGGTGTTGCAGCGGCCACAGGACCGCTTCGGTCAGAGCCTGTTTCGTCTCGACCATGTCGCCGACGTCGGCGAGGGTGATCGAGCCCAGCGCGACTTCGGGGGAATCCGAACGGGACACCGGCCGGATGACGTCGAGGGCGCCGACGAGATCCTCGGTGCGCAGCGACGGCGCGGACTTCTCGGCACTCGCACGCGTCGCGGCGCGCAGCGCGGCCTCGCGGGCCAGCGCGGCGAGATCCCCGGCGACGAAACCGGGGGTGCGCGAGGCGACCGACGTGAGGTCGAGGTCGCCGTCGGTCGGGACGTTCGACAGGATCGCCGAGAGCAACCGCGCCCGGGTCGCGGCGTCGGGGAGGCCGATGACCAGTTCCCGGTCGCAGAGCGACGGGTCGCGCAACCGGGCGTCGAGGCGTACCGGTTCGGCGGTGGTCGCGATGAGTGCGATGCGGCCGTCGGCGATGCCGGAACGCAGTTCGTCGAGGATCAGTGCGGCGACGGGCTCGGGTTCGGCGGGCAACAGCGCGTCGACGTCGGTGATCAGCAGGACCCCGGCGCCCGCCCGGGTGCGGGCCACCGCGTCGGCGACCGTCCGCAGGCGGCTGTTGGCCTCCGTCGCACCGACCGTCGGGCCGTCGATGGTCACCAGCGTGCGCGACGCGCACACCGAACGGACGAAGGTCGCCTTGCCGCCGCCGGCCGGGCCGGTGACCAGGACGCCGAGACGCGGTGTCGCACCGAGGGTGCGCAGCACTTCCGGCTCGTCGAGGGTGATGGTGAGCCACTCGGTGAGCTTGGTGATCTGGGAGTCCACGCCGACCAGCTCCGACACCGGCCGGACCGGGATCTCGGGCTCCCGGGCGGGCTCGCGGACCGGGCTGGGCGCGGCGGCCGGCCGCGGGCGGGAGTCGGACTCCGACACCATGCCGAGGGCGCCGGGGATCCGGGGTGACCCCGGACCGGTCCGGTCGACGAGGGGCGGCACCTCGCCCGCGGTCGTCGACCACAGCACGGCGGTGTTGGTCTGCACGCTCACCGGCGTCGACGCCGGACCGCCCGCGGGTGGCCCGGGCTCGGTGGCGGTGACGGTCAGCAACTCGGTGGTCCAGGTGATCCCGACCGACCGGGCCAGGGCGCGCGTGGCCTCGGTCGCGGCGAGTTCGGGGCCGAGGTCGCGGGGGAGCAGCGAGACGGCGTCGCCGACGGACAGGACCTTCCCCAGCAGCGCGCGGCGCAGCGTCGACTCGGTGATCGACTGGGTGGCCAGCGCCGAACCGCTCACCACCACCCGGCTTGCGCCCTGCACCTCAACGGGCGCCAGCACGACCGTCGAGTTCTCGCGGACACCGGCGTTGGAGAAGGCGATCTCGTCGAGGAGGGCGACGCCGGTCGGCGCGGAGGCCTCGGTCGCGGCCACCACGGCCGCCGTGACCCGTGCGCCGGTGATCGACACCGCGTCCCATTCCCGCAGCGAGAGGGCCGTCAACACCTCGGGATGTACGCGGATGATGCCGCGCCGCGCCTCGGCCGCCGAGGGATTGTGCCGCGCGGTCAGCGTGAGGGAGGCCGGTGTGCTCATTCGGACTCGCTTTCGGTCGTCTCGCCGGGCGCGCCGACCACGGACCGGCCGGGGCCGGTGGGACGGTTCAGGCCCATGCGGCCGAGGGAGTTGATGACCGGCCGACGGCGTCGACCTCCGGGCGACGTGGCACGCAGGGCCCGGCGCTGTGCCCGACGTTCGGCCGGCTTGTCGTCCCAGTGCTCGGGCCGGGAGGCGACCCAGCGGCGCGCGCGCCACGCGTACGGGATGTGCAGGACGTATCCGGCGATGGCGATCATCATCAGCACGTACGGGAAGGTCACCAGCAGTGCCGCGGCCGCGGCGACCAGCACCAGCAGGCCGGCCACCGCGCGGGCCGGGATCGACGCGGTCTTCAGCGACGACGTCGGGACGCGACTGACGGCCAGGAAGGCGACGAAGATCAGCCACCCGCCGACGGCCGGCAGCGACGTCCACCACCCGTCGCCGAACTGTTGCTCCAGCCCGATGGGCAGGAGCGCGCAGATCGCCGCGGCGGGCGCGGGGACACCGACGAAGAAATCCTTGGTGTACGCGGGTGCCTCGTCGTCGTCGAGCAGGGTGTTGAACCTCGCGAGGCGCAGGACGATGGCGCAGCAGTAGATCAGTGCGAGCACCCAGCCGAGGTCATGCCCGTCGATGAAGTAGAAGTAGATGATCATCGCCGGCACCACACCGAAGTTGATCGCGTCGGCCAGCGAGTCGATCTCGGCGCCGATCCGGCTCGTGGCTCCCATCAGGCGTGCGACCCGACCGTCGATGCCGTCGAGGAACGCGGCCGCGACCAGGAGAGCCATCGCGGTGTCGACGTCGCCGTTGATCGCCGACCGCATGGCCGTCAGGCCCGCGCAGATCGCGAGGATCGTCAGCGACGACGGGATGACGATGCGGCTGGCCTGTGCCTGGCGGCGCAGACGCCGGCGCTCCGGCTCCCGCGGAACCGGATGTGTCTGTGCGTGCCGGCTGGCCGAGCGCGCGGTCGGGTTGCGCGCGGTGCGCGAGCCGGGGCGTCGCCGCCCGGGGTTCGTGCCGGGTGAGGTCATGTCGGTCGGGTTCACCGGGCCGGAGTTCACTGATCCAGGTACGCGAACGGGGTCTCGCCGCCGACCGCGCGCTGGCCGACCGAGACGCGGGGCCGGGTGCCGGCCGGGAAGTAGACGTCGACGCGCGATCCGAATCGGATAAGCCCGTAGGTCTCGCCGATCGTCAGGGAGTCCCCGACCGACGGCTCGCACACGATCCGACGGGCGATGAGACCGGCGATCTGCACGACGGCCAGCTCGGGACCGGGCGCGCCGTCTGCGGCGCTGGTGCGGATGGTCATCGTGGTGCGCTCGTTGTCGCGGCTGGCCTCGGGGAGGTCGGCGGAGACGAACGCGCCGGGCGTGTGGGTCACGGTCGTCACCGTGCCGGCGACCGGGACGCGCTGCACGTGGACGTCGAAGATCGACAGGAAGGTCGAGACCCGGGGCAGTGGCTGTGTGCCCAAGCCGGACTCGGCGGGCGGGACGGCCTCGTCGACCAGGGCGATGGTCCCGTCCGCGGGGGCGACCACCACACCTGGCTCGGTGGGGGTGACCCGCTTCGGATGCCGGAAGAAAGCAGCGCACGCGCCGGCGGTCAGCGCGGCCGGCCGGGCGATCCAGCGGTGTCGACGCCCGAGGAGCGCGACGGCGGCGGGCGCGGCGACGAACGGCACACCCGCCGGGTGGATCGGAGGGATGGTCTCTCGGGCCAGATCGAGAAAATGGGCGACACGGCCGGTGTCACCGGAGCCGTCCGGACGCGGACGTCGGGCCACGATCAACCTCCTCTGGCCTGTGTCCAGGCCGGATAAATGGTGCGCACCGCATCGCCGGGTGCATCGGCGTCCACTCTAGAGCGCCGCGCCCGGAGACCTCGTCGTCAGCGCAGGACCAGCACGTCCACCAGGGTGCCCGCCTCGACCGCCTCGACGTCGGCGGGGACGTCGATGAGCGCGTCGGCCTCGGCGAGGTAGCGCAGGTGATGTGACGCCGGCGGGCCGATCGGGTCCACCCCGACCACCCCGTCGCGAGGCCCGGCGTCGAGCACGCCGCGCAGGAACTGTCGTTTGCCGCGGGGTGAGCGGATGTCGGCACCGAGACGGGCTCGGATCCGTTCCCGGTCGGCGGGCAGTGCCATCGCGGCCCGCAGCGCAGGCCGGATGAAGACCTCGAAGGACACGAGTGCACTGACGGGGTTGCCCGGCAGCGTGATGATCGGCACGCGCCGGCCGCGGGAGGAGGGGAAGTGGCCGCACCCCTGGGGCATACCCGGCTGCATCGCCACCTTCACGAACTCGACGGTCCCGGTCGCCGACAGTGCATCCTTCACCACCTCGAAGGCGCCGGCGCTGACACCACCCGAGGTGATGATCAGATCGGCGTCGTCGGCGACCTCGTCGAGCCGCGCGGCGAAGTCCGCGGTGTTGTCGGGCACGAAATGCAGGTGACGGCCGGTCGCGCCGGCCTCGATGACCGCGGCGGTCAGCATCGCGCCGTTGGACTCGTAGATCTGCCCGTGGCGCAACGGTTTTCCGGGTTCGACGAGTTCGGAACCGGTGGACAGCACGACGACCCGCAGCCGCCGGGCGACGGTGATCTCGGCGAGGCCCAGTGCGGCGAGCAGGCCGATCTGCGGTGCGCCGATCACCGTGCCGGCCGGCAGCGCCCGGGTGCCGGCCTCGATGTCGGAGCCACCGCGCCGGATGTGCCTGCCGCGCTCGGGTGCGGCGGTGAAGGTGACGGTCGGCGCCGCGGCCACCGGGCCCACCACGGCGTCGGTCAGTTCGACCGGGACCACCGCGTCGGCGCCCGCGGGCATCGGGGCGCCGGTCATGATGCGGTGCGCGGTGCCCGGCTCGAGAGTGAGGTCGTCGGTGCGGCCGGCGGGGATGTCCGCGGCGACCGGCAGGGTGACCGGGTCGTCGGCGCTCGCGTCCGCGAGATCGTCGGCGCGGACCGCGAATCCGTCCATCGCGGAGTTGTCGAAGCCGGGCAGCGACAGCGGGGCGTCGACGTCGGTGAACGTGGCGAGACCCAGCGATTCGGGTACTGCGATCTCCGACGGTTCGGCGGGGCCGAACAACGCCGCGACGATGCGCTGATGCTCTACGACGGTACGCATCCGCTCAGCATGCCAGGTGTCGACGGAGACGATGCCGCCGTCCCGGCTCGTCGCCGGGCCGTCCTGCGACGCCGCTGGGCGAGGACTACATTCGTGCGCATGGCGCTGGGTCTGCTGTTCGACATCGACGGGGTGATGGTCACCTCGTGGCAGGCGCTGCCCGGCGCGGTCGAGGCGATCGCCGATCTCGCCGACCAGGGCATCCCGCGGATGTTCTTGACCAACACGACGTCCCGCTCGCGTGGCGAGATCGCCGAGGCGCTCAACGAATGCGGTTTCGAGGTGAAGCCGGACGAGATCCTGTCGGCCGCCAAGCTGACCGCCGAACACGTCGCCGCCACCTATCCGGGCAGGCGCGTGTGGGTGCTCAACCAGGGCCCGATCGCCGAGGACATGACCGGCGTGGAGTTGACCGACGATCCCGCGTCGGCAGAGGTGGTGGTACTCGGCGGCGCCGGTTCGGTCTTCACGCACGCCACGCTGTCCAAGGTCCTGGAGATGATGCTCGACGGGATTCCGGTGATCGCGATGCACCGGTCCATGACCTGGTCGACGGCGGACGGCTTGAGCATCGACACCGGGGTCTACCTCGAGGGCCTCGAAAAGGCTTCGGGCGCAAAGATCAAGGCGATCGGCAAACCGTCGCCGGTCGGTTTCCGGGCGGCCACCGAAGTCCTCGGTCTCGAGCCGACCCAGGTGGTGATGGTCGGCGACGACATGCACAACGACGTTCTCGGCGCCCAGGCGGCGGCGCTGATCGGGGTCCTGGTCCGCACCGGCAAGTTCCGCGAGGAGGCGCTGCATGCGCTGCAGCGTGACGAGTTCGGGCCCTACCCCGACCACATCATCGACTCGGTCGCCGACCTCCCCGAGCTCATCGGCAAGCTCAGCGGAACCTGATCGCCGCGCCCTGAGGAGCGAGCTTGCGAGCGTCTCTCCGCTCCCTGAGGAGCGAGCTTGCGAGCGTCTCGAAGGGTCAGTTGGACTCGGCGGCGCGCTTGATCTTGCCGAGGGTCTCGGCCATCCCGAGCTTGAGTTCCTCTTCGAACGACTCGGCGCCGCCGAAGAGCTTGTCGACGAGTACCGACGACACCTTGGTGGTCGAACCGTTGACCTCGCGCCGCTCGGTGACCGTGACCCCGGCGTCCTTCGGGGTGATGGTGTAGCTCCAGATGGTGTGGTTCTCCGCGACCCGGAAGCCGAGTTCCTGGTTCGGGGTGAACCGGACGACCTTGGAGGTGGTCGGCCACACCAGCGGGCCCCGGCGGTTGATGTTGATGGTCTTGGTCCCCAACCCGACGGTGCCGCCGCGGATGATCATCTTCTTGCACTGGGGGCTCCACTCGCCCATGCGCTTCAGATCGGAGATCACCGACCACACCTGCTCGGGCGTGGCGTCGATGTCGATGGATTCCTCGATGAGTGCTGCGGTCATGGTCGCTCACCCTATGGGCTTGTTGGCCGAGGGTCAATAAGCATGTTCGGGCGCCTGAGTCAACCCCGGAAAACGCCTGGACCAGCGATGTCGCGCCGAACTCAGACCAGCAGGGTGATCCCGATGACGGCACCGATGGCCACGAAGACGGCGGCGGTGATCCATCCGGCTGGGTGTTCGTCGGCGGCCCGGCGTCCGGTGGTCGCGGCGTCGTCGGGGGTCTCGCCACCCTGCGGCGCGCCGTCGAAGAGCAGCGTGCCGAGCTTCCCGGGTGTGAGCCAGTCGATCAGCACGAACGACCACATCATCACCGCGATCGCCAAGACCGTGTACGCGACGGTGTAGAGCAGCGCGCGCCACAGTTCCAGGAGTTCGGTGTCGATGACCGAACAGACCAGCACGATCGCGAGGCCGATGACCATCGATGTGGTCAGCAGCACCGCGTTGCGGTTGTGCTCGATCCACACCAGCTGCCGCAGCCGGCCCGGTGTCACCAGGTCGAGGGCGGCGAAACCGAGGACGAGCACGGCGATCCCCACCAGGCTGAACGATGCCCCCGCGGCCAGGTTGTCCCGCAGCAGTTCCATCCGGCTCCCTCTCGCCTCGCATCGGAATCAGCGGGCTGCCGCCCGACAACGACTTCAGCGAAGGCCTGCGCGCGAGAACGCGCAGGGCCTTCGCTGAAGGACAGTAGCCGGTATCAGCCGACGCTGAGCATGTCGTAGGTGTCGATGTTCTCCGCCAGGCGGGTCACATGGTCCGACGCGTCGCCCAGGGTGTGGCTGATCGCCGTCAGACGGCTCACGTAATGGGCGATCGGGTACTCGGCGGTCATGCCGATACCGCCGTGCATCTGGATCGCTTCCTGACCGATCAGGCGCGCCGAGCGGCAGATCTGCAGCTTGGCCCGCGACGCGATGATCGGATCGGCGATCCCGTCCGCGAGCGCCGACGTCGCGTAGATGCTGACGCTGCGAGCGAGTTCGAGCTGGACGTACATGTCGGCGGCCCGATGGGTGAGGGCCTGGAAGGCCGACAGCGTGACGCCGAACTGCTTGCGCGACTTGAGGTATTCGACGGTGAGGTCGAGGCTCCGCTCCATCGCGCCGACGGCCTCGGCGCACAGTGCGGTCTGGATGCCGACCTCGGCGTCGGCGATGGTCTGCGACGCGTCGCCGGTGCCCAGTCGCGTCGCCTTGACGTCGCGGAACTCGATCTGCGCGCCGCGACGGCGGTCGTGCGTCCGGTACGGCGTCCGGGTGATGCCCTGGGCATCGGCGTCGACGAGGTAGAGGCCGACGCCGTTGTCGTCGCGCGCCGACACGATCAGCTTCGCAGCGCAATCGCCATGTCCGACAAGGCTCTTGGTGCCGTTGAGGACGCCGTCGGTCGACGCGGTGGTCTCGACCCGCGCCTCCGGCCAGCGGTCGCCCGGCTCGGTGTGGGCGAAGGCCATCAGCAGTTCGCCCGACGCCAGTGCGGTCCGCAGCTCGGTGCGGGTCGCGTCGTCGGCGAGGCCGAGGAGCGAGCCGGGGACGAGGACCGAGTCGAGGTAGGGCTCAGGTGCCAGTGCGCGGCCGAGTTCGGTCATGACGCTGGTGAATTCGACGGGGCCGGCGTCCATGCCGCCCTCGTCCTCCGGGAAGGTGAGGCCGAGGATGCCGATCTCGGCCAGCGACTTCCACACCTTCTCGCTCCAGCCGAGATCGGTGTCGGTGACCTTGCGCAGCGTCTCGACGTCGTAGGTCTTGGTGAGGACCTCGCGAACGGTGTCGCGCAGCATCCCCTGCTCTTCGGAAAGCTCGAAATCCATGGTGTTCCTTAGTGAAAGGTCGAAAGGTGCGGGGTCGGCGCTCAGAGGCCGAGGACGGCCTTGTCGATGATCTGGCGCTGGACCTCCGACGACCCGCCGTAGATCGTGACCTTGCGGTAGTTGAGGTAGGTCGGGGCGGCGAGCTGGGCCCATTCGGGGGCGCTCACCTCGGCGCTGCCGTTCGGAGCCGAGGCGTCGAGCTGGGCGACCGGGAGCGAGTCGGGGCCCGCGATGTCGGCGAGGAGCTCCATGGCGGCCTGTTGCAGCTGGCTGCCGGTCAGTTTGAGCAGCGATGATGCCGGGTTCGGCTTGCCGTCGGCCGATGAGGCGGCGACGCGCAGCTGGGTGAGCTCGAGGGCGAGCAGTTCGTTCTCGACCTCGGCCAGGCGGGCGGCGAACAGCGGATCGTCGAGCAGGGTGCCCTTGGCGGTCCGGGTCTGCTTGGCGAGTTCCTTGGCGCGGGCGAGCTTGGCCTTGGTGTAGCCGACGCGGGCGATGCCGTTGCGCTCGTTGCCGAGCAGGAACTTCGCCTGGGTCCAGCCGCTGTTCTCCTCGCCGACCATGTTCTCGGCGGGCACGCGGACGTCGTTGAAGAAGACCTCGTTGACCTCGTAGCTGCCGTCGATGAGCTGGATCGGGCGGATCTCGACGCCCGGCGTGTCCATCGGGAACAGGAACATGCTGATGCCGGCCTGCTTCTTGACATCGGGGTTGGTGCGCGCGAGGCAGAAGATCCAGTCGGCGAACTGGCCGAGTGTGGTCCAGGTCTTCTGTCCGTTGATCACGTAGTCGTCGCCGTCGCGGACCGCGCGGGTCTTCAGCGAGGCGAGGTCGGAGCCGGCCTCGGGCTCGGAGAAGCCCTGGCACCACCAGATGTCGAGGTTGGCGGTCTTGGCCAGGAAGCGTTCCTTCATCTCGTCGGAACCGAACTGGGCGATGACCGGGCCGATCATGCCGACGTTGAACGGCAGCATGTCGGGGACGAACGCGAGGCTCATCTCCTCGCGGTAGATGTGATGCTGGATCGGGGTCCAGTCCTTGCCGCCGTGCTCCACCGGCCAGCTGGGGGTGGCCACACCGTGCTCGTTGAGGATGCGCGTCGTGGTGACGAGGTCCTCGGGGTACTGGAGCTTGCCCTCTTCGCACCGCTTGCGGACGTCTTCGGGGACCTTGGCGAAGATGCTGCGCAACTCCTCGCGGAAGGCCTCTTCTTCAGGACTGAATTTCAGCTGCATGGGTTCTTCTCTACTCCTGTCGAGGGTGTCCGTACCCCGGGCGGTGTGGTCGAACTGGGGACCTCTGCCGTGTGCACCCAAGCTGGGGAAACCCAACCGAGCCACGAATGACTAAGCGCTTGCTTAGTGATAGGTTGCACTATGCCGCGCGGGCCCGATGCTGTCAATCACGGGCCCGTCGCGATGACCAGTCCGACCGTTCCGAGAAGGTGACCGTGGGCCCGTCTGCCGATCCGACGTCCGAAGTCCGGCCCGTGGCCGCCCGGGCTCGGCTCCTGCGCGCCGCCGTCGAGGCGTTCGCGGCGAAGGGGTTCAACGGGACGACCACGAGGGACATCGCCAACGGCGCGCAGATGAGTTCGGCGGCGGTCTACGTGCACTTCCGCTCCAAGGAGGAGTTGCTGTTCGAGATCTCCGACGCCGGTCATCGCGCCATCCTCGCGGCGATCGACGACGCCGACGATCCGTCGGCGTCCCCTGGCGACCGGCTGCGGGCGATCTTCCACGCCTTCACCGAGCACCACGCGCGCGAGCACGTGGGGGGCCGGGTGGTGAACTACGAACTCAACGCCCTCGCGCCCGACCATCTGGACACGGTGATGGCCATGCGTCGCGAGATCACCAGACGGGTGCGCGAGATCATCGAAGCCGGGATCGCTTGCGGCGACTTCGATGTCGCCGACTCGCTCGCCACCACCAACGCGATGCTGTCCATGGGTATTGATGTCGCGCGCTGGTATCGCGAGGACGGTGCGCTGTCGCCCGCGCAGATGGGGGACTTCTATGCCGAACTGGCGATGCGGATGGTCGGTTCGCGGTCGCCGGCCTGAGGGCTCCGGCGTCGCATGACGACGGCGAGGATCGCACCGACGAGCGCGACGACCAGTACATAGCAGACGTAGCCGATGATCGTGGCGCGTAGTCCGATGTGCGACACCACGATTCCGGCGATGACGGCCGGCACGCTGAAGGCGAGGTAGCTCGCGACGAAGACCGACGAGAAGACCTGGCCGCGCTGCGGGGCGGGGGTGGCGGCCGAGATGTTGTCCATCGCCGCGAGGAAGGTCGCCGCCCAGCCGGAACCGGCCACGACGGAGCCGATCACGTACGTCGGCAGTGATTCGGCGAGGACACCCGACAGCGAGATAAGGACGCCGACGGCGAGAGCGGGGTAACCGTAGGCCGATTTGACTGTCGACGAGCGGCCCGTGATGAGCAGCGACGTGACCGCCGCGCAGGCGAAGAAGACGAACAGGATCAGGCCGGCGGCACCGTGATTGCTGACGCCGAAGACCTGGGAGACCACCGACGACCCGAGTGACAGGTACAGTCCGCCGAGTGACCAGGTGGCGATGAGTGCCGGGGCCGAGGCGAAGAACACCCGGCGAACCACCCGGGGGACGCTGATCTGCGGGGCGAGTGTCACCGCGAGATGCCGCCGGGAATCGAAACCGCCGCGCTCCCCGGTCTCTGGTACCACGAGCAGCGCGATCAGCAGGGCGGCGAACAGGCCCAGGATGATCTCGAAGACGAGGATGCGCGGGGCCGGGGCGTACTCGACGAGGAGGCCGGCGACGGCCACGCCGCCGGCCAGACCCATGGCCGGGGCCGCGCCGATGATCGTCGAACCCATGCGTGCGGTGGGTTGCAAGTCGACGGTCGTGGCGGTCAGTGTGCCCATGGCGGCGCCTGTGGCCAGCCCCTGCAGGGCCCGGGCCGCGAGCAGTGTGCCGACATCCCCGGCGACCACGAACAGGATCATGCTGATGATGAGGAGCGCCAGGGCGACCGCCAGCACGGGGCGGCGGCCGATGTGGTCGGACAGCGAGCCGACCGTCAGCAGACTCAGGAGCATCGTGACGACGTAGACGGCGAAGACCAGGGTCAGCGTCAGCGACGAGAAGCCCCAGAGTTCCTGGTAGACGGGGTACAGCGGCGACGGCGCGGCCGAGGCGAACAGG
Source organism: Gordonia sp. NPDC127522 (assembly GCF_042672305.1). Lineage (NCBI taxonomy): Bacteria > Bacillati > Actinomycetota > Actinomycetes > Mycobacteriales > Gordoniaceae > Gordonia > Gordonia sp. NPDC127522. Next base: position 22,435 of record NZ_JBHXVK010000001.1, read on the forward strand.
ACCATCACATAGGTCGCGGCGATCAGCCAGAACGCGCGATGTGGATGAAGCGGCGCCATCTCGTCTCCTTAACGCAAACTCGTTTGCATTAGAGACGCTATAGGCGGGAGGGCCACAAAAGCAATCAGGTTTGCAATAATGCTCGCATGACGAGTGTCAGCGCACCAAGCCGTCGACCCGGCGGACGCAGCGCCCGCGTGCAGTCCGCCGTCTACACGGCGGTGGGGCAGCTGGTGGGCGCCGGACGCCGCGAGACGATGACGATCCCCGAGGTCGCCGACCTCGCGGGGGTCAACCCGACCAGCATCTATCGACGCTGGGGATCGATCGACGCACTTCTCGGAGAGGTGGCCGTGGCCGCCCTGACCCAGGGTGAGCCGCTGCCCGACACGGGCACTCTCGCCGACGACCTGTCCGAGTGGGCCCAGATCATCGCTGCCGACATCGCACGCCCGAAGCGCCGGGCCTACCTCCGGGCCATGGTCGCCGCGCGCGAGGACATCGTCGAGGTCTGTCCCTGCTGGGAGATCCGGCGCGAGCACGCCGAGCAGATGATCGCGCGAGCGCGGGACCGCGGCGAGGCCACACCGTCGGTCCGACAGGTGCTCGACCACGTGATCGCCCCGCTGTATCACCATGCGGTCTTCGGACTCGAGCTCGACGCCGATCACGCCGCCGGCCTGGTCGATGACGTCTTGTCGATGATCGGAGCTGCGCCGAGAAGGTAGGCCGAGACGATAGGGTCCCGGGAATGAAACACGTTCACGCGTTCACCGACGACGCACTCGGCGAGCACGACGCGGTCGGCGTCGCCCAGGCCATCGCCACCGGGGAGATCTCCGCCTCCGAGGCGGTCGAGGCCGCGATCGCGCGGATCGATGCCGTCAACCCGCACCTCAACGCCATCGCCTTCGACGATCGCGAGCGTGCGCGCAAACGCGCTGTCGACAACGACTTCCCGCTGGGATCGTTCATCGGGGTGCCGTCGATCATCAAGAACAACACCGATTTCGCCGGGCTGCCGACCTGTCACGGTTCGGCTGCGGTGCCCCAGCGCCCGGCGAAGGCCAACGAGGCGTTCACCAATCAGTTCCTCGCGAGCGGCGTCAATGTGGTCGGCGCGTCGACGATGCCCGCCTTCGGGCTGACCTCGACGACGGAGTTCGTCGACCGTGAGCCGACCCGCAACCCGTGGGACACCGACTACTCGTCGGGCGGCTCGTCCGGTGGTTCCGCGGCGCTCGTCGCGGCCGGTGCACTGCCGATCGCCCACGCCAACGACGGTGGCGGGTCGATCCGCATCCCCGCCGCCATCTGTGGGCTGGTCGGACTGAAGCCGAGTCGTGGGCGCGTCGAGGCGTCGAAAGAGACCCGGGACGCGCCGATCGACCTCGTGTCGAACGGGATCGTCAGCCGTTCGGTGCGCGACACCGCCCGATTCCTCGCCGACACACAGGGTTTCCGGCCCGCGCCCGGGATGCCGCCGGTCGGGTTGGTCGAGGGGCCGGGGACCAAGCGGCTCAAGATCGCGCTGATCACCGAGCCGCTGACCGGCTCGCTGCTCGACCGGGACACACAACGGTGTGTCACCGAGGCCGCCGAGCTGGTCGAGTCCTTCGGACATCGCACCGAGATGGTGCCGCTGCCGGTGGACCGGGACTACGTCCGGGACTTCATCGACTACTGGTCACTGCTCGCTCTGGCGCTGGACCGATTCGGAAAACGGGTCGTCGACAAGGGCTTCGACCGTTCCCAGGTGGACTCGTTCACCCGCGGGCTCTCGCGCAGCGCGCTCCGGCACTTCTACCGGCTGCCCGGGGCGGTCCGCGGGCTGCGGAAGTCCACGGCCGCGATCCGCGGACTGCACGACACCTTCGATGTGGTCCTCAACCCGACCGTCGTCCACGCGACCCCGGAGATCGGGTACCTCGATCCCGCACTCGACTTCGACGAGGCGATGGGCCGGCTGACCCGGTTCATCGCCTTCACCCCGGCCAACAACACCGCGGGCACCCCGGCGATCAGTCTGCCTCTCGGACAAACGGAATCGGGCATGCCCGTGGGCATCCACTTCGCTGCCGACCTCGGCCAGGAACGCACCCTCCTCGAGTTGGCCTTCGAACTCGAGGCGGCTCGACCGTTCGCGCGAATTCAGGACGCCTGAGACACGTAATACGTTCCCGCGGTGACGTTTCCGTCCCGCTGATTGGATCCGATAAGCGAGGCGGAAACGGCACCACGGGAGGCATCCCACACCGACGACAGACGCACCACCGAAGATCGGTGGTGCGTCTGTCGTCGCGGGTCGAGCGCGAGTTGGCTAGTGCTGCACGGCCTTCTCGGCGCCGATGCCGGTGAGGGAGCGAACCTCCATCTCGGCGTTGCGTTCCGGGGTGCCGTTGTCCGACGGGCTCGTCAGCGTGCCGACGATGCCGAGGACGAAGGCCAGCGGGATCGAGATGATGCCCGGGTTGGCCAGCGGGAACCAGGCGAAGTCGGCGCCGGAGATCATGGCGGTCGACGAGCCGGAGACGGCGGGGGAGAAGACGATCAGCACGATCGTGGAGATCAGGCCGCCGTACATGCTCCACAGGGCGCCGCGGGTGTTGAACCGCTTCCAGTAGAGCGAGTAGACGATCGTCGGCAGGTTCGCCGCCGCGGCGATCGCGAAGGCCAGCGCCACCAGGAAGGCGATGTTCTGGCCGTTTGCGAGGATGCCGAGGACGATGCTGACGATGCCGAGCACCACGACGGTGTATCGCGAGACGCGGACCTGGTCGGCCTCACTCGCCTTGTTGCGCTTGATCACCGAGGCGTAGATGTCGTGGGCGAACGACGCCGACGCGGTGATGGCGAGGCCGGCGACCACGGCGAGGATCGTCGCGAAGGCGACCGCCGAGATGATGCCCAGCAGGACCACGCCACCGAGTTCGAACGCGAGCAGCGGTGCGGCCGAGTTCTGTCCGCCGGCGGCGTCGAGGATCTTGTCCGGTCCGACCAGGGCGGCCGCTCCGTACCCGAGGACCAGGGTGAACAGGTAGAAGGCGCCGATGAGGGCGATGGCCCAGACCACCGACTTGCGAGCCTCTTTCGCGGTCGGCACGGTGTAGAACCGCATCAGCACGTGCGGCAGGCCCGCGGTGCCGAGGACGAGCGCGATGGCGAGTGAGATGAAGTTGATCTGGCTCGTCAGGGACCCGCCGTACTGGGCGCCAGGGGCGAGAACGTCACGCGCGGCGACCTTTTCGCTGGTCGAGTCGGTCACCGCGTCCTGGGCCGCACCGAGGATCGACGACAGGTTCATGCCGAACTTGGCCAGCACGATGACGGTCATGATGCCGGCGCCCGCGATGAGCAGGACGGCCTTGATGATCTGCACCCAGGTGGTGCCCTTCATACCGCCGATGAGCACGTAGACGATCATCAGCGCACCGACGACGGCGATGACGATGGACTGGCCGAGGCGTCCCTCGATGTCGAGGAGCAGCGCGACCAGGCCGCCGGCGCCGGCCATCTGGGCGAGCAGGTAGAACAGCGACACCGCGAGGGTGGAGATCGCCGCGGCCAGGCGTACCGGGCGTTGCTTGAGACGGAAGCTGAGGACGTCGGCCATCGTGAATTTGCCGGTGTTGCGCAGTAATTCCGCTACCAGCAGCAGGGCGACGAGCCACGCGACGAGGAAGCCGATGGAGTAGAGGAAGCCGTCGTAGCCGTAGACCGCGATGGCGCCCGCTATACCGAGGAAGCTGGCCGCCGACAGGTAGTCGCCGGCGATGGCGACGCCGTTCTGCGGTCCGGAGAATCCGCGGCCGCCGGTGAAGAAGTCGGCAGCGGTGTTGTTGTTCTTGCTGGCCTTGATGACCACGAACATCGTGACCGCGACGAACGCGGCGAAGATGGCGATGTTGGCGGCCGGGCTGCCGACGGTCGCCGCGAGGACGGTCTCGTCGGTGGTGGGTACGGCAGTGGCGTTCACAGCGCGGGCCCGCCTTCCATCTCGTTGCGGATCGCCTCGGCCTTCGGGTCGAGATTGCGATTGGCGAAGCGTACGTACATGCCGGTGATGACGAAGGTGCTGACGAACTGCAACAGACCGAGGATCAGGCCGAGGTTGATGTTGCCCCAGACCTGGGTCGCCATGAAGTCATGGGCGAAGGCGCCGAGCAGCACGTAGAGGGCGTACCAGATCAGGAAGAACGCGGTCAGCGGGAAGACAAACTTCCGCAGCGTCCGCCGCAGTTCCTGGAACTCCGGACTGGCCTGCATCTCGATGAACTCTTCGCCGGTCGGCGCGTGTGGCGCCGGTGGTGGTTGGTCGACGGTCGACACGTTTCCTCCCAGGGTGACGTGGCCACATGTGTGATGGCTCTACGAAGGTCAGCCTGAATGAGGTGCAGATCACAGACAATCGGGTGGCCTGGGTCACACGCCGAAACCCGCCGTCCGTGCGCCGGACGGTCGGTGAGATCCGACGAACGGCGAACGGTCACCTGTCCGAACGGTCAGGTCGTTCGCTCGTCCGGGGCCCGTCCCGGGGTGCGATCGAGCCCCATCCCGACGCGTTCCGGGACGTGCATCCGGGCAAAGGTCCGTGCGAGGTCGACGGGTACCCGTCCCCGGGTTGCCTTGCTGACCAGCACCATCGTGCCGAACGCGAGCGGGACCGTCACGGCGGCCGGGTAGCCGATCACGACCGCAAGCCACCCGCCCAGCACGTCGTCGTCGACGACCCCCGCGATCGCCAGCATCGTCGCCGACCCCGACGACGCGCCGCCGACGACGAGTCCGGCGATGGCGCCGACGGCCGTGAGTCCGCGCCACCAGATCCCGAGGACCAGCAGCGGGCACAGCGTCGACGCGGCGACGGCGAACACCAACCCGACGGTCCGGGACAGTTCCAGGGACGCGGCGGCCAGCGACAAGCCGATCGGGATCAGTCCGCCGATGACCGCGGCCACCCGGAAGTCGCGCACGCGGCCGCGCAGCAGATCGGTGGCGAGCGCCCCGGCGACCGACACCAGCAGACCCGACGACGTGGCGAGGAAGGCGGCGATCGCCCCGGCGGCGACGAGCGCGGCCAGGATCTGACCGGCGATCCCGCCGACCGCCGCGCTCGGCAGCAACAGAACCGCGGCGTCGGCGGTGCCGGTGATCAGCAGTTCGGGGACATAGAGCCGTGCGAACACCCCCAGCAGGATGGGGAACAGGTAGAACAACGAGAGCAGTGCGATGACAGCCAACGCGGTTCGCCGCGCCGATCGCCCGTCGGGGTTGGTGTAGAACCGCACCAGCACATGGGGCAGGCCCATCACGCCGAGGAACATCGCGATGATGAGCGACAGCACCTGGTACAGCGGGTGACTGCCGCCGAAGCCCCCACCGGGGGCGATCCAGTCCGCGTTCTGTGCCGGCGCGCCCGCGACGACCGGGGTGGCCGCACCGGCGTCGAGGAAGATCGTCGAGCCCGCGGAGATGACGTGGGGTCCGGTGGTGTCCACCGGCGCGTCGTCGACCACGATCCCGTCCAGCGTCCCGGTGACCCGTACGCCGGTGGTCTCGGCGACGGTGACCGAGACGTCGGTGGTCACGTCGACCGTCGTCGCGGTGGTGATGCGCGGCGGCGCGGGTTCGCCGACGGGCGTGGGGTCCTGGGCGAAGACGCCGATCAGGACGAGCGCGGGGACGGCGATCGCGGTCAGCTTGAGCCAGTACTGGAAGGCCTGCACGAAGGTGATCGACCGCATGCCGCCGCCGACCACGTTCACGATCACGATCAGTCCGACGCCGACCACGCCGGCCCACACCGGTGCGCCGAGAAGGATGTTGAGGGTGAGTCCCGCGCCCTGGAACTGCGGGATGAGGTACAGCACGCAGACGACGACCACGACGAGCATCGCGGTCTTCCGTGCCGCCGGCGAGGCGAGGCGGAACTCGGCGAAGTCGGGCACCGTGTAGGCCCCGGAACGACGCAGGGGCGCGGCGACGAACAGCAGCAGGCCCAGGTAGCCGGCGGTGAACCCGACGGGGTACCAGAGTGCGTCCGCACCGTATTTCGCGATCAGCCCGGCCACGCCGAGAAACGATGCCGCCGACAGGTATTCACCGGACACCGCGGCGGCGTTCCAGCGTGAGCCGACGCTCCGCGACGCCACCAGGAAGTCCGACGTGGTCCGTGAGAAACGCCCGCCCCACGCGCCGACCGCGATCGTGGCGATGGCCGCGGCGAACAGGCCGATCGCGGTGAGGGCGTGGACGTCGGTCGTCACGGCGAACCCGGTTCGGGTGCGTCGGACAGATCGTCGTCCACGAGGCCCATGAAGTCGCGTTCGGCCTGCTCGGCGAGATGGACGTAGAGCCGTCCGGTCAGATACAGGAGTGGGAAGGCGAGTACTCCCAGCATCAGCCAGATGAGTCGAATTCCGAAGACGTCCGCGTCGGCGATCCCCGGAAACGCCCAGGCCGCGACGGGTATGGCGGCAGCAACGGCGAGCAGGGCTCCCCCGAGCCGAAGCCCGAGACCGAGTTGGGCGCGCATGAGGCCGCGGACGAGCGCATCACCGACCTCGGTCTGCTCCTGGACCTCGACGCGGGTGCGGACCATTCGCGCCCCGCGGCGGGAGGCGAGCACCACCCGTTCGCGCTGGGGCGGGTGCTCAGCCATCGTCTCGTGCAGTGGGGGAACGATACTGGCGCAGCGGGTCCCGGATGAGACGGTCCTTGAGTTCGCGGACCTGCCGGCGGCTCACGGGCAGCTCCACAGCCTCGGATGCGCCGTTCGCGCGGACGCACACCACCGTGCCGCCGCCGACCGTCCGCAATCCGGTGACCATCGGCAGCGCGACGAGGTAGGACCGGTGCACCCGCGCGAATCCGGTTTCCTGCCAGCGCGATTCGAGCGTCGACAACGGAATGCGGACGAGGTGTGCGCCCGAGTCGGCATGCAGTCGGGCGTAGTCGCCGACGGCCTCGACCCAGGAGATCGAATCGCGCCGGACGAGCGAGGTCACGCCGCTCATCTCCACCGGAATGACCTCGTCCGATGCGGCGCGGCGCTCCGGTCGAACGGTCGGTTGCGCGGGCTCGGGTGTGCGCTCCCGACTGTCGAGGCTTGCGCGGACCCGGTCGACCGCCTGGGTGAGGCGTTGTTCGCGTAGGGGTTTGAGCAGGTAGTCGACCGCTCCGACCTCGAAGGCGTCGACGGCACGGTCGTCGTGCGCGGTGACGAACACGATCGCCGGGGGCGAGGCGTATTTCGCGAGGACGCCGGCGAGTTCGAGTCCCGACAGGCCGGGCATGTTGATGTCCAGGAAGATCGCGTCGATGCGGTGCTCGTTGAGTTCGCGGAGGGCGCCGGTGGCGTCGGACGCGGAGCGGACCTCGGCGACGTCGTCCTGCCGGTTCAACAGGTAGCCGAGCTCGTCGAGCGCAGGTGGTTCGTCGTCGACCGCGAGTACCACCAGTGCGGTCATGGAACACCTCCCGCCTCGACGACAGCCCGCAGTTTACCGCCCTGGAGTTCGGTCACCGCCGGAACTCCGGCGTTGCGTTTCACGCCCGGATGCCTGCGCGGAACTTCGGGACACGCATCCCCACCTTGGTGCCGGCGCCGACCGCTGTCTCGACGACGAGTCCGTAGTCGTTGCCGAACGCGGCGCGGAGCCGGTGGTCGACGTTGGTCAGGCCCACGTGGGCACCCTCGCTGTGGTCGAGGGCGTCGAGAGCTCCGCTGCGTAGGAGTTCGGGTTCCATGCCCACGCCGTCGTCCTCGACCGTGATGACACAGTCGGTGCCCTCGTCGGCCGCGACGATGGTGATCGTGCCGCCACCCTTCGACGCGAGACCGTGCCGGACGGCGTTCTCGACGAGCGGCTGCAAGGCGAGGAACGGCACGACGACGTTCAGGACCTCCGGCGCGACATGCAGTTTGACGTCCAGGGCATTGCCGAAACGGGCGCGTTCGAGGGTGAGGTAGCGGTCGATGTTCCGTAACTCGTCGGCCAGCACGGTGTATTCGCCGGCGGCCCGGAAGGAGTATCGGGTGAAGTCGGCGAAGTCGAGGACGAGATCGCGCGCCCGGTCGGGGTCGGTCCGCACGAACGAGGCGATGGTGTTGAGTGCGTTGTAGATGAAGTGCGGACTGATCTGCGCACGCAGGGCGAGGACCTCGGCGCGGTTGAGCCGTGCGCGGGAGGCGTCGAGGTCGGCGAGTTCGATCTGGCTCGACGCGTACCGCGCGACCTCGGCGATGGCGCCGAGCATCCCGGGTCCGGGGCGTCGCGTGGTGGCGACCACGAGGACCCCGACCCCGACGTCGTCGGCGAGGAGCGGCTGGGCCACCAGCGCGCGCACGGGCGACTCGGCGCCGCTGGGGTCGGTGAGCAGCACGCGCCGGAGGTCGCCCAGCGCGGACGCCGCCGCACGGTCGGCGTGACCGAGCATCTCGTCGTCCCAGATGGCCTCGCCGTCCGGCTCGTGGGCGAGGCGGCTCGGTTCGCCGTCGAACAGTGCTACCGCTTCGGCGCCGGTCAGGGTGTGCAGGTGCGGCAGTGCTTCGCGAGCCGACTCCGCCGACAGTCCGGTGCGCAGTGAGCGGGCGGCGAGCGACGCGGTGTGCAGCGCCAGATGAACTGCCCGCTCGGCCGGGGTCCGCACGACGCGACGGGTGCGGATCAGCACCACTGCGCCTGAACATGCCAGCACCCCGAGGAGAACGAGGGCGACGGTCACGCCGCTAGACATCGATGCCCCGATCGGCGTCCGTGGTGTGCGGCAACGACGACACGGCGAGATCGATGAGGGTGTGCCGGTCGGCGTGCCACTTGTCGGGCGGCAGATGGCCGTGGGTGTCGAGGTCGGTGAGGCCGTGGGCCGCCGCGAAGAGCAGCGCTGCGTGGTGTCGCGCGGCATCGGCACCGACGATGCGACTCACGAGGGACACCAGGCCGTCCTGAGCGCGTGCCGCTGCGGGGATCGCCGGCGCGCCGGCCGGGGTCGCGAACATGAGCCGGTACAGGTGCGGCCGGTGCACGCCGAGGTCGGACAGCGCGTGCAGCGCCGATCGGACGGCATCCTCGGGCGACAGTTCCGGGTCGGCGGCGATGGCGTCGAGACCGTCCGCGACGACCGCCCACGCGTCGGTGGCGAGGGCCGCCAGCAACTCCTCTTTCCCGATGAAGTGGCGGTAGGCGGCCGAGCGGGAAACCCCGGCGCCACTGCCGACTTCGCGTAGGGTCACCGCCTCCGGACCGCCGTGGTCGAGAAGTGCCGACGCCGCGGCCAGCAGTGCCTGCCTGGTGTGTGCCGCGCTCTCCGCCCTCGTGGTCATCACCCGAGCTTACAGTTGACATCGTCAACCGAATGGCGTCTTCTGGTGTTGACAACGTCAACTCAAACGGCGGGAGCCGATATGACTCGACCACTCACCCCGAATCCGGACTGGACGCTGGTCATGACGGGAGCCACCCGCGGGCTCGGTCTGGTCGCCGCCCGGTCCATCGTGTCGATCGATCCGTCATGTCATCTCGTGGTCCTCGCCCGCGGCGGCGGACCCGCGGGGTTCGTCGACGGCTTCGGCGAGGGCGCCGGGCGCGTCGTCGCCGTCGACACCGATCTCGCCGACACCGCCGGGACGATGACAGCGGCGGCGGAGATCCGGCGGATGCTCGACGACGCGACGCTGCCGCCGCTGCGCGGGCTGGCAGGCAACGCGGGCATCCAGCACCTCGACGACGAGCACGTCACCGCCGACGGAGTGGAGGCGACCTTCGCGGTCAACGTACTCGCGAACCACCTGCTGATCGGTGAGCTCGTCGGACATCTGACCCGTGGCTCCCGGATCACCATCACGGTGAGCGACACGCACTTCGGCGATCTCCGGCACAATCTCGGGATGGTCCCCGCGCCGCGGTGGACGAGCCCGGCACGCCTGTCCCGACCGGGTGCGTTCGGCGGTTCGAGTCCGGCCGCCGGCCGCACCGCGTACTCGACGAGCAAACTGGCGGCCATCCATCTCGTCCACGAGTGGGCGCGCCGGCTCCCCGACGGCGTCGAGATCGTCTCGTACAACCCGGGTTACGTGCCCGGTACGGACCTGGCCCGGGCGGCGAGCGCACCGCAGCGGTTCGCGAACAGATGGGTCCTGCCGGGTCTGGCCCTGGTCGGCCCGTTCGATCGGGTACCGACGGCCGGTCGACGCCTCGCCGAGACTATTCTCGGTGTGCCGCAGGCGCGCACCGGTTCCTACATCGATCGCGGGCAGGTGTCGGAGTCATCCGCGGAGAGTCATGACCCCGATCGTGAGCGCGATCTGTGGGATCACCTGGAGTATCTGCGCGCGAAGGCGTTCCGGCGTCAGTAGGTCGCCCACTCACCCTGTGCGTACCGGAGAATCCGCGGGTCCATGAGGGTCGACGGCGGCAGATCCAGTCGCTGCCGATCCAGTGGGAAAACCGTGGCCGCCGCCAACTGTTCGGGGCTGAGGAACCGAAGGGGGCCGGGTGCGTCCACGGTCGGGGTCACCCTGCCCCCGGCGCCGGCCAGGTGGAATCCCCAGTCGCCGAAGGCCGGCACGTCGACGTGGTACGGGGTCGGGTCCAGTCCGGCCGCGCGCATGGTCGAGGCCACGCACCAGAACGACTTCGGCGCGAAATACGGGGAACCGGCCTGTACGACGGTCCGGCCCGTCTCGGCGAGATGAGCGCGGACCATCGCGTAGAACTCGGTGGAGTACAGCTTTGCGGTGGCCGAGTCGTCGGGGTCGGGCATGTCGACGATGATCACGTCGAACCGGCGGTCGGTGCCACGCAGCCAGGAGAAGGCGTCGGCGGCGATCACCTCGGCTCGGGGGTCGGTCATCGATCCCCGGTTCAACGTGGTGAGACGCTCGTCGGTCCGGGCGAGTCGGATCATCTCCGGGTCGAGTTCGACGAGTGTGACGTCGCGGGCGTCGGGGTAGGTGAGCACCTCGCGGAGCGCGAGTCCGTCACCGCCGCCGAGGATCAACACGGAGTCGTGGTTCCCGGACATCGCCGGATGCACCAGCGTCTCGTGGTAGCGATGTTCGTCGACCGAGGAGAACTGCAGGTCGCCGTTCAGGTACAGGCGGGTGTCGGCCGTTGCGCCGAAACGGTTCTCGGTGATGACGATGTCCTGGTACGCACTACGTTCGGCGGCGACGATGGGATCGCGGTACAGCGCTTGGCGCGCGGTGATCTCGAAGCGGCCGGACAGCATCAGGCCGGCGATCAGGACGGCGACGACGGCGACGGCCGACGCGGAGAGGGCAGCCATCTGGGTGCGCGACATCGACTTGCGGAAGATGACGAAGACGAGGAAGCAGCCGGCCGCGGCGTTGACGAGCCCGACCACCAGAGCGCCCCGCAGCTGGCCGAAGAACGGCAGCAACAGGAACGGGAAGCACAGGCCGCCGATGAGGGCGCCGATGTAATCGACCGCGAACATGTCGGCGACCGCCGAACCCGCCTCCTGGCGTCGAATCCGTTGCAGCAGAACCATCAGCAGCGGGATCTCGGCGCCGATCAGGATGCCGAGCACGAACGCCACCAGGACGAGGGCGGGCGTGTACAACTCCAGGTAGGCGAATGCCGCGTAGAGCGCCATCACCGACAGTCCGCCGATGAGGGCGAGCAGCAGTTCGATGACCGCGAAGGCCGTGACCGATTGTGGCTGGAGCGGTTTCGCGGCGAGTGACCCGATGCCCATCGCGAAGACCATGACCGCGAGGACGATCGACGCCTGCGTCGCGGTGTTGCCGATCAGGAACGAACCGAGCGAGACCAGCGCGAGCTCGTACACCAACCCGCAGGCGGCGCAGACGAAGACGACGGCCAGCAGTCCGGCGCGGGCGAATCGCGGTCGCATCGCCAGCGCGTCCGGAACGGGTTCGGTCGTCACCGGTTCGGCGTCGGCGGCAGCGGAGTCGTGACCGGTCACGGACAAACGGGGGAGTGCGGGAACCCGGTCACAGGATGGAGGCGGCCACGATGATCGACACCCCGATGTGTGCGACGCCCTGCACCCACACCGCCGGGTGGCTCTCCGGGTGGACGAGCAACTCGCCGAGATTGCCGGGGGTCAGCAAGTCGATGACGAGGAAGGTCACCGCCATCACGACCAGGCCGATCGCCGAGTACACCGCGGTGTAGGTGAGCCCCTCGAGCAGTCGTCCCTCGCTCGCGACGATGGCGGCGGTGACGATCACGGCGACGGCGAGCATGTTGGAACCCACCAGGATGCCGGCGTTGCGGTTGCGGTCCGTCCACAGCTGCGAACGGAGCTTCCCGGGCGTGAGCAGGTCGAGGATGCCGAACGAGATGATCATCAGGATCACGCCGACACCGGCGTAAGCGCCTGCAGCGTAGGCGTTCTCAGCGATATCAGCGAGCATGGTCTTCTCCGTTGGTTGGTCGGACGAATTCGATGGCACGTGCCGGACGGACGACGATCATTTACCGCCACCACCGCTCCCGCCGCCGCGGTTTCCGCTGCCGCTACCCGCGTAGCGGGGGGTCGGGACCCAGAAGGCGCCGACGTAGGGGTGGTAGTGGTGATACCCCGACCGGTAGTCCCGGCTGAGCATCACCCGGGTGGCGCCGGCCGCCAGCGGGAAGAGGCCCACGAGGTAGTCGGGATATTGGAGGAACTGCGTGCCGGCGATGTTGCCCGTGCCGGCGGCGCCGCTCCGCTGGTCGCTGGGACGTTCGGCGCCGCGGATCTCGGCCGCCACCTGCTCCGGTGTCCCGTCGGCGACATAGGCGTCGACGTCGCCTTCGTCGAGGGAGGTGTCGCGCTCGTAGTTCTGCGTGATGTAGTCGCGCGCCGACCCCCCGATGCCGCCGCCACGGGCAACTCGCGCGGTGCATGCACCGATCAGCGCGAAAATGGTGAGCACGACGATCACGCCGATGATGATGTTGCGGGTCTTGTTGAGACGGCGGCGTGGGTCCGGTGGGCCGCCGGGCGGTGGTTGACCGGTCATGGGCGGGCCACCGGGCCGCGGTCGATCCTGCTGGAGGTGATCACGACCTCGGCGGCCTTGGGGTAGGTGTGCCAGGTGTGCCAGCTGATGGAGTCATCGGTGGACTCCGACACGATCGCGGTGACGGCGTGCGGCTCCCCCGGGAAGCGACCCATCACGCACGGATGTCCGGTGGCCAACTGTTCGGTGACGCGAACGCTCAGCTGTTCGACGAGTGCGGCGAGCTGGTCGGAATTGACCTGTTCCACACGGGAACTGAAGTAATAGCCGCTCTCCTGGAAGCTCTCCGGCAGTGCCGAGGTCACCTCCGGCAGGCAGGCGACGGTCTCGCAGATCCGCTGCGCCCCGTCGTCGACGAGTACCTGATGGCTCGCGCCGAGCAGCCGCACCGACACCGTGATGCCGTCGATCTCGCGATCCTCTTGTGCCAGGGGCTCCTGCAAGGGTGCGCTCAGCGAGAACCCGAGCTGGCTCGCGCTGGTGTCGGCGTAGGCCACCGCGAGTTGCGCGGCGGGGTCGCCGGGATGTTCGGAATTCTCGGTCATGCGGTGTGGGGTCTCCGTGCTCAGGGCGTCTGGTGTGGGCGGGCCGGCGTCGAGGGTCGCCGTCAGGGTGTTTCCGGAGCCGGGTTGGTGGGGTAGATGCGGTAGTCCGCGCGGGACAACAGTTCGCCGCGGGCGCATTCCCAGCCGCTGCCGTAGTCCTCGAAGGACAGGCGGTCGTCGCCGGCCTGATAGTCGTGATAGGCCATCCGGCCCGAGGTCGCGACGCCGGTGGTCCCCGCGGAGGTGAAACGCGCCGAGCCCGCTTCCTCCGACTGGTATCGACGCCCCTCGAGCTCCACGGTGTCGGGGCCAGGGGTGACGGCGGCACCGGGTACCTCGTGCCACAGCACGACCTCGAGGTCGGGATCGTCCTCGACCGAGATCCAGGCCTTGGACCCGACACCGGTGTCGAGGAAGTTCTCGGTCCAGGTGTAGCCGTCCTGCGTCAGGCGCAGGGTGCCCCGGACCGCGTAGGTCTGACCGCGCAGTTCGACGAGGTCGCCGGGTTTGAGATCGCGGGGGTCGCCGTAGACGGAATCGTCGTCGGCCGACGAGAAGGGATCGCCGGGGCGATAGGTCCGCTCACGCAGGGCGTCCTGCTCGGCCTGCCGGGCCCGCCGATTGCCCAGGAAGTTGAAGATGACGACCACCGCGATGATCGCCAGCAGCGCCACGATGATGATCAGCAGGAATTCCACGGTTCAGACCCTAGTCGACCGGCAGCTTGCGGGACGTCGGTCGTCGGGGGTGCGAATGACCGTGACCGCCTCACCGCCCTCCGGCGTCGACGGCGCGCAGCTCCGCGATCACCGGGGCGAATACCTCGAGCGCGGGTTCGAGCACGGTGAGATAGCTGATCCCGGTCCGCTCCCGGAGGTCGACGAGGCGGGCGGCGATGTCGGAGACCGATCCGATGAGCACCGACGGCAGGTCCAGGAACTCCTGAGTGCTCATCGACAGTTCGTGCTTCGCGGTGAGCTCGTCGGCCACCGCCGTCGGATCATCGGTCACGGAGACGATCTGTAGCAGGAGATTCCACTCCACCTCGACGGCGCGGTCCCCGCTGCGTCGAACTCCTCCCGGCCGCGAGCATGTTGACCCCGAACCTGAACTCCCTGGAGGCGAGTGACACGTCCTCAACGTAGTCAGCGTCGCGGCGGCCGACAACGCAGCCGACGGGGACACCTGATCCAGCCTTGCACTCGCACTGGTCGAGTGCTAAAAACGAGGTTGGCACTCGCGAGCTGTGAGTGCCAGGTCGGGACGGTGAGGCCGGTACCGAATGACACACCGGTCGTCCGTCGCGGGCACCGAGTTCCGGCCATACGAACCTAGTGTCACCCCCTTCGGAGGATCACTTACCCATGGCCAAGCAAATTGCGTTCGACGAAGAGGCCCGTCGCGGCCTCGAGCGGGGCCTCAACAGCCTTGCCGACGCCGTCAAGGTGACGTTGGGACCCAAGGGTCGCAACGTCGTCCTGGAGAAGAAGTGGGGCGCCCCCACGATCACCAACGATGGTGTGTCCATCGCCAAGGAGATCGAGCTGGAGGACCCGTACGAGAAGATCGGCGCCGAGCTGGTCAAGGAAGTCGCCAAGAAGACCGACGATGTCGCGGGCGACGGCACCACCACCGCCACCGTTCTCGCCCAGGCTCTCGTCCGTGAGGGTCTGCGCAACGTCGCTGCCGGCGCCAACCCGCTGGGTCTGAAGCGCGGCATCGAGAAGGCCGTCGAGGCCGTCACCGAGTCGCTGCTGAAGAGCGCCAAGGAGGTCGAGACCAAGGAGCAGATCGCTGCCACCGCCGGTATCTCGGCCGGCGACGCCTCGATCGGCGAGCTCATCGCCGAGGCGATGGACAAGGTCGGCAAGGAAGGCGTCATCACGGTCGAGGAGTCCAACACCTTCGGCCTGCAGCTCGAGCTCACCGAGGGCATGCGCTTCGACAAGGGCTACATCTCGGGTTACTTCGTCACCGACGCCGACCGCCAGGAAGCCGTCCTCGACGACCCATACATCCTGCTGGTCTCGGGCAAGGTCTCGACCATCAAGGACCTGCTGCCGCTGCTGGAGAAGGTCATCCAGGCCGGCAAGCCGCTGCTGATCATCGCCGAGGACGTCGAGGGCGAAGCTCTCTCGACCCTCGTCGTCAACAAGCTCAAGGGCACCTTCAAGTCCGTCGCCGTCAAGGCCCCGGGCTTCGGTGACCGCCGCAAGGCCATGCTGGCCGACATCGCCATCCTCACCGGTGGCGAGGTCATCAGCGAAGAGGTCGGCCTCTCGCTCGAGGGCGCGGGCATCGAGCTGCTCGGTACCGCTCGCAAGGTCGTCGTGACCAAGGACGAGACCACCATCGTCGAGGGCGCGGGCGATCCCGACGCCATCGCCGGTCGTGTCGCCCAGATCCGCGGCGAGATCGAGAACAGCGACTCCGACTACGACCGTGAGAAGCTGCAGGAGCGTCTGGCCAAGCTGGCCGGCGGTGTTGCGGTCATCAAGGCGGGCGCGGCCACCGAGGTCGAGCTCAAGGAGCGCAAGCACCGCATCGAGGACGCCGTCCGCAACGCGAAGGCTGCCGTCGAAGAGGGCATCGTCGCCGGTGGTGGCGTGGCCCTGCTGCAGTCGGAGCCGGCCATCGACGCACTCTCGCTCGAGGGTGACGAGGCCACCGGCGCCAACATCGTCAAGGTAGCGCTGTCGGCTCCGGCCAAGCAGATCGCGATCAACGCCGGCCTCGAGCCGGGCGTCGTCGCCGACAAGGTCCTCAACTCGCCCACCGGCACCGGCCTCAACGCCGCCACCGGTGTGTACGAGGACCTGCTCAAGGCCGGCATCAACGACCCGGTGAAGGTCACCCGCTCGGCGCTGCAGAACGCAGCCTCGATCGCGGCTCTGTTCCTCACCACCGAGGCCGTCGTCGCCGACAAGCCCGAGAAGAACGCCGCCCCGGCCATGCCGGGTGGCGACGAGATGGGCGGAATGGGCTTCTGATCTCCTGATCAGATCCCTGCGTCCTCTCACGCAGCATCACCGAAGGCCGGTCACCCGACAGGGTGGCCGGCCTTCGGCGTTCAGAGCCCATCGGCACGACCATCGCAGCGCGAATCCGCGGGTCGACTACACCCTGACGGATGCCGGCCGCGACCTCGTCACGACGGTCCACGGCCTGTGCGACTGGTCGCGAACGCATCTCGACGACCTGCTCGACGCGCCTGGGGCGGCTGATCGGGTGTGACGCACTCCGGGAACGTTCTCGATCCGCGAGGTGTTGAGAGGGCAATGAGCGCTCCCATCACCGTCGACATCTGGTCCGACATCGCCTGCCCCTGGTGCTACATCGGCACACGCAAGTTCGAGGCGGGCCTCGCCGAGTTCGACGGACGCGACGACGTCGAAGTGACCTACCACAGCTTCGAACTCGCACCGGATACGCCGGTCGACTTCGACGGTTCAGAGGTCGACTTCCTCGTCCGGCACAAGGGTATGCCGGCCGATCAGGTCCGGGGGATGCTCGACCAGGTCCGCGGGATCGCCGCCGAGGTCGGTCTCGACTACGACTTCGACCGGCTGCAGCACACCAAGACGCTGAAAGCGCATGAGGCGCTGCACTTCGCGAAAGCGCATGGCCGACAGGCGGAGCTGGCCGAGCGTCTGTTCCAGGCGTACTTCGAGCAGGGACGCCACGTCGGCCGCGCCGACGAACTCGCCGACCTGGCGGCCGAGGTCGGTCTCGATCGCGACGCCGTCCTCGCCGCGCTGGAGTCGGGCGAGTACTCCGCGGCCGTCGAGGCCGACATCGACCAGGCCCGTGCATACGGGATCAGCGGGGTTCCCTTCTTCGTGCTCAACGGCAAGTACGGGATCTCCGGAGCCCAGGCGCCGGAAACCTTCGCGCAGGCCCTCGACAAGGTTCGGGCCGAGGAGTCCGATCGTGTCTGACCCGCTTGTGTCCTTCGAGATGATCGGCGACGACGACGCGGCGGTCTGCGTCGACGGCGTGTGTGCGGTGCCGGAGGTCGGGACCGACGCGTCGGACTCCGCATCCGACTGAGCCCCGAAGTCCGAGCGGCGATCATCTCTTCGAGGCCACCCGCGGGCTTCGGCTGACGCCGCGCGGCAGAAAGATCGCACCCACCGCTGATCGAGCCGAGTCGAAGCCACCGTGGTGACCTGGGTCCACGCTGCGCGGCAGTAGGTCGCACCCGCCGCTGGTTGAGCCGGTCCTGGTGTGACGCCGGGGCCGGGATCGCCGATCTTCGGTAGCAGCTGACAACTCTGAGTTCGGGCTGCGCGGAGCTCCGCCGGGTGTGAGCGCCCGTCCGAAGTGGGTATGCGAGCGCCATGCAGACGTTCCTGCCGTATTCGGACTTTCGACGCTCTGCCGAGGTCCTGGACCCCGCGCGCCTCGGCAAGCAGCGGGTGGAGACGTTGCAGATCCTGCGGGCGCTCGAACTCTTCGATTACGGCTGGACGAGCCATCCCGCGGTCACGATGTGGCGTGGGCACACCCCGGCGCTGGTCGCCTACGGGCTCGCTTTCGTCGACGTGTGGACCGGCGGCGGTCGTGCGGACACCACCGCTCCGATGATCGCCGAGTTCGCGCCCGAGGTGGTGGGTGCGTCCCAAGCCGAGCTGACCGTGCAGGGCCTGATGCCCGCGTGGCTCGGCGACGACCGACTCCATCGCAGTCACCGTTCGGCGCTGCTCCGCAAGGCGCCGGACTTCTACGGCTTCGTGTTCGACGACGTCGACATCGACGACGAGATGCCGTACTTCTGGCCGGAGCCGCCGGCCACCGACGCGCACGATCTGGACGAACCGACCCGCACCGTGTGGATCATCCGGGCCGGATCCGACGAACAGTACGCACAGTTCCGACAGCGGCAGATCGTCGGATTGGGCGTCGAATCCGGCATCGACGCCGACGCCTCGGTGGGCACCGAGACCGGCCTGCGCGTGTTGCTGAAGGAGCGAAGTCCCGGGCGGCGGCCGGGTAAGGACCTCCGCGTGCTCGCGTCGTTCGTCTCCGATCTGCGGGTGGGGGACGAGGTCGCCGTCGTCGACCCCACCGATCCGGACGTGCTGCCCCTGGGGACGTTGATCGGCGAGTACGAGTTCTCCCGCCGGGGCAGGGCGCTCACCCCGCATCGGCGCCGGGTCCGCTGGACCGGCACCCTCGAGCGGTCGGCCGTCGCCCCGCCGGCGCTGCTCCAGAATCCACGCATGCTGTTTCCGGTGTCGGTGCGATCGGAGGCGGTCCGGCTGTAGTCCGATCGGCCGAATTCGGCACCGGCTGCTCCGTGAATGCGTTCCGTGCGCCTTTCGAAGTGGCCGGTCGTTGTCGACGGCAGAGACGACTCCGGCCTGGTGCGCTCGCCCGAGATCGGCTGTTCAGGAGCACGACGTCTCGACCGGTCGGGATCAGTCATCGTGAAACCGCCTCCAATGATGACCAAGGTGCGCGCAATCGCGAGGTGAAAAGCGATGACCCCCGGCCGTGAGAATCCGGACGGGATCGTCTCCGGTGCGTATGGTGACACGTATTCGGATCGAGATCTGCGTGTGTGAATTCCGTTGTCGAGACGGCGGCGCGGTAGTGATGTGAGCATGTAGCGATGTGAAGGGACTGTGATGTCCGCAGTGGGTGGTCTGTTCCGCCGACGCCTGGTCGCCACAACGGTCTCGATCGTTGTACTCGTTGTCGCGCTTGCTGTTCCGTCGTTCGCCTTCGCCGACCCGGGAGATGCCTCGTCCCGGGCGAAGGCGCTGGCCCGCGCTGTCGCCGATGGCCGGGTCTTGGACCTGTCGGTGTATTCGCCGTCGATGAAACGTCACGTACCGGTCCGGGTTCTCGTGCCCGCCGACCGCTCGGTGCCCCGACCGACGCTGTATCTGCTGAATGGCGCGGGTGGCGGCGAGGGCACCGGACACTGGTTCGAGCAAACCGACATCGTCGATTTCGTCGCCGACAAGAATGTGAATGTCGTCGTGCCGATGCGCGGCGCGTACAGCTATTACACCGACTGGGTCAAAGTCGACCCGGTGCTGGGGCGAAACAAATGGACAACGTTTCTGACCAGTGAACTACCGCCGCTCATCGATCGGAAGCTGAACACCACCGGCGTGAACGCGATCGCGGGGATCTCCATGGCGGGAACGTCGTCGTTGAGTCTTGCCGAAGCCGCACCTCAGCTCTACCGCGCCGTCGCCTCCTACAGCGGTTGTGCCGAGACGAGTACGAATCTCGGCCGACTCGCCATCCGCGCGGTCGTCGAAGGACGCGGCGGCGGCGACATCGCCAACATCTGGGGCCCGGTCGGCTCCCCGGGGTGGCGGGCGCACGACCCGGTCGTCAACGCCTACAAGCTGCGCGGCAAGGCGATCTACATCAGCACCGGCACGGGGGTCCCCGGACCGCACGACCAGTTGCATGGCCAGGGAATCGACGGGAAGACCACGATCTACATCGACCAGATCGCGGTCGGCGGCGCCATCGAGGCCGCCACCCACCAGTGCACGCTCAATCTCGATCGTCGACTCAAGCAACTCGGCATTCCCGCGACCGTCGACTATGCACCGGGGACGCACGCCTGGCCCTACTGGCAGGACCAGCTCGTGAAGTCGTGGCCGATGCTCGAAAGCGCGCTCACCGACTGACCGCCGCACAATCTGTCACGATGTGACCGTGACTGCGACCCCCGGCGCGCCCAGCCCCATCTCCAGCCTGCCCAACCTCCGCGATCTCGGCGGCTGGCGGACCGGGGACGGACAGACGGTCCGATCCGGTGTCCTGTACCGGTCGACGGATTTCTCCGCGCTCGACACCGCCGACGTCTCCACGCTCGAATCACTCGGTCTGAAGACCGTCTACGACCTGAGATCGGCGCACGAGAGCGAGGCCATCCCCGACCCCGTCCTGCCCGGCGCGTCGAACATCGCACTCGATGTCCTCGCCGATGCGCAGATGTCGATTCCCGCCAACATCGGTGCTGTTCTCGCCGA
This sequence comes from Gordonia sp. NPDC127522, assembly GCF_042672305.1. Taxonomy (NCBI): domain Bacteria; kingdom Bacillati; phylum Actinomycetota; class Actinomycetes; order Mycobacteriales; family Gordoniaceae; genus Gordonia; species Gordonia sp. NPDC127522. The sequence goes on from NZ_JBHXVK010000001.1 coordinate 42,978, forward strand.
CCCCGCCGTCGTCGCGCAGGCCGACGAGATGCTGTCCGGCGGCAAGGCGCGCGAAATGATCTGCGGGACCTATCGCGAGATGATCACCCTGCCCAGTGCGACGGCGTCGTACACCCAGTTGTTTCGTGGACTGATCGACGGCTCGACGCCGGCCCTGGTGCACTGCACCACCGGCAAGGACCGAACTGGTTGGGCCGCAGCATCTCTGCTGACGCTGCTCGGGGTGCCGAAGGGCGACGTCTATCGCGACTACCTGCTCACCAATGAACGTCTGATCCCGTCGCTCACACCCATCTTCGACGGGTTCGCCGCCGCCGGGGGCGATCCCGAGCTCCTCGTCGGCGTGCTGGGCGTCGACTCCGGCTACCTCGACGCCGCGTTCGACGAGGTGGACAAGCGGTACGGCGGAATCGAGGGTTATTTCGGCGAGGCGCTGGGCCTGGGTGCCGCCGACCAGAAGGCGCTGCGTGACCGCTATCTCGACGGGTGATCCGGCGGCGGTACACCAAGTCGTCCCGTCGGTAGTGTCTTGGGGTGAGTGAATTCAGCTTGACCGAGAAGGCCGCGCTGGGCAGCGGCGCCGATTTCTGGACCACCAAACCGGTCGGTTCCGTTCCCGCGCTGACACTCACCGACGGTCCGCACGGGGTCCGGAAACAGACCGGCGCCACCGACCACCTCGGCCTCGCCGGCAGCGAACCCGCCACCTGCTTCCCGCCTGCGGTCGGACTCGGCCAGAGTTGGGACACCGGGCTGATCCGTCGTGTCGGCGAAGCGCTCGGACGCGAGGCACGCGGTCTCGACGTCGACGTGCTGCTCGGCCCGGGCGTGAACATCAAGCGAGATCCCCGGTGCGGCCGCAACTTCGAGTACTTCTCCGAGGATCCGTTCGTCACGGGCCGGCTCGGCGCGGCGTGGGTGAGCGGCGTGCAGAGCGTCGGGGTCGGCACGTCGCTCAAACACTTCGCGCTGAACAACGCCGAGGACGACCGGATGCGGTCGAGTTCGGACGTCGACCCGCGCCCGATGCGGGAGATCTACCTCCGCGCCTTCGCGCACATCATCCGCACGGCGAACCCGTGGACCGTGATGTGCTCCTACAACCGCATCAACGGCACGTACGCGGCGGAGAACCGGTGGCTCCTCACCGAGTTGTTGCGGGGTGAGTGGGGCTACGACGGCGTGGTGGTCTCCGACTGGGGCGCGGTCGCCGACCGCGTTCGGGCGGTCGCCGCCGGCCTGGATCTCGAGATGCCCGGCCCGGGGGACCGCACCGACGCGCAGGTCGTGGACGCGGTCCGGAACGGAACCCTCGACGAGACGGCGGTGGACCGGTCGGCCCGGGCGGTCCGGGAACTCGCGGAGCGGGCCGCCGCGGGCCGGACGAACCGGCCCGTCGTCGACTTCGATCTCCACCATCGCCTCGCGCGCGAGGCCGCGTCGCGGTCCATCGTCCTGCTCAAGAACGACGGCGATCTCCTCCCGTTGCGCCCCGGACGCTCCGTCGCGGTCATCGGCTCGTTCGCGCACGACCCCCGTTATCAGGGCGGCGGCAGTTCGCACGTGAACCCGACACGCCTCGACGTACCGGTGGACGAGATCCGGGCAGCCGGCGGCACGGTGACCTACGCCCCGGGTTTCAGCACCGACGGCTCGCGGGTGGATACGGCGGGCGCGATCGCCGCGGCGGTCGACGCCGATGCCGCCGTACTGTTCCTGGGACTGGCGGCCGCACAGGAGTCGGAGGGCTTCGACCGCGACGACATCGAACTGCCGGCGGACCAGGTCGAGTTGCTGACCGCGATCTTGGCGGTGCAACCGCGAACGGTGGTCGTGCTCGCTCACGGAGGCGTCCTGCGCCTCGGATCGATCGCCGCGGCCCCTGCAATCCTCGACGGCGCGCTCCTCGGCCAGGCCGGGGGCGGGGCCATCGCCGACGTGCTCTTCGGGGCGGTCAACCCGTCGGGTCGGCTCACCGAGACCGTGCCGGTCAGATTGCAGGACACCCCGGCATACCTGAATTTCCCGAACGAGAACTCGCACATCCGGTACGGCGATGGCATCTTCGTCGGCTACCGCTGGTACGACGCGCGGGACATCGAGGTCGCCTACCCGTTCGGACACGGGTTGTCCTACACGAGTTTCGAGTACTCGGATCTGTCTGTGGCATCGGATGATCCGGGCGTCGACGGTGTGGTCGTCGGGGTGACGGTGACCAACGCCGGTCCTCGGGCCGGGCGTGACATCGTCCAGGTCTACACGTCGAAGCCTGAATCACGTGTCGGACGACCGCCGCGCGAGCTGACGGGCTTCACGACCACCCGCGACCTCGAACCCGGTGAGTCGCAGAGAGTCTCGATCGCGCTCGACCGCAGCGACCTCGCGTACTGGGACACCCGCGTCGATGAGTGGGTCGTCGAACCGGGTGAGTACGGGGTCGACGTCGGCGCGTCGAGTCGGGACATCCGGCTGACCACCACCGTCGAGATCGCGGGCGACGAAGTTCATCTCGCGATCGACGAGAACTCGACCCTCGGCGAGGTCCTGGCGAATCCTGCTGCGGCGCAGGCGCTCGCGGATCTGGCCGAGAACAACCCTCTGATGAGTGCCGGGAACGACGCCCTGGGCGTCGACATGGCGCGGATGCTCGCGTCGATTCCGCTCGGACGCCTCGCCGGGTTCGGGATGCGGGACGAGGACATCGCCCGGATCATCGCGGCGGCACGCACGGACTGACCGCGCTACCGGAACACGATGCAGGTGGTGGTCCCGTGGGCGACGAGCTTGCCGTCGGCGGAGAACACCTTGCCCTCGGCGGTCGCGGTGGTGCGGCCGGCGTGGATGACGGTGCCCACGCCGGTCAGCTCCCCGGCGTCCACGGCGACCGAGCGGATGTAGTTCACCTTCAGCTCCAGCGTCGTGTAGCCGACCCCGGCGGGCAGGGTGGTGTGGACGGCGCACCCCATCACCGAGTCCAACAGCGTGGCGCAGATGCCGCCGTGAACGGTGCCGAGGGGGTTGGCGAAGTCGGGCTGCGGAGTCACGGCGAAGGTGACCGCGCCCTCGTCGATCTGCTTGGGCACCATGCCCAGGAGGCGGCCGATGCTCGGGCGGTCGGAGCCGGCGCCGCCCGCCTGCCAGGCCCGCAGCAGTTCGAGTCCGGACATGGCGGTGGGATCGGTGGGTGCGTCAGTTGTGGTCGTCATGACTATGCATGGTTGCATACTCCGCCGTGATTATGAAGGTCTGCATATTGGCGAGGCCGCGCCGCATACGGGATGACCTCGGCCGATGCTATGTATGCTGGCCACGACATCGGTTGTATGAGGGTCGGCATAGGAGTTGTTGCTGCATGGCGTCACATCCCGCCGAGTCCGTGATCACCGGCGCGGACGACCGCGGCCCCCGCGAACGCATGGTCGTGCACGCGGCCGATCTGATCGGCCGCGACGGAGTCGCCGCCACCTCCATCGGCGACGTGATCTCGGCGAGTTCCGCACCACGGGGGTCGATCTACCACCATTTCCCGGGCGGCAAGACCCAGCTGATGACCGAAGCCGTCCGGTACGCCGGTGAGTTCATCGCCGAACGCATCGGGCGTCCGACCACGATGACCCCGGCCGACACGGTGCGCGAGATCGGCGGGGTGTGGCGGCGACTATTGGTCAACACCGACTTCCAGTTCGGCTGCCCCGTGCTCGCCGGCGGACTCGCCCGCCGCAGCGAGCCGGCGGTGGCGGACGCGTCCGCCGAGATCCTGCAGCGCTGGGCCGACCTGGTCACCGCGCGGCTGGTGGTCGACGGCGTCGACAGCGACCGTGCCGACTCACTGGCCAACCTCATCATCGCGGCGGTCGAGGGAGCGGTCGGATTGTGCCAGACGCGGCGCAGCGTCGAACCCCTCGATCGCGTCATCGCCGAACTGGCGAGCCTCTGCGACGCGGCCGTCGATCGGGTCTGATCCGGGGCGAGACGTTGGACACAGGTGTGCTCCGTTAGTAGGTTCACCATGTCGTCACCGCCGTGGTGGCGTCTGGCCTGTATCCGTTCATCGTCGGGGTGGGCTCGAAATCGGTGGGTGAGCTCGGGGAGGTTGCGCCATGACGCCGGTCTTCCGGCATGCGCTGGGTTCGGACTTCGACCGTCTGCATCCCAACGTCGCATGGCGCTACGGCATCGACTCGACTTCCGGTGTCGCGCAGGTCTGTAGCGGGATCTACGAGTCGGTCTACGTGTCGTCGGCGCTGCCGCCGCCCGCCCTGTGGCATTACGCCAAGCGCAATGCGCTGCCCTCGAAGACCAGTCGCATGGTTCCGTTCACCCAGGGTTACTACTGCTACTCCGACGAGCTGGGGCGCGAGTCGCTCGCGGTGCTGCGGAACTTCCAGTACACGACCGGCCCGCGCAAGCTGAATTCCCTGCTGGTGGCCGGGCGCACGGGTCTGGTCGACTATTTCGGCGACGGCCCCGAGTTCCTGTATCCGATCGAACCGTCGGTGACGCGATCCGGCGAACTGCTGCTCGAGAGCGGACCGATGCGCTGGCTCGGACGCGGACCCAAGGTCGGGATGAAGGGGCTGTTCACCGCTCAGATGAAGTACATCGAGGGGTGGGACGAGAAACGGGATCGATTCCGCTGCGACGCGACCGTCCGCAACCCGGTCATCGGCGAGATCATGCACTTCCGCGGCTGGTTCACCGCCGTCGACCAGGCGTGCTCGTTGCGTGACATCCCGGACGAGGCGTGGCCGGTCAACCTGGTCGACCGAGAGAGCTGAACGGTTCGATCCAGGGCGACTCCGTCGCGGCTCGACACAGCCTCGACAGTTCGTTGCATCGGCGGCCAGGGCGCGCGGTAGGTTCAGCGCATGGCTGTCTCAGCGAACATCGAATTCGACGTCGCCGCCCCCGTCTCGGTGGTGATGGAAGTGCTCATGGACATCGAGTCCCTACCGGACTGGTCGGGACCGCACAAGGAAGCCGAGATCTTGTCCAGCTACGACGACGGCACGCCGCAGAAGGTGCGGATGGTCGTCACCGCCGCGGGTATCTCCGACGAGCAGACCTGCACCTATGACTGGACCGAGAACTCGTGCGAATGGCACCTCATCGAGTCGAATCAGTTGAGCGAGCAGCACGGCAAGTACACCGTCACGGAATCCGACAAGGGTGCCCATGTCCGCTTCGACCTGGCCGTCGAGCTGAAGATCAAGCTGCCCGGACTTATCGTGAAACGCGCCCAGAAGATGGCCGTGGACACCGCGCGCAAAGGACTCACCGCGGAAGTGGAGAAGCGCGCGGCGGCCTGAGGACGATCGTGACCGGGACGTGACGAGTCGATCGTCTCCTCCATGGCGCCGGCCCCTGTACGCTGAGGGCGTTCCTTACCGGGCGCCCGAGCTATGGAGGCCAAAGCAGTTGAGAATCAAGAAGTTTGCCGTTCGCGGCCTGGTCCTGGCGGCGGGGCTCGCCGGATGTGTTGGTTTCGCCGGGTTGTCGGGCGAAGGGGTCGCCGCGGCGGACACGCGTTGTTCGGTGTCGAACGGTCATCAGGTCGAGCGTGTCGAGGGGCGCAGCGGTTGCGGCGCCAAGGCCGGAGTCGGCAGTCGCGCGAGTGCCGACGAATACAGCGGTCGCGGCACCGCGGTCTCGGTCTCGGACAACGGCGGCAACGCCGCGGCCTACAACCTGCAGCCCGGTTCGACGGCGCTCGCCGGCGCCAACAGCCGGGGCAACGCCTACTCGGTCACGACCGGCCCGAGCGCACTGTCCGTCGCCCAGGCGCGTCGCGGTGGTACGACGGTGGCGATCGGCGGCTGGGGCGGCGAGGCCTACGCCGGTCCCGAAGGTGCCCGCTGCAGTGGCGGTTTCGCGACCGCGTTCGACACCAGCACCGGTAAGGCATGTCTGCACGCCGGTTCGATCGACCTGCGGAACTGACGCCGACCGACACTGAGCTGCACCACCGCTGGTTGAGCCGACACCGAGCGCAGCCGCCGGGCCGAGCAAGCGACGAAGGAGCGCGTCGAGGTCGAGGAGTCGAGTCGAAGCCACCGAGCGCAGCGAGTCGAAGCCACCGAGTGCACGACACCTGAGAGACAGAACACGCCCGGCGCGACGGTAGTTCACCGGAGCGTCGGGCGTCGTTCGCCGCTTCGACCTATCGTTGTGGAGTGACCGACCTCCACGATCCCGAGACCCAGATCGGCCCCGACTTCAGCGTGCTCAACGGCCGCGAAGCGCTTCAGCAACTCGTCGACCTCCACGACACCACGCACTTCACGGTCAACGACGACGATGACGACGACCCGGTCCTGCTGACCCTGCCCGAACGGAATGTCGTCGACACCTGGCGCGAGGACTACCCGTACGAGGAGCGCATGAGCCGCCGCGAGTACGAGGTCACCAAGCGGCGGCTGCAGATCGAACTGCTGAAGCTGCAGAAGTGGTCCAAGCAGACCGGGCAGCGGCATCTGCTGGTCTTCGAGGGCCGGGACGCGGCGGGCAAGGGCGGCACCATCAAACGATTTAACGAGCACCTCAACCCGCGCGGCGCTCGCACGATCGCCCTGGAGAAGCCCAGCGAACGCGAGGCCACCGAGTGGTACTTCCAGCGGTATGTGCAGCACCTGCCCGCCGGCGGGGAGATGGTGTTCTTCGATCGCTCCTGGTACAACCGCGCCGGCGTCGAACGGGTCATGGGGTTCTGCAGTCCGCAGCAGTACACGCAGTTCGTCGCCCAGGTCCCGGCGTTCGAGAAGATGCTCGTCGACGACGGGATCAACCTGGTCAAGTTCTGGTTCTCGGTCACCCCGCTCGAGCAGCGGACCCGGTTCGCGATCCGTCAGATCGACCCGGTGCGCCAGTGGAAGCTGTCGCCCATGGACCTGGCGTCGCTGGACAAGTGGGATGCCTACACCGAGGCGAAAGAGGCGATGTTCGCCACCACCGACACCGACCACGCACCCTGGACGGTGGTGAAGTCCAACGACAAGAAGCGGGCGCGGATCAACGCCATGCGTCACGTGCTGAGTCTCTTCGACTACGACGGCAAGAACGAGTCCTTCGTGGGCACACCCGACCCGCTGATCGTCGGCCGCGCCGCGGATGTGATCGGGGAGTAGTTGCGCGGCCGATGCGAACGCCGTCGCATCAGTGCGACGTCGTCCTTGTCGCGCACGCTTGTCAGCGCCGCCCCAGGATCAGCCGTCCCAGGATCCCGACGGCGAACATCGCGACGCCCACGCCGCCGACGATCAGTGCGACCCGGGTGACGTCGTCGTAGGCGCCGTCGATGATGAGCTCGGCGACCTGGCGGCCCGAGCGCTCTGCGCCGGCCACCTCCTGCTTGGCGCGGTCGGCGAAGAACAGGCCCATGGCCCAGGTCGAGACGCCGGCTGCAAGCACGCCGAGCCCGAGCCACGCGAAGACGGTTCCGCGTCGTCGGGCGATCAGCAGCGCGAGCACGGCTGCGATCACGGCCACCGCCGCCGAGCCCCAGGCGAGCAGCGTGATCTGGCTACCCACCTCCGCGTACCGGCCCGCCTCGAGGCCTGAGGCGCCGTTGGTCAACTCGACGACCACCGGCCCCTGGATCGCGTTGCCACCGGTCAGGTTCAGGGAGCGGTTGATCATGTTCGTGATGTCGAGTTGCATCACCGAGGTGTCCGAACCGGGCGCCGGCTCCTCGAACAGGAAGTCGTGCTGCTGGCCGACGACGTCGGCGAAGTCCTGCTGGAACTGCTCGCTCTCGGTGTAGCGGCCCGCCAGCGGCCGCACCAGGACGCCGGCGATCGGCAGGTCTGTCCGCGCTGTCGCCTGCGCGGCGATCTCGTCCGCTAGGTAGTCCTTGACCTGCTGGTTCTCGGCCATCGGTGCGACCGTGGCGACGAACCCAGCCCGATCGACGATGCGTTGATCAAGCCAGAAGGACGGCACGGCGAGGACGGTCGCCGCGATCGCGACAAGTGTCAACAGGGCACTCAGGAAGCTACGCACAGCAACGAGGCTACCGAGCCGCGGGCGGGAAAACCGACCGGCTGGGTCGGCCGGTCACGTGCCCGGGCATATGGGTTCTCGATCGGCGACGTCGGCGCGGTGTTCGTGGGCGCCGGCGGCGACCGAACCGTGCCAGATGGCCTGGTTCCCGGAGTGCGACCGCCGGAGTTCGGCAATGACGGACTCGGGTGCGGATGGGCTCCCACTTGTTACTGGTGGGGCTTCTGTTCACCATAGTCCACTACGGTTCACCGCTGGGGTGCGAGTGACAGCGACTGCAGTGCAACAGGATTCGATGACGATGAGGCCTGTGGAGAAATCTCGTCGTCGAACGTGATTGCGAGTAGCTTGGTGTCATGCCCTCAATCACCGAACTCCGCGACACCCTCATCTCACTGCCGTCACCACCCGACGACGGCAGTGGCCGTGCTCTGCACGAGCGGCTCGACGAACTACGGATGCTGCGCAACGTGCTCGATCACCAGATCGCCGTACATACAGCACTTTTCGAAGCCACGGGTGCCGCAGTGCGGGCGGGGTCGACCACGCGGAACGCGTTGATCGAGATGGGCATGCCGCCCGCGGCCGCGCACCGGTATGTGCGCATCGCCGGCGGGCTGGAGTCGGTGCCGAAGGTTGACGACTGTGCCTCGGAGGGTTATCTGTCTGCCGAGTGTGTCGACGCGGTGATCCGCGGACTAGCGCTTATTGACAAACGTTCTGCCACAGCGCTGTCCGACGACGAGCGCAGCGGATACGAGAGTGAGTTGCTTGCGCAGGCGTTCTCCGGAGCCACCCCCGCCCAGATCGACGACCACGCCCGTGGGATCGCCATCCGGGTCGCCCCCACCGACCCCAGCATTGTGGCGGCGGCCGATGACGCGTCGCTGAACACCGTGCACACCCACATCACCGAAGACGGGCGGGTCGCGATCACCGGAGATGTGACCGCGGTAATCGGGGAGAAGTTCGTGTCCATGATCGACGAACGGTCCTGTCCGCGTCCCGAACCCGACGGCGCGACGGATCGTCGCGGTGCGGCCGAGCGACGCGCCGATGCGCTGGAACTGTTGTTGGATCAAGCTGCAATCGGCGCGGCGACGAGCACCGCCGGCGCACCCCGCACCCAACTCCTGGTGACCATCCCCGCCGACGGGACTGACCCAGCGCGCCTGCCCTGGGTCGGGGCGGTCTCAGAGTCGACGACACGGCGCCTGTCATGTGACGGCGGAGTGGCCGAGATCGTCCTCGACGACGAAGGGGTGCCGTTGCGGATGGGCACCACGAAACGACTGTTCCCGCATTATCTGCGGCAGGCGATCATCGTCCGCGATCGGTGTTGTGTGAAATGCGGTGCCCCCGCTGCACATACCCAAGTCCACCACCTCGTTCACTGGGCCGATGGTGGCCCCACCGATCTGGACAACGGGTGCCTGTTGTGCCAGCGCTGTCATACCCAGGTCCATCACCACGGCTGGCAGGTCGTGATGGGACCCGACCGGCATCCGTGGCTGATTCCGCCCGCCGACATCGACCCGCGGCGCCTACCCCGGCCCGCCTACAACCGGCGGACCATGCGACTCGGCGACGCCCTCGTATAACTGCCCAGCGCAGACCAACCCCTCTGGCGTCGACCCCGGCGCCACACGACCTTTGACAACTCCACAGTGTGAGGCGATCCCGGCGGGGTCAGTGCCCGGCAAAGGCCTCCGCGAGCCACCAGGCGCCGCCGTCGTCGGTGATCTTGGCGTCGATGACGAGAGGACCCGACGGTTGGGGTGAAGAGAGCGAGGCGACCCAGTCCCGTACCTCGTCCAGGTCGTCGAGGCCGGTGACCGTCACGCCCGTCGCGCCGTGTCCACGGGCGATCGCGGCGATGTCGACCTCGGGGAACGTCACCGTCGTCATGTCGGCGTCGCCGAAGTGGTGCACCTCGGCACCGTATGCGGAGTCGTTGTAGACGATCACGACCAACGGCAGTGCCAGACGTACGGCGGTCTCCAATTCGGCGATGGCCATGAGGAATCCGCCGTCGCCGGTTCCTAGCACCGGGACCCGGTCCGGTTGCGCGAACGCCGCGCCGATGGCTGTGCCGAGGCCCAGTCCGATCGACTGGAAGGCCTGCGTGAAACAGAAGCCGAATTCGTCTGGCACGGACAGATGCGTCGACGGATAACCCATGAAGTTGCCGGAGTCGATGGATACGACGCGGTCGGCGGGCAGGATCTCGTCGAGCGCGATCGTCAGTGCCCGCGGGTCGACCCGACCGGGGGTCACCTCGCCGGTGACGGGGACGTCCTGCCACCTCGATGACGCCGAGATCCGTTCCCTGACTTCGTCGGTGCGATAACCGGTGGTGCGGCCGTCGGCCGCCAGGATCGTGTGCACGTCTGCCGCCGTTGCACCGCAGTCGCCGACCACCCCGAGGTCGATCGGGCGGTGTGCACCGATGGCGTCGATGTCGACGTCGACCTGCACCACGGTCGTGTCCTTGCCGATGAGTCGGCCGTGCCGCATCGTCCACATGTTCAGGGCGCAACCCCATCCGACGATGAGGTCGGCGTCGGCGATCAGCTCGGCGGTGGTGGGGGAGGAGAAGCCGCCGGAGATGCCGAGCGAGAACGGGTTTCCCGCGAACAGGCCGGTCGCGACCGCCGACGTCGCCACCAGCGCACCGACGGCCTCGGCCAGGGCCGCGATCTCCGGACCGGCGGAGCGCGCCCCTCGGCCCGCGACGAAGACGGGACGCCGCGCACCGCGGATCGCATCGGCGAGGCGGGCCGCCGACCGGGTGTCGGGACGCGGCCGCGGCGGTTCGGCGGAGAGCTCGACGGGTCCCTCGGAATCCGCTGCGGCCGCGGCGATATCGATGGCGACATGGAGCACGACGGTCCGGCGCTGCGTCACCGCGGTGCGGAAGGCGCGGATCACATCCGTCACCACCGTGCCCGGTCCGTAGACGCGGTCGTTCACGGCGCCGACGCTCGCGGCGAGCGCCTCCTGGTCGATGCGGAAGTTCGACCGCAACGCCGACGCGGGTGCATCGGCGGTGAGCACGATCATCGGCGTATGGCTCTTGGCGGCCTCGGCGATGCCGGTCATCGCGTTGGTGAGCCCACAGCCCTGATGGACCGACAACACGCCCACCCGTCCCGACATCCGCGAGTAGGCATCGGCCATGCTGGCCGCGCCGCCCTCATGGCGGGCGGCCGTGAACGGGACACTGCCGGCCCGAAGGGCGTTGGTCAGCACGAAGTTTCCGCTGCCGACCACACCGAAGGCATGGCCGACGCCGAGATCGGCGAGAACGCGGCCCGCGACGTCGGCGACCGTCGGACCGTAGCGGCCGGGTGCCGCCATCAACTCTCGACGATCGCCAGCACGCGCGACGGACTGCCGGTGCCGCCGACGATCGGCAACGGACTCACGACGATCACCGCGCCGGTCGGCGGGAGCGAGCCGAGGTTGCGCAGCGAGGTCAGCCCGTACTTGTCGTTGCCGAGGAAGTGGTAGTGCACGGGGAAGGCGGGATCGAAGCCGCCCGCGAGACCGGCGTCGACGCCGACGGTCTCGACGCCGAGGCCGGTGATCTCGCGCTCGGTGGCCAGCCACTGCGCGCACTCCACCGACACCCCGGGGGTGTGCGACCCGGTGTCGTCGGCGTTGAGGAACTCGGCTTCGGAGCCCCCGCGCGACTCCCAGCCGCTCCGCAACAGTAACCAGGTGCCGGCGGTGAGGCGACCGTGTTCGGTCTCCCAGGCCTCGACCTCGGCGACGCTCAGGAGATGATCCGGATCGTCGGCGACCTCATCGGTCAGGTCGAGGACGGCCGCCGGGCCGATCAGCCGTTGCACCGGGATCTGCGAGACGTCGTCCCCGTCGCGTCCGCTGATCCAGTGGATCGGTGCGTCGAGATGGGTGCCGATGTGCTCGCCGGTGTGAATGTTGTTGTGCCGCCAGTACGGCCCCGGCTCGTTGTAGGCGCTGACCTCTTCGAGACTGAAGTCGATCAGGTTCGCGAACGGCGCGGGCAGTCGCAGCGCGGGCGTCGCCGCACTGAGCGGGGTCGTCAGGTCGATGACTCGCAGGGAGCCATCGGCCAGACCGGCGACAAAGCTGGCCAACCGGTCGGACGTCGTGGAGTCGGCCACTACTTGCGCGCTCCGCGCCAGTTCATTCCCCAGCCGTACGCCTCGTCGACCTTGTCCTGTGCCCCGCGGATGTAGCGCACCTCGCGGTTGAGAACCAGCTCGCCACCACGGTTCTCGAACAAGGCGATCGCGCACGAGAGCGCCGACTGGTCCGCCTCGTCGAGCCGGACCTCGATCTCCGGGCCGTTGGCCGGGAACAGGGTGACGACGCCGTTGGCCCCGGCCCAGTTCGGGGTGCCCTCGTAGATGTAGGCGAAGATCAGGATCCGGCGGATCCGGTCGGTCGCGGAGAGGTCGATGTACATGTTCTCGCCGCCGGAACCCGAGCGGTCGTCGCCGTCGAGGTAGATGATCGGTTGTCCGTCACGGGGCGCCCGGAACGAGTTGCCCAGGGCCTGCACGATTCCCTTGCTCCCGTCGGTGAACTCCCACAGGCAGGCGAGGTCGAGGTCGATACCCTGCGCCTTGCGGAAGAGACCGCCGCCCTTGGAGTTCGACGTCCAGCTCAGATTGACACGCACTTGACCGGAGGTCGCACCCTGCTTGCTCAGCGAGATGCTCGGCGCCGACTTCGTGAGGGTGATCTTCGACAGCGAGACCGGCGGCGCGGGCGGCTGCTGACCGTAGCCCGCGGGGGTGGGCGGCTGCTGGCCGTAACCCGCGGGAGCGGCCGGGGGTTGGGCGGGCGGCTGCGGCGGCTGGGCCTTCGGACGCTTCGTGTAGTCGATCCCCATCTCGGTTCCTCATCTCGTCGTGGTGACATCGTCGTCGGGTGCGATGATCGGACGGCGAAAACACACTCGCCGCAGGTGTTGGCGCCCAGCGTAGTGGACCATCGTCAGCGACCGGTGTCCGTTGCCGGGGCGTGGGCCCGCGCGGACGGACCGAAACTCGATGCGACGTCGAGCTGCCCCTGCGGATTCCGGCGGCAGCTGGCCACGGCGACATGGCAGGGACGTGGGACGTTCGCGGGGATCGGGTAGCCGTCGTCGATCTGGTATCGGGTGTTGGTGATCTTCGACGCGACCGCCGCCGGGTCGGCGGGGTGTTCCGGAGCGGCATCCGCCCGAACGACCACCATCGCTTCGGTGACACCGGCCGGCCACTCGAAGCGCACGGTGTCGGCGTCGACGCGGACTGCGGTGATCGGCGGCGGATCGTCGGGATGGGGGGTCGCCGGCGGCTGCGGCGCTGCGGTCGCCGAGGCGGGGGCGGCCGGCGCGGGGGTGGCGTCGGAGCGGGCGGGGGCGGACTGGTTGCCGGCCAGCACGGCGGTGACCTCGTACACCGGCGGCACCGGGTCGGGCCGACTGCCGTCGGAGAGTTCGGTCCCCGCGGTGCGGCCGAGCGTCCGGGTCGACCCGTCGAACCCGATGCGCACGACGCGGTAGGTCACCGACTCCGTCGCGGACGGATCCCAGGAGACGGTGATCGCACCACTCTCGGCGACGAACCGGACGTTGCTCGGCGGCTCCACGGTCAGCACCGTCGCCGCCGAGTTGAGGCCCTCGTGATCGGTGATCCGACGTCGCATCTCGGCGGCGGCGGTGAGGCTCGCCGGGTCGCTCGCGGATGCCGACCGCGCGATCTCGCCCGCCTGGGCGACGATGTCCCGCGACGCCTCGAGGCGGGCCTGGAGCGACCCGCCCGAGTCGGGAAGACGGTCGATGTCCCGGGCCCGCCGGAACACGTCCTCCAGCAGTTCGAGCGCCGCGACGTGGCGCATCTCGTCCGCGAGGTCCCGGGCCCGGCGGGAGTCCGCCACCGCCTGCGCGATGACCCGTTCGACCTCGTCGGCGACCGCCGCGATCTGCCGGAGCGCCGCGGCATCGTCGCCGGCCCCGGCACGCGCATCGGCGATGGCCGCGCGCGCCCCTACGGGCAGGCCGTCGCGCAAGGCGGCGCGGGCGGCGCGGAGATCGTTCTCCCACAGCCGCTTCGGCGGGGGGACCTCGACAGGCTCGGCCAACGGCGGGGGTGGCTCGGCCGACGGCGGGGGTGGCTCGGCCGACGGCGGGGGGCCGGCCGGTGGGCTCACGGCTGCTCCGAATTCGGCGGCGAGTCCAGCGATCACGGTGCGCGCATCGCGTGCGCCGAGTCCGCGGGTGCGGGCCTCGTCGAGCAGGAACTCATGGTCCTGCGCACCCAGTTCGTCCTCGACCAGGACCGCGGCCCGGACCCGTGGCCGGAGATGGTCGGTCACGGCGTCGATGACCGATTGCCGATACTCCTGCGCCAGCACGGGATCGGAGAGCAGGACGTCGTGTACGTGGACCAGCAGCTCGTCGAGGACCGCGCGGAACCGACCGGCGGCGAGCTCACGGGCTCGTTCGTTGACCGCGGCGGCCCGGGACTCGATGAGACCGCGATCGGCGGCGGCGTCGGTGTCGAGGTGCAGCAGGGTCAGGAGCGTCGGGGTCGGGTCGCCGTCGCGGAGTCGGTCGAACTCGGCGAGCAGGTCGACGATCTGACCGCGTTGCTGCGCCGACAACGACACCCGCGGAGGCACGGGTTCGACGGACGCGGGCGGTGCGTCGTCGACGATGCGATGACGCCGCAGTCGGGTGGCGATCTCGGCCGGATCGAGGCCGCCCATGGCGCCGATCTCGTCCAGCCCGGCGCGCTTGGATCTCGGGATTCCGCCGTAGCGTTCGTTGAGCCGCGCGATCGCGTTGTCGAGGAGTTCGAATCGCTGCTGATCGCGCAGTTCGCGTCGGGTGCTCACCGCACGGGCCTCGGCGATCCGACCGGTCTTGTGCCGCAACGGCGCCGACCGCTCGTCGTGTTCGGCAACCAACCGGGCCACCAGGATGCGGTACTTCGGGTGGTCGCGTTGCTTCTGCCAGAAGGCCCACACCTCGTCGAGTCGGGCGGCCACCGCGGCGTCGTCGAGCCGCTCGGCCTCCTCGATCGGGAGGTCATACAGTTCGAACGAATCCGATTCGCTCGGGCCTCCGCGTTTCTCGACCGCGGCGAGCACACGTTTGCGATAGTCGTTGCCGACGAACGGTTCCATCCAGGTCTCTCCCCTCCGGCGGAGGCGGTCAGTGGTCGCGGCGCCGGGAGCGGTGGACCTGGTCGAGTTCCCGCTCGACCTCCGATTTCGACAGCGAGGCACCGGTTTTGGCCGACAATGTGAGCGGGATCTGCGCATCGACGTGGAACGCGGTGACGTGCAGTACGCCGTCGAAGGCCATCTCGAAGGTCACCGACACCTCGCTGCCCTCGTCGTATCCGGGCGGGATGTCGGTGATCGCTCCTTCGATGAGGACCTTGGCGTCCTCCGGTCTCGGGGAAGCCGACTGCCCCTGCTGTTCCAGCACGACCAGTTCGATGCGGGACTGGTCGCGTCGCATGGTCCCGAACGACCGTCGCACCCGGATCGGGAGCGTCGAATTCCGCTGGACCAGCCAGCTGGCCTCGAGTTCGCCGTTGTGGCCGTTGACCGCCAGCACCCCGAAACCGCGGGAGACCACTGTGTCCACGAGGACCTCGAGCATGCGGCGGACACTGCTGACGGGCAGCGCGAACGCGTGGGCGACCCGGCTGCAGGACTCGTCGAGGTCGGCCGGTGCGACGGCGTCGAGACCGCGCTCCTCGCGCAGGCGTCCGCGGGTGGTGAGGTCGGCGCGGACGAGTCGTTCGATCTCCAGCTTCTCGCCGTAGATCGCCGCCCCGCGGGCGACGGCGAGGTCGGGGTCGTTCAGTTCCGGTGTCTTGCCCAGTGCGGCGGCGAGTTCCCGCGCGACCATCGGCATCCGCGACGAACCGCCGACCAGCAGGACACGGTCGACGGCTGACACCCCTCGGCGTTCGGCGGCGGCCAGGCATGATCGGGTGAGTTCGACGGTCCGGGCCAGCAGCGGACGGGTGAGTTCCTCGAGTTCGGCCCGGGTGAGCGTGATGACCGACCGGACGCCGTCGTGGGCGACGATGACCGAGGTCGAATCCGACTCGGTCAGTTCGTGTTTGGCGCGCTCCGCGGCGAGGATGAGCGACTGCGAGCCGGCCGAGTCGTCGAGCGGGTCCTCGGCGTCGGGGTGTTCGGCGCAGAACGTGCGCGAGAGGTGCAGCGCCAACCGCTCGTCCCAGTCGGCACCGCCGAGCTGGTGATCGCCGTCGACGGCGAGCACGGTGATCCGGCGATCGGCGAGTTCGATGACCGTCGCGTCGAAGGTCCCGCCGCCGAGGTCGTAGACCAGGACCGTCTCGTCGGGTGTGCCCTTGGCCAGCGGGTCGGTCAGGCGGCTGAAGCCGTAGGACAGAGCGGCGGCGATCGGCTCGGACAGGACCCCCGCGACCTCGAGGCCGGCGTACGTGCCGGCCTGGATCGTCGCGCGCCGCTCCTCGTCGCCGAAGTAGGCGGGCACCGTGATCACGGCCCGCTCGACCTGCTCGCCGGCGAACGTGGCGTCGGAGATCAGTGACTTGAGGATGAGCGCCGAGATCGCCGGCGCCGACCAGGTCTGACCGTGCGCGACGAAACGCCACTGGGCATCGCCCATCCGCCGCTTCACCAGGCTGCAGACGTTCTCCGGGTCGAGTCTGGCCTGCCGGCGGGCCCCTTCGCCGACGACGTGATCCGTCGGCGACGTCAGCAATACCGTCGACGGGGTGGTCGGTGCGCCGGTCAGTCCGACGATCACCTCCGGGCGGCCGTCGGCGTCGATCTTCGCCATCGCCGAGTTGGTGGTTCCGAGGTCGATCCCGATTACGCCCACGATCGGGGATGCTAGCAGCGCAGACGGTCTCGCCGGTGCCGGACGATCGGCCGGTGGAGTTGATTACGCTGGCGGAATGACGTCTCCGGAGGGTGATGTGCCCGAGCGAATCGACGGGCTCGCGCAGTTGGGCGAGCAGGTGTCCGACCTCGCCCTCGTGGTCGCGCGGCAGACCAGGACGATCGAGCGGCTCGTCGACGCCGCGAAGTCCCCGGCCGCGGCGGCCGGGGCGGACACCGCCCTGCTGGTCGACCTCTTCGCGCTCCACACCGATGCGGCGACGTGCGCGGTCTCGGCGTCGGAAGCCGACCGGCCCGCGTTCGAGCTGCTGCGCGCCGGACTGGAACGCCTCATCGTCGGCCGCGGGGGAGCGGTCGTCGCACCGCCCGCCGGAACCGACTTCGATGCCCGCACCATGGAGGCGGTCGACGTCCATCCGACCGACGACGCGTCCGCCGACCGCACCGTCGCCGAGCTGCTCCGTCCCGGGCTGGTCGTCGGCGAGCGGTCGGTCCGGCCGGCGGCAGTGGTGGTCTTCCGGAGCGGTCAGGCGTCGGGAGAGAGTGTCCGCCAGAGGAACTCGTAGGCCAGGGCCGATTTGAACGCGGCCTGCTTGTTGTCCGCCGCGCCGCCGTGGCCGCCCTCGATGTTCTCGTAGTACTGCACGTCGTGGCCGGTTTCCTCCAGGCGGGCAACGAGTTTGCGCGCGTGGCCGGGGTGGACGCGGTCGTCGCGGGTCGACGTCGTGACCAGGATGGGCGGGTAGGTCGCGTCCGCGTCGACGTTCTGATACGGCGAGAACGGTTTCATGAACTCCCACTGTTCGGGGTCGTCGGGATCGCCGTACTCGGCCATCCACGACGCCCCGGCCAGCAGGAGGTGGTAGCGCTTCATGTCGATGAGCGGGACCTGGCAGACCAGGGCGCCGAACAGCTCGGGATAGCGCGTCAGCATCACGCCCATGAGCAACCCGCCGTTGGAACCACCCTGGGCGCCCAGCTGTGACGCAGTGGTGAGTCCGGTGTCGACCAGGGTGCGCGCGACGGCAGCGAAATCCTCGTACACCTTGTGCCGCCCCGCTTTCTGCGCCTGGGTGTGCCACGACGGGCCGTATTCGCCGCCGCCCCGGATGTTGGCGATGACGTAGATCCCGCCGCGCTCGATCCAGCTCTGCCCGGCGATCGCGAGATAGCTCGGGGTGAGGGCGTTCTCGAATCCGCCGTAGCCGTAGAGCAGCGTCGGTCCGTGGGACACGTCGCGACGACGCACCACGAAGTACGGCACCTGCGTGCCGTCGTCGGACGTCGCGAAGTGCTGCTCGGCGGTCACCGCGTCGGAGTCGAAGAACGCGGGACTGTGTTTGATGACCTCCGGGGCCCGGCCGCTGTGGCCGTGGAGCAGACTCGGCGGATCGGTGAACGACGTCGCCGACCAGAACACCTCGTCGCTCTCGTCGGGATCGGTGTCGAGGACCGACACCGTGGCGAGGTCGGGCAGACCCGGCATGTCCACGTCCTGCCAGGTGCCGAGTTCGAGTACCTCGACCCGGGTGTGCACGTCGTGCAGCTTCACGATGATGAGATGCGAACGCGTGTAGGCGTAGTCGACGAGGCTCGTGTGCGCATCGGGCGCGAAGAGCACTGTCGCGTCGCGGTCGCCCGCCCGGTAGGACTCGTAGTCGAAGGCCAGCAGGGTGCCCGGTGCGTGTGTGGTGCCGTCGATCTCCCACTCCGATCGCGTGAGCACCAGCAGCCAGTTCATCCGGACCCCGGCGTGCGCGTCGGTGGGCACGTCGAGCAACTCGGGGCGGCCGTCGCGCAGTTCGTAGTCGAGAGAGTTGAAGAAGTCGGTGGCGCGACCGACGAAGTGGCGTTCGAATCCCGGTGTGCTGTCGTAGCTCGCCCGCACCGACACGTCCCCGGTCTCGCCGGCGAAGACCGTCACGGCCTCCGACAGCGGGGTGCCGCGCGTCCAGCGCTTGACGATGCGGGGGTAACCGGAATCGGTCAGCGAGCTCAGCCCGTCCGGTTGCACGCCGAAATCCGTTCCGACGTAGACGGTGTCACGATCGATCCACCCGACGTCGGATTTGTTCTCCGCCAGCTCGAAGCCGTCGGCGACCCAGGTGCGTGACGGGATGTCGAACTCGCGGACCACGGAGGCGTCGGCGCCGCCGCGCGAGAGGGAGATCAGCGCGCGCTCGTACTCGGGACGCAGGACGGAGGCGCCGGCCCACACCCAGTTCTCGTCCTCGGCGCGTGCGAGTTCGTCGACGTCGATGAGGACATCCCAGTCGGGGGTGTCGGTCACATAGGAGTCGTACGTCGTACGACGCCAGAGGCCACGCGGGTTGGTCGCGTCGCGCCAGAAGTTGTACAGGTACTCACCGCGGCGACGCGCGTAGGGGATGCGGTCGTCGGTGTCCAGGGCGGCAAGCGTCGCGGCCTCCAACTCGCGGAAGCGTTCCGACGACGTCAACGCCGCCACCGTGGGCTCGTTGTGCGCGCGCACCCAGGACAGCGCGTCGTCGCCGGTGACCTCTTCCAGCCACAGGTACGGGTCGGTGTCGGACGTGGGGGCGTCGTAGCCGTGCTCGGTCATGGCGTCCAACCTACGCGGGTGTCGACGGCGGGATGCTTCCCCCACAAGCCGTTCGACGGGCTCACAGAAAGCGCTGCAGTGCCGCTTCGAGGTCGGGGCCGGGGGTGATCGAGAGCTGCCGGGTGTCGGGGTCGGCGGTCGAGATCCGGGTCACCACGCCCTCACGCCAGTAGTAGATGTGTGGACTCAGCTTGCCGACGGCGGTTTCGTGTCTCTTCGCAGTCGCAGTAGCGAGATCGCTGATGGCGAGGACCGCCGTCTCGTCGCGTACGCGGTGCATGCAGATCGTGTTGCGGTCAGGTACCCCCACGACCACGCCGTCGGGCGCCTCGGAGACGCCGAACACCGCGTGGAGTATCGCGGGCATGTTGCCGAGTTTGGAGGCGATGAAGACCGAGGCACCCGCAACCCAGGTGAGCGGGCCGTCGGTTGGCGACGAGACGAACTCGACGGGTTCGGCGTCGGTGTTGCGCTGTCCGACGACGAAGAGCCGGTCGACGCCGCGCTCGGACACCTCGTCGGATGGGAGGTAGGCGACCGTCTCCGGGTTGTCAATGCACAACACCATCGCCAGGTCGTCGGCCAGGCGACGGGCATACCCGAGATCGATGGGTGCGGAGTCGACCGCGTCGAACGTGAGGAGCCGGGTGCGCACTCGGGACTCGAACTCCTCGGGCGCCAGTCTCGAAGGGGGCACATCGCTTCGGGCGCGGACGAGTTGCCCGAAGTGGAGATCGATGGCGGGCCCCCACTGATCGCGCGGTGTCGAAGCGCATCGTCGGAACACTGAGTCGAGTCCGTGTGTCGCCCCGTCATCGCGGCGCACCGACGCACCGTCGGCCGCGAGGGTGGCAGTCGACCCGAGCGCGCCCAGCGCAGTCACCGCCCGGCGCCCGATCCACGCTGTGTCCTCTCGGGTCAACGACAGCGGAAATGGCGAAGTGGAACTCGACGACGCCGACGATCCGGAACCGTCGGCGCCCGCGGGCGGTGCGTGGTGATCCATGCCCCGGACAGTAGTCGGCACGACGCCGCGACAGCACGCGTGGACCTCACTGTCTCCCCCCGCAAATGACCTGCGCAAAACGCCCACTTCCCGCTTCGCGCCCGGGGTATCGTGACCGAGCGACGTCGAGGAGACCCCCATGGCCACTGCCCATTCCGTTCCCGCCCGCTGTCCCGGCCATGAACCCCCGCGGACGCCGAGATGGGCCCGCCTCTCGATGGCCACCTGTTCCCTAGTCGCCGTGGTCGCGCTCGTCGCGGCTTGCGACAGCGGGTCCTCGGGCACCGGGGCGCCACCGTCTGCATCGGAGTCTCTGGAGAACCCGAATGCCGTTGCCGCCGAACCGCTGCCGGCCGACGCGGTCGACAAGGCGGTCGGACAGCTCGACGACCTGGTCAACTCGATGATGGAGTCGACGAAGATCCCGGGTGTGGCCGTGGCCGTCGTGTCCGGCGGTGAGACCAAATACGCCAAGGGCTTCGGTGTCAAGGACATCACGACCGGTGAGGCCGTCGACCCGAACACCGTCTTCCAGCTGGCGTCGGTGTCGAAGTCGGTGGGATCGACGGTGGTCGCGGCCGCCGTCACCGACAAGACTGTGACGTGGGAGATGCCGATCGTGGAATCGCTGCCGTGGTTCGCGCTCGCCGAACCGTACGTCACGCGCACTGTGACCGTCGGCGACATGTACTCGCACCGATCCGGTCTGCCGGACCATGCGGGCGACAAACTCGAGGACATGGGGTACTCGCAGCAGGAGATCATGCAGCGCATGCGCTTCATGCCGCTCGACCCGTTCCGGATCAGCTACGCCTACACCAACTTCGGGGTGACGACCGGTGGCGAGGCGGTGGCGGTGAAGGCCGGGACGGACTGGGCGACGCTGTCGCAGGACCTCATCTACGGCCCGCTGGGCATGACCAGCACCAGCTCCCGCTACGTCGACTTCGAGCGCCGGGCCGACCGCGCGGTGGGGCACATCAAGGAAGACGGCAAGTGGGTCAAGACCCCGATCCCGCGCGATCCCGACGCGCAGTCACCCGCCGGCGGTGTGAGCTCGAACGTCAACGACATGGCGACGTGGCTGAAGATGGTGCTGGCGCAGGGCAAGCACAACGGCCAGGAGGTCGTGGCCCCCGACGCGCTGCTCCCGGCCCTCTCACCGCAGATCGTGTCGAGCCCGCCCCAGACGCCCGACAATCGCGCCGGATCGTACGGCTACGGCTTCAACGTCGGGGTGACCGAGGACGCCCGGACGCAGTTCAACCACGCCGGCGCGTTCGCGTCGGGCGCCGGCACGGTGTTCTCGATCCTGCCGTCGGCCGACACCGCCATCGTCGTCCTGTCCAACGCCGCGCCCCTCGGTGCGGTGGACTCGATCGCCGCCGAGTTCATGGACCTCGTGCAGTTCGGCGAGATCCGCAACGACTGGCGCGACCTCTATGCGAAGGCCTATGCCCCCCTGAGTGTGCCGAGCGGCGAACTCGTCGGCAAGGAACCGCCGTCGAATCCCGCACCGTCGCAACCACTGCCGTCGTATGTGGGTACCTACGCCAACGCGGTGTACGGACCGGCGGAGATCGTCGAACGCGACGGGAAGCTCGTCCTGGAGATGGGGCCGGGCGGCGTCCGCAAACACGAGCTCTCCCACTGGGACGGCAACACCTTCACCTTCACCCTGCTCAACGAGAACGCCGAACCTGGCTCGATCTCGCAGGTCACGTTCGACGGCCCGCGTATGACGATCGAGTACTACGACGACGAGGAGAGCAACGGCGAGTTCATCCGGCGCTGACGGTCAGCGGCCCGTCCGGCCGTCGACGCCCTCGCGGATGATGTCGAGATGGCCGGCGTGACGGGCGGTCTCCTCGATCATGTGGGTCAACGCCCACCGCATCGACGGGGAGGAGCGACGTCCGCACGCCCTGGGCGCCGCCTCGGCGAGATCGGTGTAGGCGTCGATGACCTCGCCGGCCTCGGACACCGCGCGGCGGTATGCCGCCTGCACCGACGCCACGGTCTCGTCGTCGGGGCATGCGAACGTCGCCTGCCAGTCGTCCGCGTCCTCGCCCAGGAAGAAGAACCGTTCGACGAACGTCAGATGGCGGACCACCCCCAACAGGCTGGTGCCCGACGGCACCGCGGCCGCACGGGCGTCGACCTCGGAGACGCCGTCGAGTTTGGCCACCGCGGAGGCGCGCAGATAGTCGAGGAAACCGACCAGCACCTCCTTCTCCGAACCGCCGGTCGCCGGTGGCGGGGTGTCCTTGCGACGGCGGGGAGGCATGGCCCCCACCCTAATGGTGGGCGGCCGCCGGGTCGGGGACCTCGCCGGTCCGGACCGGGCATCGGGTGTGGGAGTAGATCGTCGGCATGCAGAGATTGCAGTGGACGCATTTCGACGTCGTCGACGGGTCGGCGGCGAGGCGCAGAGGTAGGTCGGGTTCACGCAGGAGCGCGCGCCCCATCGCCATGAAATCGAAGCCCTCGGCGAGCGCGAGGTTCATCGAGGCGCGATCGGTGACGCCGCCCAGGAGGATGAGCGGCAGATCGACGGCCTTGCGGAGTTCGCGCGCGAGAGGCAGCAGATAGGCGTCGTGATAGCGGTAGTGCTTCAGGAAGACCGGTGCGAAGGCCTTCAGTCCGTACTTCATCGCACCGGAGAACGCATCGGCGAACTCTTTGCGGGGTGCCTCGCCGTGGAAGAGGTACATCGGGTTGAGCAGTGAACTACCCGCGGTCGGTTCGATGGCGTCGAGGTGGCCGTCGGATTCCAGCAGCTGTGCCACCTGGCATGCCTCGTCGACGTTGAAGCCACTCAGCCTCGCCCGGCCCCGGGTCCGCGCCGCGGGCGAGCGCTCGAGGTCGACCCGGCCGACGCCGTCGAAGAGGTTGAGCTTCACCCAGATCGCAGCCTGGTCCCCGACCTCGTCGCGCACGCTCTCGACCACCTCACGGGCGAGGCGGGCGCGGTTGACGAGGCTCCCGCCGTAGGCGTCACGACGCCGGTTCAGCAGCGGGGACAGGAAGCTGGAGATGAGATAGTTGTGGCCGCAGTGGATCTCGAGTCCGTCGAAGCCGGAGTCCACCGCAAGCCGTGCGGCCCGGCGGAACGTGGTCCGCAGGTCGGCGATGTCGCCGACGCTGATCGCACGGGTCACCGACATCCCCATCGGCGCGGGTATCCGTGACGGTCCCAGGGAGGCGGCCCGGTTCGACGCCGAGTTCGCGACCGCGCCCGCGTGCCCCAGTTGGGCCGCCGCGAGCGCTCCTTCGGCGTGGATGGCGTCGGTGAGTCTCCGCAATCCGGGAACCGCGTCGGGGCGCATCCAGATCTGGTGGCGGTCGGTGCGGCCCTCGGGTGAGATCGCGCAGTAGGCGACCGTGCTCATGGCCACCCCGCCGGCGGCGACCTCGCGATGGAACTCGATGAGTTCGTCGGTCACCAGGGCGTCGGGCGTCATCCCCTCGAAGGTGGCGCATTTGATCAGGCGGTTCCGCAGGTGCAGCGGTCCCAGCCGGGCGGGGCTGAACGGTCCGGTGGTGGGGCTGTCCACAACGGGTCCTCTCACTCGTGTCTCACGTGGCGGGTGCGGTCAGTCCGGCGGTGACGAAGCCGGACAGGGCCGTCACGGAGGCGGGGCTCGAGGTCTCGGTGCCGCCGAACCGCAGGAGGATCAGCTGGAAGGCGAGTGCCCAGCGTCGGCGCGCTTCGGTCGCGGTCAGGCCGGGGACGGCCTCGGCGAGCATGTCGGCGAACGGATCGAGATCGAACCAGCGCGACGTCCAGCTCGCGGTGGGATGGGCGAATACAAACCGTGCGAGCAGCTGTAGGTGCAGATGTCCGGTCGGGTCGGACTGCAGGTCGACGAAGGGGGCCACCACGACGTCGACGACACGCGCGATCGGCGTCGCGGCCGGGTCGAGGGAGGCCAGCGGGTCGGCCCACAGCGGACCCAGGCGAGACTCCAGCAGCGCGATGGTGAGGTCGTCTTTGGTGCCGAAGTGATAGTGCACTGCGGCCGGGTTCGCCTCGGCGGCCGCGCAGATCGCCCGGACGGACACCTTGTCGTATCCCTCGGCGAGGAAGAGACGTTCGGCGACGGCCAGCAGGGCGTCGCGGGTGGGCAGCGACGTCGAATCGCCGCGCCCACCGCGTCCGGCGCGCGTGGTCTGGGTCACACGTCGAGGAAAGCACAGTTCAGTCGATGTTTCAATCAATGATTGAATACGCTGGTTGCTACCGGCGAGTATTGGGACACTCTGCGGCGACGGTCGGTCGGGACGTAGGCTGGCGGTCGTGGCTGAACACTTTCAAACAGTTGTATTGGGTGCAGGTCCAGGTGGGTACGTAGCCGCGATCCGGTCGGCTCAACTGGGCATGAAAACCGCCGTCATCGAGGAGAAGTACTGGGGCGGTGTGTGTCTGAACGTCGGATGTATCCCGTCCAAGGCGCTGCTGCGGAACGCCGAGCTCGCGCACATCTTCAACCATCAGGCCAAGACCTTCGGCATGAGTGGTGACGTGTCCTTCGACTTCGGGGCGGCGTTCGACCGCAGCCGCAAGGTGTCGGACGGCATCGTCAAGGGCGTCCACTACCTGATGAAGAAGAACAAGATCACCGAGATCGACGGGTATGGCGTGTTCACCGACGCCAAGACCATCAAGGTGGGCGATCGGGAGATCACGTTCGACAACGTCATCATCGACACCGGCTCCACGGTCAAGCTGCTCCCGGGCGTCGAGCTGTCGGAGAACGTGGTCACCTACGAGACCCAGATCCTCACCCGTGAGCTGCCCGAGTCCATCGTCATCGTCGGTGCGGGCGCCATCGGCATGGAGTTCGGCTATGTGCTGGCCAACTACGGTGTCGACGTCACGATCGTCGAGTTCCTCGACCGCGTGCTGCCCAACGAGGATGCCGACGCGTCGAAGGCGCTCGCCAAGGAATACAAGAAGCTCGGCATCAAACTGCTGACCTCCACCCGGGTCCAGTCGGTCACCGACAACGGCGACAGCGTCACCGTCACCTACACCGACGCCAAGGACAAAGAGGGCGAGCTGACCGTCGACAAGGTCCTCATGTCCGTCGGATTCGCCCCGCGCGTCGACGGCTTCGGCCTGGACAAGACCGGTGTCGAGCTGACCGACCGCGGCGCCATCGCGATCGACGACTACATGCGCACCAACGTCGACAACATCTACGCGATCGGTGACGTCACCGCCAAGCTGCAACTCGCCCACGTCGCCGAGGCGCAGGGCGTGGTGGCCGCCGAGACCATCGCCGGTGTCGAGACCATGACCCTCGGCGACTACCGGTTCATGCCGCGCGCGACGTTCTGCCAGCCCCAGGTCGCCTCCTTCGGGCTCACCGAGGCGCAGGCCAAGGACGAGGGTTACAACGTGAAGGCGACGACCTTCCCGTTCTCGGCCAACGGCAAGGCGCAGGGCCTCGGCGAGACCACGGGCTTCGCGAAGCTCGTCACCAATGCCGACACCGACGAGCTGCTCGGCGGACATCTGGTGGGCGACAACGTCTCCGAGATGCTCCCCGAGATGACGCTGGCCCACAAGTGGGACCTCACCGCCAAGGAACTGGCACGCAACGTGCACACCCACCCGACCATGTCGGAAGCCCTGCAGGAGACGTTCCACGGCGCTCTCGGGCACATGATCAACCTGTAGTCGCTTGAGTGCCGACGAGCGGTCCCGGGAGTGGAAGCTCCCGTGGCCGCTCGACCTGCCGGGGACGGTGGGCCTGCACCGGCGGGGTGCAGGCGACCCGTCGTTCGTGTACGCCGGGGACGGTTCGGTCTGGCGGGCGGTGTACACCCCCGACGGGCCGGGCACCCTGACGATCGCCGTGCGGTCCGGCGTCGTTCTCGGGCGCGCGTGGGGACCCGGCGCGGACTGGTTGCTCGAACAGATGCCGGTCTTCCTCGGGGCCGCCGACGATCCGGCCGCCCTCGTGCCGCGCGATCCGGTTGTGGCCGAACTCGTCCGGCGCGCCGAGGGTCTGCGGCTCTCGCGCACCGATCGGGTGTGGGAGGCCCTCGTGCCGGCGATCCTGGAGCAGAAGGTCGTCGGTGCCGAGGCGTTTCGTGCCTGGCGTTACCTGGTGCGACGCTTCGGTTCTCCCGCACCGGGGCCGGTGCCGGAGACCATGCGGGTGCCGCCGCCCAGGGAGGACTGGGTGCGGATTCCGAGTTGGGAGTGGCACCGCAGCGGAATCGAACCGGTTCGCATGCGGACCATCCGCGGCGCGGCCACCATCGACGTCGAACGTCATGCGCGAAAGCTGACCGTCCTGCGCGGCGTCGGACAGTGGACCGAGGCCGAGACGCTGTCGCGGTCACTCGGCGACCCCGACGTGGTCAACGTCGGCGATTATCACATCCCGAAACTGGTCGGGCTCACCCTGATCGGCGAGGCGGTCGACGACGCCGGCATGCTCGAACTGCTCGAACCCTATGCGGGGCAACGTCAACGGATCATCAGGCTGGTCGCCCGACGCGGCGCCCGTCCGGAGCGGCGCGGGCCGCGGATGACGGTCCGCGACTACCGGGAGTTCTGACGCGCCTCGGGCCGCCTACGACGCCGCCCTGCGCGCCAGCACGAACTGGCCCTGACCGGTGATCGTCTGCTCGATATCGGTCACTCCGGCGCGTCGGAGGCGCTCGACGATCTCGTGGTCGTCGAAGATCCGGTACCCGCTCGCCCCGGCGAGCGGCCGGACGCCCGGGAACGAGGTGAGCGGCGTCGTCACCGAGGTGAAGACCACGATCTCGCCACCGGGTGCGGTCACCCGCACCAGCTCGTCGACGACCGGTAGCGGGTCGGGGATCAGATAGAGCGCCGCCAGGCAGGTCACCACGTCGAAGGTGTTGTCGGCGAACGGCAATGCGTGGGCATCACCCCGCAGGAACGCGGCCCGCCCCACCGCGTTGGTCTGCGCGGCCCGCGCCAGCATGGGCGCGGAGAAGTCGATGCCGATGCAGCGACCGTCGCCGGTGAGTCCGTCGGCGATCTCGCGTGTGTAATTGCCGGGGCCGCAGGCGACATCGAGGACCAACCGGTCGCCGGGGCGGGCGAGGTAGGCGCGTAGTGCACGGTCGAAGTCGGCGGTGGAACGGCCGCCGAGGCTGAAGAGCCGGGTGAAGGTCGGCCGCCAGAGATGTTCGTAGATCTCGGCGAAATACTCGTTGCGCATCAGGCGCTGCGCGATCGACTCCATGTCAGGGGTGTCGCAGTCAGGAGCGGGCGTCGCGCTGGACGCGCAGCGTGTGGATGGTGGTCGCGAGGCTGTCGTATTGACCGACGAGCAGGGTGAACCCGATGAGCCCCCGGTCGTCGAGGTGCCGGGACAACGCCTGCCAGGCGATGTCGGAGACGTCCTTGGTCTCGACGAGTTCGTCGACCGCGCGCAGGATCGCCCGTTCACGATCACCCCACCCGGCGTCGGGCCCCTCGAGGATGCGGTCGAACTCGTCGGCGGTGATCCCGGCCCGACGGCCGAGGCGTCGGTGATGGTCGAGTTCGTAGTCGCAATGCCGCAGGTGGGCCACCCGGATGATCACCATCTCGGAGTCCTTCCGCGACAACACACCGAACGGCATGAGGCGACTGCTGAAGTGGAGCCACCCGCGGAACAAACCTTTCGCGCGACCGAGGGTCGAGAAGATGTGCGCGTCGTCGACACCCATGACGCGTGCGGCCCCCCGCGCGAAGACGAAATTGACCGGCCCGAGCTCC
This sequence comes from Gordonia sp. NPDC127522, assembly GCF_042672305.1. Lineage (NCBI taxonomy): Bacteria > Bacillati > Actinomycetota > Actinomycetes > Mycobacteriales > Gordoniaceae > Gordonia > Gordonia sp. NPDC127522. Next base: position 71,208 of record NZ_JBHXVK010000001.1, read on the forward strand.
CGGAAACCACCCGGTGCGACGCGAGGTGTGCCCATGGGCCCACGGTAGACTACGCGGACTATGACGCACACCACACGGACGTTCACCAGTGTCGATGAACTGAAGGCCGCGATCGGCGAGGACCTCGGCTCGGGCGAGTGGCTCGAGATCACCCAGGAACGGGTCGACGCCTTCGCCGATGCGACCGGCGATCACCAGTGGATTCACGTCGACCCCGAGCGTGCGAAGTCCGGTCCGTTCGGGACGACCATCGCGCATGGGTACCTGACGGTGTCGCTGCTGCCGATGATCGCGGGGAAGATCTTCACCGTCGAAGGTCCCAAGCTGGTCCTGAACTACGGCATGAACAAGCTGCGCTTCCCGAACCCGGTGAAGGTCGGCGCCCGCATCCGCTCGAACGCGGTGATCACCTCGATCGAGGAGACCCCCAAGGGCGTGAACATGGTCGTCACCAACACCGTCGAGATCGAGGGTGAGGCGAAGCCCGCGTGCGTCGCCGAGAACCTTCGCGTCCTCGTCTTCTGACCGGGGCGGCTCGACGCTCAGCGGCGGCACTCGTCGACGGCCGGCTCGCCGCGTAGCCGGCGGTCGAGCCAGTCGAGGGCGACGGGGAAGCCGAGCAGCGCCGCGCTGACGTGTTCACCGAAGACCTCGCGGTAGGCCATGACCGCGCCGAGGGCGCACTGTTCGCGGTAGAGGGTGCGGGCGCCGGCCGCGGGTATCCACCACTCGTGGGTGCCGTGGTAGATCAGCAGGGGGACGACGGAGGCGCGGTCGGCCATCGCGGTCAGCCGATAGATCCGCTCGGCGGTCGGCGACCGGAACGGGTCGGGATCACTCGAGAGCAACTGCATCGGCAGGAAGGTGCCGCCGGCCACCGCCTCGGGGATCACGCACACGTTCTTCAACGGCGACGACGCGAGCCAGCGCGCCGGCCGGTTCGCGAGGGCCAGGATCTCTGGACGCTCGCGCGCGATGCCGACGGTGGCCGCGTGGAACAGGCCGGTCGCGAGGTTCGCGTTCATGCTCCCGACCAGCATGCGGAAGTCAGCCGGGACACCGCCGAGAGCCGCGCCGACGACACGGTCGGTGAGCTCGGGTGCGTACTCGCCCAGTAGTTTCGCCGCACCGTGGGTGGCGATGGCACCGCCCGAGTACCCGGTCATGGCGATCCGACTGCGGCGCAACAATTCCGGGCGCACATGGAGGGTCGCGCGGACGGCATCGAGGATCACGTGCCCGGCGAGCACCGGCTCCGCGTAGGCCATCCGGGGTCCCTGGTGATCGGGCACGAGCACCGCATAGCCCTCGTGCAGCGCCAACTGGGTCGTCGGCGGGATCAGGTCGGTGACGCCCGTCGCGATGGAAAACCCATGTGCGAGTGTGTGTCCCGGTGTGCAGGCGGCACCGAGTGAGTCGATCGGCAGGTTGTTCACGAGCATCGGCGTCGGTGCTCTGGCCGTTCGACGCGGGACCAGCAGGGTCGCGGTGCCGTAGATCGGCGCCCCGACGGCATCGGTGCTGCGGAACTTGATCAGCGTTGCCGATCGGAGCGGTACGGTCACCACCGGCCCGGCGGCGGCGGTGACGTCGCGGGTGGCGATCACGTCTCCCGGCGTGCGTGAATCCAGGTCGGCCGGCCAGCGGTCGAACATCGGGTCACCCGTGGGGGACGGCAGGATCGCTTCGCGCAATTCGAGTGCGCGGTGGTCGAATCCGTCGGCCCGCGCACGAGGCGGGATCGTGCGGAGCCGCGGTATCGGCGGCGGTGGCACCACGCGGTCGATCGCGCCTGCGACGGGCGGCGGCAGCGGCATCATGTTCGGCGGGTCCGCGGCCGATGGTCCGGCGGACAGCGAGCCGACGGCGGCCACCAGCGAGCCGACGGCGGCCACCAGCACGGTGGCCGCCCACACCGCCCGGCGTCGAAGCGCGTGCCGGGTTTCCGTCATGGCGGTGCCTCCGCGTCGAAGAGCGCTTCGTCGGTGACCTTAGGACAGTCGACCCGGCGCGGACCTCCGTTGCGCATCGATGGTCGCCGCACCGAGACGCAACCGTGATGTGCGGCGCGATAGGCGGTTTCGCGTGTCACCCGACCGGACTACATGGGTGCCGCCATGGATGGTCGCTCCCGCGCAGGCCGTCGTCACCGACTAGCATTGGCGGAGGTCATCGCGGTTCGAGTCGTCAGAGGTGCTGCCGGGGGGCGGGCGACTCGACGATGGCCGAGGTGAGACGGGAGGTTGGCGATGCCGACCAGGGGTGTTCTACGACGATCGGTCCGACGAGCAGCGGTCGCGGTGACGGCGACGTGTGCCGCCGTGGCGCTCCTCGCGGGCCCGACCGGGACGAGTGGTCCCGCCGATGCCGAGCCGCCCAATCTCACCGCGGTCCCGCCACAGTTGCCGGCGGACGTCGACGGCCTGATCCCGGCGCCGCCGGTCGAGAAGCTGTCGCGCATCCCGGAACGGTCCCGGATTCCCGGCGCCTCCCGTGAACTGCAAGAACTGCGCGAGGCGATCATGCCGTCGCCCAGTGGCGACCGGTTCTTCGACCACTGGCCGGCCGGTCTGGCCGCGCGGACACCCGGTGAGGTCCTGACCACGCGGTCGGTGACCCGGGTGGCACAGCCCCTGGTCGTCGTCCCGCTGCGATCGGCGCGGCAGGTCAAGTTCCGGACGACCGACGCCAACGGCGCCCCGATGTTCGGCACGGCCACCCTGCTGCTGCCGGCCAAGGCCTGGACCGGGCGGGGCGACCGCCCCGTCCTGGTCAACAACTCGCCGATCGTCGCGCTGGGCACCAAGTGCACGACGGGCTTCACCTACGCGCACGGTTTCACCAACAACACGAACGAGACCGATCTCATCCCGCCGTTCACCCAGCTCGCGTTGGACCGGGGTTATGCGGTGCTCGTGCCCGACCACACCGGGCCCCGGATGGCCTACGCCGAACCGTATGTCGCGGGCCACGTGATCCTCGACTCGTTGCGCGCGGCCGGCGCTCTCGACCCGGCGAACTTCGCCCGCGGACCGGTCGCCATGGTCGGCTACTCCGGCGGGGCGATCGCCACCCACGGCGCGGCCAAGCTGGCCGCGCAGTATGCGCCCGACATCGCCGGACGGTTCGTGGGTGCGGCCATCGGCGGGGTGCCCGCCGACTACCGGACACTCGCCGGCGCCATGAACGCGAACCTCGCGTCCGGGGTCTTCCACGCCGCGATGCTCGGCGTCGCCCGAGAACGGCCCGAGGTCCTCCGGATGTCGAACCATCTCGCGAGATGGCTTGCGACGTCGGAGATCCGCAACATCTGCACCGATGACATGGGCAACCTCGGGATCGCTCACCTGCCGACGCAGCTCCTGTCGACCGACCCCGATCCGTTCCACTCCGCGATCGCCGAAGAGCTCTTCGAGGTCACGTCCATGTCGGATCTGAAGGCGTCGATGCCGTTGCTGATCTACCACGGGCGCTACGAGTGGTGGGTTCCCGCAACCCAGGCGCGGGCGCTCGCCGCCCAGCAGTGCGATCTCGGTGCGACGGTGACGTATCGGGAGTACGAGGCCGAGCACGTCACGGCGGCTGCGGTCGGGTTCCCGGACACCGCGACCTGGCTCGACGAACGTCTGCGCGGAGTGCCCGCTCGGGACGAGTGTCGATGAGTTGTGCTGCGACCCTTCGTGGCTCGTCGCTATCGCTCCTCGCACCTCAGGGAGCAGAGGGGGGCGGATCAGGGCGCGGCGGGGCGCGTTTCGGTGAGGCTCATGTACGGCGAGACGCTGCTGGTGTGTTCGTCGATGCGGAGTGACGCTCCGACTGCGGGGAATGCGCGCTGGGCGCAGTTGGTCCGCTCACACACCCGGCAGCCGGCGCCGATCGGGGTCACATGCGCCTGCGGTCCGATCTCCAGACCGTCGGAATAGATCACCCGCGCGGCATGGCGCAGTTCGCATCCCATGCCGATCGCGAAGGTCTTGCCGGGCTGTCCGTAGCGGGTGGCGCGGCGTTCGACGGTGCGCGCAACCCAGAAGTAGTTCCGGCCGTCGGGCATCTCGGCGATCTGGGTGATGATCTTGCCGGGATAGGCGAACGTCTCGTAGACGTTCCACAGCGGACAGGTGCCGCCACTGGACGAGAAGTGGAATCCGGTGGCGGACTGTCGTTTCGACATGTTCCCGGCCCGGTCCACGCGCACGAACGACCAGGGGATGCCCCGCAGGTTGGGCCGCTGCAGCGTCGAGAGGCGGTGGCAGATCGTCTCGTAGGAGACGGCGTAGAAGGCCGAGAGGCGTTCGATGTCGTACCGGAAATCCTCTGCGGCGCCGTGGAATTGGCTGTAGGGAAGGACGACTGCGGCGGCGAAGTAGTTCGCCAGACCGAGTAGTCCCAGCGCCCGGGCGTCCTCACCGCTGAAGTTCGCCTCGTCGACGAGTTTGTCCAGGAGATCCTGGTACTCGAGATAGCAGAGCTCGCTGGCGAGTTTGAAAGTCCGCTGACCTGCCGAGAGCGACGCGGAGAACTCCAGACGCCGGGCCTCGCGGTCGAACCGGTGCAGGGTGTAGTCCCCGAGGTCGACGCGGCGCACGATGCTGACGCCGTGGACGCTCTCGATGCGGTTCATGATCTCGCGCCGGATGTCGGCGGAGTGCATCCGCATCCGGGTCGTCATCTCCTCGGCAACGACATCGAGCTCGTGAATGTAGTTGCGGCGCTGGTAGAAATAGTCCCGCACCTCCTCGTGCGGCGCGCTGATGGTGCCCCGCATGCTGCGGTCGCCCCGCTCGTCGGTCGCCGCCGCGAGCTGGTCGGTGGCGACCCGGTAGCGGCGGTGCAGGTTCACCATCGCCTGGGCCATCTCGGGATGCGAGGCGACCATCGCGCTGAGCCCCTGGGCGTCGAGTGCGCCGGGGGAGGCCTCGAGGTCGTCGTCGAGCAGGGCCTCACGCAGCTCCGCGACCAGCCGGACATCGTCCTGCGAGTCGAAGAACCCGGCGTCGACGCCGAAGGCCTCGGTGATCTTCGACAGCACCGACGCGGTGAGCGGACGGGCATCGTGTTCGATCTGGTTCAGGTACGACGCCGAGATCGACAGGGTCTGTGCGAGCGCAACCTGCGACAGGCCGCGCTCGGAACGCAACTGGCGCAACCGCGAGCCCACGTAGGTCCTGCTCATCGTCCACCTCCCGGACAGGTGCTGCCGCTTCGCGCGTCGTTCCCAGGGTACGGTGACCGCGTGCTACCCCTCCTCGGCCGACGCCGCCCGCCGGCAGCGCTGGCCGCGTCGGTCGTGGCAGTGGCGCTCGGCCTCGCGGGGTGCGCGGGCGATCCGGAAGCAGCGACGGCTCCCCGCGGTCCCGCCGATCTCGTGCTGTCCGAAGCCCAGCTGCCGCCCGCGTACACCTCCGCCCCGCTGTCGGTGGCGGATCTCGTCGCCGGGAACCGGGCCGCCATCGACGCCTCCCGATCGGTGCGCGTCACGCCCGAGTACTGCCGGCCCACCTCCGACGCCGCGCTCAACGACCAGCTGACCGCCGACAACTCGGCGGTGCTGGCCGCCCGTGACGGCGCGACGGGCACCCTCGTCGAACTGGTCACCACCGCATCGCGCGACATCGACGCCGACCGGCTCACCACGACCGGCCGCTGCTCTCGGACCACGACGGAGATCACCACCGGCAACCTCGCGGGCAGTCGGGTGCTCACGGTGTACACCGAACTGCCCCAGCCGGAGATCGACGGCGGGTTGCTGCCAGGGGAGCAGATGCTGCTCACGCGATCCGACGTCACGACGACCCTGCCCGACGGCGGTGTCCGGCGGCAGATCGGGTTCGCCGGGTACGCCGTGCTCGACCGGCCGGCATCCGGGCCGTTGACGATGCAGCTGACGGTGTCGGGTGCGACCACCCGTGCGAGCGATCCGCCGTCCATCCCGGTGGAGCCGATCGAACCGTCGGTGTTCGCGGATCTCTTCGAGACCGCCGTCGAGCGCGTCACCACACCCTGACGGCCGCCGTCCGCTGTCCGCGGACCGTTCCGCCCAGGTGTGATGGACATCACTTTCGGGTATCCGGTCGTCCGGGTGGGGGTCCGAGGACCTCCGGGCCCCAGGATCGGCTCGACTACTCGTGAGTAGAAAATCCCAGTACGGACGTACTTTTTGGCGGAAGTGGGCCTTGCGTTCACAGAACCATATTCGCAAACTTTGCAAACCGGTGGCGAAAAATAGCCCACATTTACACGCTTCGAGGGTTGGACCTGCGGGTTTGTGTTGTGGCACCCTTGCTGCAGGCACCACCGATACCAAGTCGACTGGGTTCGCAAATTCGGCCGAGACTGACGCCGATCGCGATCACACACCCCAGGCGAGGGCATCGGCTGTCTGTCAGCAGAGAGGTTCCGGCGGCGCGCCGGGCCGTCGCCCCGATCCGGTCCCCGGTCGGGACGAGCAGGACAACGAAAGCGAAGCAGCCAATGAGCAACGTCGGAAAGCCCCGTACCGCCGCGGAGATCCAGCAGGACTGGGACACCAACCCGCGCTGGAAGGGAATCAAGCGCGATTACACCGCCGAGCAGGTCGCCGAGCTCCAGGGCTCGGTCGTCGAGGAGCACACCCTCGCCCGCCGCGGCGCCGAGATCCTGTGGGACGGCGTGACCAAGGGCGACGGCAGCTACATCAACGCCCTGGGCGCTCTCACCGGTAACCAGGCCGTGCAGCAGGTCCGCGCCGGCCTGAAGGCCGTGTACCTCTCGGGTTGGCAGGTCGCCGGTGACGCGAACCTGTCCGGCCACACCTACCCCGACCAGTCGCTCTACCCGGCCAACTCGGTCCCGAGCGTCGTGCGTCGCATCAACAACGCGCTGCTGCGTGCCGACGAGATCGCCCGCGTCGAGGGTGACAACTCGGTCGACAACTGGGTCGTGCCGATCGTGGCCGACGGTGAGGCCGGCTTCGGCGGCGCCCTCAACGTCTACGAACTGCAGAAGGCCATGATCGCCGCGGGTGCCGCCGGTACCCACTGGGAGGATCAGCTCGCGTCGGAGAAGAAGTGCGGCCACCTCGGTGGCAAGGTGCTCATCCCGACCCAGCAGCACGTCCGCACCCTGAACTCGGCTCGTCTCGCCGCCGACGTCGCCGGTGTCCCCACCGTCGTGATCGCCCGCACCGATGCCGAGGCCGCGACGCTGATCACCTCCGACGTCGACGACCGCGACAAGCAGTTCGTCACCGGTGAGCGCACCGCCGAAGGCTACTACCACGTCAAGAACGGCATCGAGCCGTGCATCGAGCGTGCGAAGTCCTACGCGCCGTACGCCGACATGATCTGGATGGAGACCGGTACCCCGGATCTCGAGCTGGCCCGCAAGTTCGCCGAGGCCGTCAAGGCCGAGTACCCCGACCAGCTGCTGTCCTACAACTGCAGCCCGTCGTTCAACTGGAGCAAGCACCTCGACGACAGCACCATCGCGAAGTTCCAGAACGAGCTGGGCGCCATGGGCTTCACCTTCCAGTTCATCACGCTGGCCGGCTTCCACTCGCTGAACTACGGCATGTTCGACCTGGCCTACGGCTACGCCCGCGAGCAGATGTCGGCGTTCGTCGACCTGCAGAACCGCGAGTTCAAGGCTGCCGAAGAGCGCGGCTTCACCGCCGTCAAGCACCAGCGTGAGGTCGGCGCCGGCTACTTCGACAACATCGCCACCACCGTCGACCCCAACACCTCGACCGCTGCTCTCAAGGGCTCGACCGAGGAAGGCCAGTTCCACTAGGAACTCGCCACCGTCGTGATCTAGGCGAACCAGGCAGGCGGTCCGCGGCTTTCGCTGCGGGCCGCCTGTTGGCGTATCCCGGGCTCGGCGCGTGCCCGGTGGGTCACCCATGTTCTTGCGAAATCGGTTCTTGCCGAAGACGTTTCCACCCGAGGAGCCGACATGACAAACCAGAAGATCTCCCGCGTCGGCGTGGTGGGGGCGGGACAGATGGGCGCGGGGATCGCCGAGGTGTGTGCGCGGGCCCACGCCGACGTGCTCGTCTATGAGTACAGCCGGGAACTCGTCGTCGCCGGTCGCGCCCGGATTCTCCGATCACTCGATCGCGGTGTGTCGAGCGGCAAACTGACCGAACGCGAACGCGACCAGGCGTCGATGCGACTCCGCTTCACCACTGACCTGGGCGACTTCGCCGATCGCCACCTCGTGTGCGAGGCCGTCGTCGAGGACGAAGCGGTCAAGACCGAGATCTTCGCCCAACTGGACAAGGTCGTGACCGACCCCGGGGCAGTCCTGGCGTCGAACACCTCGTCCATCCCGATCATGAAGCTGGGCATGGCAACCCAGAACACCGCGCGCGTCATCGGCATGCACTTCTTCAACCCCGTACCGGTTCTCCCGCTGGTCGAACTCGTCACCACCCTGACGACCGCTCCGGAGATCGTCGAGCGCGCCGAGACCTTCGCCCACGACGTGTTGGGCAAGCAGGTGGTCCGGTCGGCCGATCGATCCGGGTTCGTCGTGAACGCGTTGCTGGTCCCGTATCTGCTCTCATCCATCCGGATGGTGGAGAGCGGTGTCGCGACCGTCGACGACATCGACAAGGCCATGGTCCTCGGGTGTGCGCACCCGATGGGTCCCCTCAAGCTGGCCGATCTGGTCGGACTCGACACGATCAAGGCCATCGCCGACCGGATGTACGAGGAGTTCAAGGAGCCGCTCTACGCACCGCCTCCACTGCTGTTGCGCATGGTCGAGGCGGGGCGACTGGGCAAGAAGGCCGACCACGGCTTCTACCGGTACGCCTGATCGACGCCGGTCCGGCGGGCCGTCTGGGGTGACCTGCGTCACGAGTGTTAGCAAGATGCTTGCATTTGCTAGCACGGCGTGGATACTGGTTAACGGAAACACCAATACCGATGGCGCCGCGGTTCCCTTATCTCGCGCGGTGTGAGCCGGATCGAATTGGCTTGCAACACCGACCGTTTCGAGGCGGCAGGCGACGGATTGTTCCGACATGCGCCCGGCGAAGACGCCGAGATCAACGAGACCGCATGTGCTGCAGCGCGATTGGTGACCCGACCGAAGGAGTCCACTGTGACCACCACCGAACGTAACTACGCCCCCCTCTATGCCGCCGTCGGCGCCGGCGACTACGCCTTCGCCCAGGTGACCGAGAAGCTGACCGAACTGCGTGAGCGCACCGAGGCTGCTGCCGAGACCGCCCAGTCGCGTCTCGAGGCCCGCTACGCCGAGACCAAGACCCTGATCACGGATCTGCCCGAGACCGCCCAGACGCGTTTCGACGAGGCCAAGACCCGCATCGGCTCGCTGTCCGAGGAGGTCCCGAGCGACCTCGACGAGCTGCGCGGCAAGCTGACCGCCGAGGAGCTCAAGCGCCTCGCCGACCCCTACGTCGAGAAGGCCTACGGCCTCTACACCTCGCTCGCCGAGCGCGGCGAGGCCACCCTCGAGCGCCTGCGCACCAAGCCGCTCGTCCAGGAGAACCTGTCGCGCGCCGAGAAGGTCTACAACGACGCCGTCGACCTGACCGAGGACGCCCTCGGCGTCGTGTCGACCCAGACCCGCCTCGTCGGTGATCGTGCGGCGAAGCTCGCCGGCCGTGCGAGCGAGCAGGTCGAGGACGTCGCCGTCGCGATCGAAGAGGCCGGCAGCAGCGTCAAGGAGCAGGCCGACGACGCGGCCAAGGAGATCGACGGCGCCGCAGGCACTGTCGAGGCCAAGGGCCGTGCAGCCAAGGCTTCGCCGGCCAAGAAGGTCGCCGAGGCCAAGGACACCCCGGTGCCGGCCGTGAAGAAGACCGCCGCCAAGAAGGCGCCGGCCAAGAAGGCCCCGGTCAAGAAGCCGACCACCGCGAAGTAAGTCGCACACAGTCGCATCCGGCAACGCCCCCGCTTCCGGCGGGGGCGTTGTCGTGTGTGGGGGAGCCTTCGACTCGGGACGAGGTCCCTGTCCCGCGGTGGTGTTTCGGTCCCGCTGATGAGATCTGATCAGCGGGAGGGAAGCGGGGCCGCGGGAAGGCTGGGGAAAACCCGATGGAGCCGAAACGCCCTCTGCTGCGTCGAATAGAGATGACCAGCTACCCACTGGACCGCTACGGTCTGATCCGTCGCGGCGCCGCACTCGACGCGGCTTTCTCCGACAATCTGCTTGCTGCAGCGGTATCCGCCGGCGACCTGATCCGCCTCATCCCCGGCGTCTACGTGCCGGCATCCGATGACATCGCCGGGCACGAAGGCGACCAGGAGTTGCATCGCCTCAAGTCTGTTGCGATCGCCACGTCACAACCCCCGAGCGCACCGCAGCTGCCGCTGAGTCACGTCTCGGCCGCCGCGGTGCTCGGCATTCCACTGCTGAAGCCCGAGACCGAACGCGTCCACGTCACCAACGGCAAGAAGGCCGGCGGATTCATCGCGACGCATCGTCACGTCCACGCCGCCGTCCTGACGGCAGACGAGCTCGCAGTCGTCGACGGAATACCCGTCACCAGAATTGAGCGAACCGCTGTCGATGTAGCGGCCGGGGGCGACTTCGCACAGGCCCTCACCGCCTTTGACCAGGCACTTCGGGCAGGCGCCGATCGTGAGCTAATGGGGCGGATCCTCACCTCTCGTCGTCGGCAGGGGGGCAGAGTGGCTCGGCGTGCGCTGGCACTGGCCGATGGGGCGGCCGAAAGTGTCGGCGAATCGTGGAGTCGGGCGCAGATGATCGAGGCCGGCCTGCCGGTTCCGCGACTGCAACACGAGTTCTGTGGGCGGAGCGGCGTCTACCGTGTCGACTTCGACTGGGAGGCGAAGCTCGTCGGCGAGTTCGACGGCATGGTCAAATACGGCCGCCTGCGGGCGGCTGGCAAGACCGTGGCCGATGTCGTGCTGCAGGAGAAGCTGCGCGAGGACGAGATCCGCGCGCTGGGCCCCGTCGTCGTGCGCTGGACCTGGTCGATGCTCGAGGACGGGTCCTTCATCGGCCTGCTCCGGCCATGGCTGGAGAAGTTCGAGTTGATGAGCTGAGTCCCGCGGCCCCGCTTCCGTCCCGCTGATGAGATCTCATCAGCGGGACGGAAACAGCACCGCGGGAGCGGGATTCGACGGCGCCGGTCAGGGCGTCCGGATGGTGAGGACCGCGAGCGCGCCGTCGTCGCTGCGGTAGGTGTGCGCAACGTCGGACAGCCAGTGCAGGGATTCGCCCGGTCCCGCCGCGCGTTCCTCGCCGGCGCGACCGGCCCGGAGATGGCCGCTGACGACATGAACGTGCTCGACGACGCCGGGCCCGTGCGCGGGCGACTCCCTGGTTCCGCCCGGGCTGACGCGCAACCAGAAGACCTCGGTGACCGAGCCGTCGTCGTGATGCTCGACGTGCAGCACCCGGGCGGCGAGGTGGGGGCCGGCGCCCTCGACTCCGGATTCCTCGCCCAGGAGGGCGGACAGCGGCACGCCGAGCGGACCGGCAATGGCGTACAGCGTGTCGAGGGTCGGGTTTCGTTGTCCAGCTTCGAGTTCGGACAGCGAACCCTTGCCGATCCGCGCTTCCCGGGCGAGGCCTGACAAGCTCAGGCCCCGCTGCTTTCGGATGGCGGAGATCCGGGCCCCGACCGCGCGTCGTCGATCCTCGCCGGGTGTCATCGTCCTCGTCTCGTTCCCGTCGCTGCCGACAACCACTGTTCTGTTTACGGAACGATACCGCTATGCTCGCGACATGACCAGTCCCGCGCCGCCGGCTCGCAGTGAGCCGATCATCGCCGGAGTCGTCACCTCGCTTGTTGGTTTCACCTCGTCGTTCGTCGTGGTGGTCACCGGCTTGCGGGCCGTGGGCGCCAGTCCGGCACAAGCCGCGTCGGGTCTGCTCGTGCTGACGATTCTGTTCGGACTCGGATCGATTGCGCTGTCGCTGCGCACCCGCCGACCGGTGACACTGGCGTGGTCGACCCCGGGCGCGGCACTCCTCGTGTCGGCGGGTGCGTCCTACGACGCCGGGTGGCCGGCGGCCGTCGGGGTGTTCCTGGTGGTGGGGTTGCTGATCCTCGCGACCGGACTGGTCCCCGCACTCGGCGAACTCATCGGCCGGATTCCGACGCCGATCGCCCAGGCCATGCTGGCCGGCGTGCTGCTCACCCTCTGCCTCGCGCCGATGACGTCGCTGGCCGCACAACCGTGGTCGACACTTCCGATCCTCATCGTGTGGCTCCTCGCAATGCGGTGGCTGCCGCGGTGGGCGCTGCCACTGGCGCTGGTCACCGCGCTGGTCGTGATCGGGGTCAACCTCGCCGTCGACGGATACGACGGCTGGGCGGGTGAGTCGTGGTGGCCGCAGTTGGTCTGGACGACACCGACTTTCGACGCGACGGCGATCGTCGGACTGGCGGTCCCGCTCTACATCGTCACCATGGCCTCGCAGAACGTTCCCGGGGTGGCCGTGCTCAAGTCCTTCGGCTATGAGACGCCCTGGCGTCCGGCGATGTTCGTGACCGGCACGGGAACCGTACTCGGAGCGCCGTTCGGCGGACACGCCATCAACCTCGCGGCGCTGTCCGCGGCACTGGCCGCGGGTCCGGAGGCGGGCGCCGACCGATCACGGCGATGGATCGCCGGTGTGGCGACGGGGTCGACGAGCCTCGTACTAGCGGTGCTGTCGGGTGCGCTCGTCGTCGTCACGGCGATCGCGCCGGACGGACTGCTCGAAGCCGTTGCGGGACTTGCGCTCCTGGCCACGTTCGTGGCCGCGATCATGGGGGCGTTCGAGAAGCCTGAGTTCCGCATTCCCGCGGCACTGGCGTTCGTGACCGCGGCCGCGGGCGTCACCTTCGGTGGGATCGGCGGCGCGTTCTGGGCGCTTGTCGTCGGGTTGGCGGCGCACGGGGCGCTCAATCGGCGGCGGCGAGTCGTCTCTTCTCGGCCTCGACGTCGAAATCGGCGGCAGGCCAGTCGAGGTCGAGGCGAGTGAGCGCGTCGATGAGTAGTTCGCACACCGCGAGGCGCGCGAACCACTTGCGGTTCGACGGGATGACGAACCACGGCGCGGAGTCACGATCGGTCAGGTCGAAGATGGCCTGATACGCCTCGAGGTAGTCATCCCAGTGGCCGCGTTCGTCGACATCGCCCGGGTTGTACTTCCAGTACTTGTCCGGTCTTTCGAGGCGCGCGGCGAGGCGGCTCTTCTGCTCGTCCTTCGACACCACGAGGCAACACTTGACGACGGTGGTCCCGCCGGCGACGAGTTCGGACTCGAACTGGTTGATTAGGTCGTAGCGTTTCTCCCACACCGACTGCGGGACGAGGTTGTGCACCCGGACGGGGAGGACGTCCTCGTAGTGCGACCGGTCGAAGATCCCGATCCGGCCCGCGGGCGGCAGGGCGCGGTGGATTCGCCACAGAAAGTCGTGCTGCAACTCCTCTTTCGTGGGTTTACCGAACCCTTTGATCGACAGGCCCTGCGGGTCCATCATCCCGCCCACGTGGCGCACGATGCCGCCCTTGCCGGCGGTGTCCATGCCCTGCAGCACGAGCAGAACCGAGCGGTGGTCACCGGCCCGGCCGTTGGCGTACAACAACTCCTGGAGATCGGCGAGAACCTCGCCGCGCTGCGCGAGCAACTCCGTGCCGAGGGCCTTGTCGCCGTCGAAGCCCGGCGTCGTCTCCGGGTCGAACGACGCGATCGGCCCGATGGCCCCGGCGCGCAGGGCATCGGCGGCGGGAGTGGTCCAACCAGCGGTCATGGGGTCCTTTCGGGGTCGGATGCGGGCGCCGGCTCGGCCGGGGGTGGGAACAGCGGCCCGCCACCGAACGCCGTGCGATGTGAATCCGGCGGCGTGCCATCGTTGTTCACGATCCCATAGGCGGAACCGAGTTCGGCGGTGACGAGCGTGCGGCCGCTGAGGTCGGACAGCCCGGGATCGGCCGCGAGCCGGGAGATGACCCGGCCGACGAACTCGGGATCCTCCGCGCGGGCGAGCGAGAAACCGGCGAATTCGTCGACGCCCAGCGACAGCAACAGCTCGGTGCGGATCAGGCCGAGCCACAACGAGATCGAGCTGACACCGGTGCCCCGCAGCTCCACCGCCATGTCCGCGGCCATCTTGTCCAGGGCGGTCTTGCTCATCCCGTACAGGACCGAGTGCAGATGGCCGCGCGAGCCGAACGACGAGATGTTGGCGATGAGCCCGCGGCCGGCGTCGGTCATGAGCCGGGCCGCGTGCACCGAGGCCACGTAGTGCGCTCGCAGTCCGACGCCGATCAGGGTGTCCCAGTCGTCGACCGGTCGCTTCCAGAACGGGTCGGAGAACCCGCCGAAACCCTTCGGCGCGGCCCACGCGTTGTTGACCAGCAGATCCAGACCTCCTGCGCCGGTGGTGATCTCGTCGAACACCGCGGTCACCGCAGCGTCGTCGGTGTGATCGCAGGGCAACGCGCGGGCGCCGTCGGGGCCGGTTCCCTGTCGCGACGTGACATACGTCGTCCACCCGTCGTCGATGAGCGCACGAGCGATGCCGTACCCGACGCCGCGACTGCCGCCGGTGACGAGAGCGACGCGCGTCATCAGGCGCCGGGGGTCCCGGAGGCGGGATCGGCGGGCAAGGGGTCGGCGGGTGGGGGATCGAAGAGCGCAGGCGGCGCCGCCAGGAACTTCTCCCGGGACCCGTTGACCTGCCAGACACCCACGACCGCGCTCCAGACCATCATGGTCAGATAATCCACGACTTCGTCGGCGCTGAGGGTGCGTTTGGTCATCCACCAGTCCACGACGTGCTGGATACCGCCCACTAGCGCGTGCGACCAGAGCTCGGCGCCGGTGGTGTCCGCGCCGCGTTCGGCCATCCGCAGCTGGATATTCCCCATCACCAACTGGGTGACAAGTCGCACCGAATCGGCGGGCGCCGGAGATGAGGTGGGTGAACTGGCCAGGGCGAACCGGTACAGCTGCGGTTCGTCGTCGACGGCGTGCACGTACACCCCGATGATGGTGTGGGTGAGCGTGTACTCGTCGAGATCGTCGGCGATCGCCTCGGTCAGCCGCGGGTAGATCGTCGTCTCGAAGAACCGCACCGTCGTCGCGACGCCGAGGTCGCTCTTGTCGGCGAAGTAGCGGTACAGGACGGTCTTGGAGACGCCGATGTGGGTGGCGATCTCGTCCATGCCGACGTCGGCGCCCAGTTCACGGACCGCGGCGATGACACCGTCGGTGAGTTCGGTGCGTCGGGCGAGCTTGTGCTTCTCCCACCGCTGTTTGCGACCGTCGGGTTTGGCGCCGGTCTCGGCGACCGACTCGGTGACCGTCGTCAGGACCTGTTCCAGCCCGCGCGTCACGTTGGCCGCGGCCGCCACTGCGGCGCGCGCGGCCGCGGCGGGATTCGGGCGGTTGGCCATCACGCAGCCAGCGTAGTCGCTCGATGGGTGACACTGGTTCCATGGCATCGACAGTCATCCCAGGAGTCGCCGTTCAGCACGACGGTCCGCCGGCCACGGCGTCCGCGCCCGGATTCGGCGGGAACAGCGCCGGCGACGAGGGCAGACGCAGGGACCTTCGCAAGATGAAAGCGGTGGCCACCGGCTTCTTGGTCTTCGCCGCGATCGTGTATCTGTTCACCCGCTACCTCGAGCATCGCGACGGCGCCGACGTCGCGGCCTGGGTCGGCTACGTCCGCGCGGCCTCCGAAGCCGGGATGGTCGGCGCGCTGGCCGACTGGTTCGCGGTGACCGCCCTGTTCCGCCACCCGCTGGGCATCCCGATCCCGCACACGGCCCTGATCCGCAAGAAGAAGGACGACATCGGCGAACAACTCGGCGGCTTCATCGAAGAGAACTTCATGACGCCCGATGTGGTGGTGTACCGAGCCGAGCAGCTGGATCTGCCCCGACGGTTGTCGACGTGGGTGGCCGACCCGCGCAACGCGCCGCGGGTGAGTGGCGAAGCCGCCCGAGCGATCAAGCTCGCCGCGGAGATGCTGCGCGACGAGGATGTCGAACAACTCATCCAGGCCGCGTTGAAGTGGGCGGCCGAACCCCAGTGGGCGCCGCCCACCGGCCGCATCCTCGAACAGCTGATCGCCGAGGATCGTCTCGAGCCGGTGTTCCAGCTGCTGTGTGACCGGGCTCATGAATGGGCGGTCGGCAGCCAGGATCTGATCGATCGGGTCGTCGACCGGGACGGACCCCAGTGGACGCCGAAGTTCGTCAACAGTCTGGTGGGGGACCGGATCTATCGCGAGCTCGTCGACTTCACCTACAAGGTGCGAGTGGATCCCGATCACGAATTACGGCGTGCCATGCACGAATTCGTGGAGAAGTTCGCCGACGATCTGCAACACGACCCCGAGATGATCGCCAAGTTCGAGGCGCTCAAGCTCGAACTGGTCGGGCGCGACGAGGTGACCGGTGCCGCGTCGACGGCGTGGCAGACCGGCAAGGCCGTCATCGAGGAGATGCTGTCGGACCCGAACAGCACGCTGCGGAACACGTTGTCGGACTCCATCATCCAACTCGCGGAACGTGTCCGCGACGACCGGCCGCTGCAGGAGAAGATGAACGGTTGGGTGGCGCGGGTCGCACACCACGTCGCCGCGAACTACTCACAGGAGATCATCTCGGTCATCACCGAGACCGTGCGTGGTTGGGATGCCGATGACACGAGTCGCAAGATCGAACTACAGGTCGGCCGCGACCTGCAGTTCATCCGGATCAACGGCACCGTCGTCGGCGCACTCGCCGGGCTCGTCATCTACTCCACCTCGGTGCTGATCTTCTCCTGACGCATCGTCGCCGCATCGTTCGCGGCGTCGAACCGGGAGTTTGCTGTGTGCTTGCACGGGCTAGCACTGGTGTTGATACTGGGAGAACGGGCCGAAAGTCGGACACATCGCCGAACGTCGGGCCCCACCATGAGAACGGAGCGTTGATGCAGTCCGAGAAGGATGAAGCGTCCCCCGACGCGGACCGCGCCTCGGCCGCCGACTCCGCCGCACCGGGTGAAAGCTCCACTGCTGACCGCGTTTCCGGCGTCGAGGTGGCCGGCGACGACCCTGATTCGACGACCCCCATCGCGGTGGAGGCGGTCGAGGCCGTCGCCAACGCGGCCCAGGACATCGGTGCGTTCATCCGGTCCCAGCGGGTCGCGGGCAAGGTCTCGCTGCGCCAGCTCGCCGAGCGGGCGGGCGTGAGCAACCCCTACCTGAGCCAGATCGAACGCGGCCTGCGGAAACCGTCGGCGGAAGTGCTCGCCCAGATCGCCAAGGGTCTCCGCGTGTCGGCCGAGGTCCTGTACGTGCGGGCGGGGATACTCGAAGAACGGCCCGCGAGCCCGGTCCGTGATGCTCTCATCGCAGATGACTCCATCAACGAACGTCAGAAGCAGATGTTGCTGGAGATCTACGAGTCGTTCCGGAAAGAGAACACGGTCGAGTCGACCGGCAAGGAGTAGTTGATGAGCGAGAACCCGTTGACCACAGCCGTGGGGCAGGTGGCTGCCTTGCTCGCAGACGTGCGTGAGCGCGGCGAGGCCGCGAGCGAGCAAGCCCAATCGAAGCTCGTCGAGACCGTCGGGTCGACCCAGGCGAAGGTCGCCGACGCGCAATCCAAGATCGCCGAGACCGTCGAGAACACCCAGTCCAAACTCGCCGAGACGGTCGGTTCGACACAGTCCAAGCTCGAGGCGCGGATCACCGGTTCGCGGGACGACGCCCAGGCCCGGATCGACGAGGCGCTCGCCACGGCACTGGCCATCTTCGAGGACGCGAGGACCAAACTGTCGGCGCTGCCGGTCGAATTGCCCGCCGAGATCGAGGATCTGAAGGCGCGGTTCTCCCCGGAGGAGCTGCGCAAGGTGGCCGAGGCGTACCTCGCGGTGGCCGCGGGACTGCTGACCGCGCTGGCGGAACGACGCGACGAGGCGGTGGAGAAGCTCAAGTCACAACCGCTCGTCGGCGAGAACCTGCCGAAGCTCGAGAAGGTGTACAACGACGCCGTCGGTCTCACCGAAGACGCGCTGGGGACGATCTCCGAGCAGACGCGGGCGGTCGGCGAACGTGCGCTGAAGCTGGCGAACCGGACCGACGATGCGCCCCGCGACGAGAAGCCACGCATCGAGCCGCCGGTGAAGTCGGAAGGCGACATCGTTCCGCCGGCGAAGGCGGCACCGGCGAAGAAGGCGGCACCCGCCGAGAAAGCCGCGGTCACGACGGCGCCGGCCAAGGAAGCGGCGAAGAAGGCATCGCCGGCGAAGGAAGTGGCGAAGAAGGCCCCGGCGACGAAGACTCCGGCGACCAAGGTCCCGGCCAAGAGTGCGCCGGCCAAGAAGACGCCGGCCAAGAGCGCTCCGGCGAAGAAGGCGGCGACGAAGAAGGCGGCGCCGGCCAAGGCGCCCGCCAAGAAGGCCGCCGCCGTCAAGGGCCCGGCCGAGCGGGCTGCCGCGAAGACCGCCGCCAAGAAGGCCCCGGCAAAGAAGGCTCCGGCAAAGAAGACTCCGGCGAAGAAGGCTGCGACCACACAGACCGCGGCCAAGAAGACCTCGGCGAAAAAGGCCGCCGCGAAGCAGACCCCGGCCAAGAAGGCTGCTGCCAAAAAGGCCCCGGCGAAAAAGGCGTCTCCCGGCGCCGAATGATCGTCGACGGGCCGGGTGACCGCACCGCGTCGTAGGGTGTCGCAGCAAACGGCACTCGCCCGACTACAGTGTTCGACGTGGACTTCTTCAGCGTAATGGCCTACGGCCAGAGTCTGATCATGCTGACCCTCACGGTGGTCGCGGGCATCGCCTCGACCGTCGCGCTCATCCACGCCGCCATCCAGCGGCCCGACGCCTTCCCGGCGGTGGATCGGCAGAGCAAGGTCATCTGGGTCTCGATCCTCGCCGCTGCGACCCTGTTCATCTGGTTCTTCGGTGCGGTGAACTTCCTGGGCATCATCGGAGTGGTCGCGATGCTCGTCTACCTCGTCGACGTACGCAAACGGGTCGACGACATCCAGGGCAAGTCCTGGTTCAGCAAAAGGGCCTGACGCATCGTGGCGGAGTATCGGATCAACGACCTGGCGGAGGCGTCCGGGGTCAGCGTTCGCAACATCCGGGTCTATCAGGACCGCGGATTGTTGCCGCCGCCCACCATTCGCGGACGCGCCGGTTGGTATTCCGACCAGCACCTCGTCCGGCTGAACCTGATCTCGCGCATGCTCGAGCGCGGTTACACCTTCGCCACCATCAGTGAGCTGCTGCACGCGGCGCATCACGGCATGCGGGTGGAGCAGATCCTGCGCGGCACACCGAAGGGCGGCCGGTTCCGCAACTTCAAGCGCGCGGCGACGATCACCATCACCGAGTTGCGCAAGACGCTGAACGCCAGCGACCGGTCGATCGCGCTCAGCCAGAAGCTCGGACTACTGGCGAAGGACGGCGCGCACTACGCGATTCGCAACCCGGAATTGCTCGAGGGGGCCGAGATCCTGGTCAAGAGCGGGGTCGACATCGATGTCCTGCTCGACCGGTGGGTCCGCGTTCAGGAAGACCTCGAAGATGTCGCCACCAGCTTCGTCTCGATCATCACCGACAAGTACTTCGACGAGAACCTCCCCGACCTGGGCGAGGCCGGCGTCAGCGAGATGGCCGACCTCATCCAGACGGTTCGGCCCATCGCCCACGAGATCGTCGAGACGACGTTCCGCAAGGCGCTCGACGAGCAGATCTCCAAGGCGATCGGGGAGGCGGCGACCTACTTCGACGCCGAGGTGCCCCCGCCGGTCCTGCCCGCCGACGAGGAGTCAGAGCCGGCACAGGCGGACTATGAGACAACGGACGTTGGTACATTGAACCCCGAGACGGGGCGCTGAGCCGGATTCGGTGCCCTTGCAGAGGACCAGTGAGGTCCTCGACAGGTGAGGAGTGCCGGATGAACACGAAGTCTGTGGCCAGTGCGGGCAGCGTTGCCACCGCGATCGGGGCGGGCGTGGTCGCGCTGGGAATCGGAACCGTCTTCGCGCGACTCGCGCGCGAGGCACTGCAGGCCGAATTCGCCGTCGACGACGGCCCGGACGATCTCCTCACCCGCCCGGACAACCCCCCGCAACGTCTCGAGGTCCCGACCGCGGACGGGGCCCGTCTCAATGTCGAGGTCTACGGTGACCCCGACGGCCCCGGCGCCGACGACACCGGCGACGTCATCGTGATGGTCCACGGCTGGACCTGCAACACCGCCTACTGGTACCCGCAGATCAACCACCTGGCCGCCTCCGAGGGCGGCTCCCGCCGGGTCGTCACCTACGACCAGCGCGGCCACGGTGGCAGTGAGCGCGGCCACCGCCGACCGACCGTCGCCATGCTCGGTGAGGACCTCGACGCGGTGCTCGAGGCCGCGGTGCCGCCCGGGCGCCGCGCGATCCTGGTGGGACACAGCATGGGCGGCATGACCATCATGTCGTGGGCGGCCCAGTACCCCGAGAAGGTCGGGTCGCTGGTGTCGTCGGTGGTGCTGGTCTCGACCGCCGCCAAGGCGGTCATGGACAACCACCTGCTGATCCCGGTCGATCTGCCGGTGTACGCCAAACCGTTCGCGCCGGCCGCCGCGAAGATGATCACCTCGGTCCCGGTTCCGATCCCGAAGACGTCCTACGGCGTCCGCTTCTCGCACTACATCGCCCTCGGGCCGCACGCCCGCCGGGCGCACGTCGAGTTCGTCGACGAGATGATCGGCTCGTGCCCGCCGCGCGCTCGGGCCGGATGGGGTTCGGCGATGGGGAAGCTCGATGTGACCGCCGGACTCGAGGCGTTGACGGTGCCGACCACCGTGGTCGTCGGCACCGAGGACCGGCTCACCCCGCAGGTACACGCCGAGCAGATCGCCGAGGTGTTGCGCCGCAACGGTTCGCTGCGAGAGCTGGTCGTCTACGACGGCGTCGGACACATGTCGAGCATCGAGGCCGCCGAACGCTTCAACGCCCTGCTCGACGACGTCGTCGCCGAGAGTTCCCGGGCGACAGCGGATCTGAAGGACGCCCAGGCGGTCTGACCGGCCCTTCCCGTCACAGACTGCAGTTGACCAGAACCGGCTCGGGCCGCAATGTCACCCCGAACGCCTCGACGACGCCGTCGCGGACCTCGCGAGCCAGATCGAGGAGCTGGGTGGTGGTCGCGGCGCCCCGATTGGTCAGTGCCAGAGTGTGTTTCGTCGACAGTCGGACCGCCGCGTCCGGGCCCGGGTGCCCACGGTGGAAGCCCGCCCGTTCGATCAGCCACCCGGCCGACAGTTTGATCGCCGCGTCGGTGTCATCGGTGCCCGCGCGATAGGTCGGGATCGCGACATCGTCGCCGACGCGGGCCGCGATCCGGTCTAGCACCGCCGGGGCGTCATCGCCCGGCACGATCGGGTTGGTGAAGAACGAGCCGGCGCTCCAGGTGTCGAAGTCCGTCGCGTCGAGCACCATGCCCTTGCCCGCGCGCAGGTCGAGCACGGCTGCGCGCACCGTGGCGGCGTCGACCCGATCGTCCGGCTCGACCCCCACGCGGGTGGCGAGTTCGCGGTAGCGGATCGGCTGGCTCACGCGATCGTCGTTGAGCCAGAACGAGACCGCGACGACCACGAAGTCGTGCCGGTGCTTGAGATTGCTGGTCCGGTAACCCAGACCGAGCTCGGTGGGGGAGACCCACCGCAGGTTGCCGGAGCGTCGATCGAGTACCTGAACCGATCGGAGGATGTCGGCCACCTCGACGCCGTAGGCCCCGACGTTCTGCACCGGGGTCGCCCCGGCCGCTCCGGGGATCCCGGAGAGGCACTCGAGCCCGCCGTAACCGGCGTCGACCGTCGCGGCCACCAGCTCGTCCCAGCCCACGCCGGCGTCGGCGACCACGTGCGGCCGTCCCGACTCACGGCCCGAGCCGAACTCGACGCGGCCGCTGGCGAGTACGACCGCCGTCCCGTCGAACCCGGCATCGCCGATGACGAGGTTCGAACCGCCGCCGACGACGAGGACCGGCTCGGACCGTGCATCGAGGTCGAGGATGGTCTCCACGATGGTGCGGGTGTCTTCGCAGCGGATGATCTCGCGCGCGGGCCCACCCAGACGCAGGGTGGTCAGCTCGGCGAGGGGCGCGCTCAGCGGCGCCTGCGTGTCGGTCACGTCCTCAACGTTAACCGGCGGGCGGTAGCGTTCTCATCATGGCGAGCAAGCTGCAGCACACGGTGTCCTATCCCTTCTCCACCGCGCGTCTGTGGGCGATCTACACCACCGAGAAGTTTTGGCACGACCTCGTCGAGCGCATGAACTCCGGGCACGGGCATGTCGAGAAGGTGACGATCACCGGCGACACGGTCACCGTCGAGATCCAGCAGGGCATTCCCGCCGACAAGCTGCCGTCCGCGGTCACCAAGGTCATGCCGGGCGACCTCCGAATCCCGCGCAAGAACACATACCGCCTGGTCGGCGACCGGATCGAGGGGGAGACACATGCCACGGTCGAGGGGGCGCCGGTGCCGGTCGACGTCACCGGCACCACGCTGACGTCGGGTGACCCGGCGACCACCGACAACCGTGCCGAGGTGTCGGTGAATCTCCCGCTGTTCGGCGGGAAGATCGAGAAGTCGGTGGTCAGCGAGCTGTCGGCGCTGCTCGACGCCGAGCGCGGACACACCGTCGAGTGGGAGACCGAGAATCCGCTGACGTAGCCTGGTCTGCATGGCACGACGGCTCAGCTACTCCGCTCGGTACACGCAGTCCGCGGAGAAGCTCTACCAGGCCCAGAGCATCAAGCAGTACTGGGACGACATGATGGCGGGCTTCCAGATGATCTCCCCGCATTGCGAGGTCGATTCCTTCGTCTCCGACGAGACGGGTATCCGGGTGGTCCTCAAGCAGACGATCGGTCGCGAACAGCTGCCCGCGCTCGCGCAGACGGTGATGAAGAAGGACATGGTCATCACCCGTGAGGAGACCCTGGGCCCGTTCGACCCGGACAACACCAAGGGCACCTACAACGCCTCGATCCCGGCGGGACCGGGCAGCCTCAACGGCTGGCAGGAACTCTTCCCCACCGAGAACGGTGGTTGCACGATCCGCCGGACCAGTGAGGCGAAGGTCTTCGTCCCGTTCGTCAACGGCAAGCTCGAGCAGATGATCCTGATCAACCTCGTCGACCTGTTCCGCGCCGAGGCCGAGTACGCCAAGGACTGGGTCGACAAGAACTTGTGATCCGAGCCGGCCGCCCGTCCGTCAGGTCCGAGCGCATCGAGCACAGACCGCAGGGCCGGGTCACCCGGGGCACGACGAACATCAACCGGCTCCGGCGGGTGGACCGGTGGATGGTCCACTCCTCGCAAGTGCGCGCCGCCCTGGACGTGCCCCGGCCGCTCGTCGTCGACCTCGGGTACGGTGCGCGTCCGGACACGACCGTGGAGATGGCCGAACGGCTCCGCGCAGTCGCCCCAAGTCTGGAGATGGTCGGCCTCGAGATCGATCCCGCCCGCGTGGTCGAGCCCCGCGCCGGCGTGCGGTTCGGTCTCGGCGGCTTCGAGCTGGGCGGCCTGCGACCCCGGGTGGTGCGCGCGTTCAACGTGCTGCGTCAGTACGACGAGGACGAGGTCGACGACGCGTGGGCCCGGATTCGCGGTGCACTCTCGCCGGGCGGGGTGATTGTCGAGGGGACGTGCGACGAGATCGGCCGACGGTGCAGCTGGGTGCTGCTCGACGCCGACGGGCCGGTGAGCCTGACCCTCAGCTGGGCGCCGGAGCATTCGGACCGTCCGTCGGAACTGGCCGAGCGACTGCCCAAGGCGCTGATCCATCGCAACGTGCCGGGCGAGCCGATCCACTCGCTGCTGGCCCTGGCCGATCAGTGCTGGGACATCGCCGCGCCGCTGGCGCCGTACGGCCCGCGCGCCCGATGGGTGCATGCACTGGGTCTGCTGCGCGACCGGGGGGTCGACTGCGAGGTGCCGCGGCGCCGCCTGTCCGACAATGTGCTCACGGTTCCGTGGGAGACCGTCGCACCGGCTGGATAGTGTGGCCGTCATGCGTGTCGCGATGGCCCAGATCAGTTCGACCGACGACCCCGCCGCCAACCTCGAGACGGTGCGTGCGGCCACCGCGGACGCGGCGTCGCGCGGTGCCGAGCTCGTCGTCTTCCCGGAGGCCACGATGTGCCGGTTCGGGGTGCCGCTGAAGCCGGTCGCCGAGGACCTCGACGGTCCGTGGGCGCGCGGGGTGTCCGAGGTCGCCGCGGCGTCGGAGGTCACGGTGGTGGCCGGTATGTTCACGCCCGCCCGCGACGGCCGGGTCCGCAACACCGTTGTCGTCGCACACCCGGACGGGACACGTCGCGGGTACCACAAGATCCATCTCTACGACGCCTTCGGATTCACCGAGTCGAAGAACGTGGCCGCGGGGGCGGAGCCGCTGACCTTCGCGGTCGGCGACGTCACCGTCGGCGTGGCCACCTGCTACGACATCAGATTTCCCGCATTGTTCACCCACCTCGCGCGGAGGGGCGCCCAGGTGATCGTGGTACCCACGTCGTGGGGCTCCGGACCGGGCAAACTCCGTCAGTGGGAGGTGCTCGCCTCGGCCCGAGCGCTGGACTCGACGACCTTCGTCGTGGCCGTCGACCAGGCGTTTCCCACCGACGACGCGGCCGCGTCGTCGAGCGCGCCGACCGGAATCGGACACAGCCAAATCACAGACCCGTTCGGTACGTTGGTCGCCGCGTATCCGGATAGCATCCGGGTGGACGTGCACGACCTCGACCTAGCACTGGTCGACCAAGCCCGTACGCAACTGGCAGTCCTCGCCAACGAGCGCCCACTGCCGGTCGGCGGCGAGACGGACAACGACGTGACGCCGGCCCACACGCGGCTCCGCGAGTCAGACGACCCAGGACGGAACCCATGAGCGACAGCACCACGCCCCGCCCCGATTCCGGGGACAACGCCGACGAGACCGCGAAGATCGATCCGCACGCCGGGGACCCCTCCCAGCCCGGTACGACCGGCGAGCCGACGTCGACAGGCCAGGGCGGCGAATGGCGTCCGGTGTCCGGCACCGAACAGGGCGAGCCGCCCGCCACCGAGCAGTTCGCGACCGAACCGATCGTCCCGGGAGCGCAGGCCTACTCGGCCATCCCGCCGTCCGATGCCGACACCGGTGCCATCGGCGGCGCCAAGCCCCCCACCTCGCAGTTCGCGCCCGGCGAGGACCCGTACGGGCCCGGGACGACCGCCTCGGGACCGATTCCGCCGGGATCGCCCGACGGCACCGGCAGCGGGCCGGTCCTCACCTCCCCGCGCAAGAAGCGGAGCACCCGCAAGATCGTCGCCTTCAGCGTCGTCGGTGTGTTGCTGTTGGCGGTCATCGCCGCGGTCGGCAGCGAGCTGTACCTGCGCAACAAGGTCACCAACTGTCTCGAGGAATCCTTCAGCGGACTGACCGGCGTGCCGACCGAGGTGTCGCTCAGCCGTAAGCCGATCCTCCTGCAGGGCAGCGGCGACATCCCGTTCGTACAGGTCGACACCGATGACAGCGCCGGGGGCGTCCGTCTGCACATGCGTGCGGACGGCATCTCTGGCACCGAGAACTCCACCGACATCCAGAGTCTCGACGGTACGGGTTTCATCCCCTACGAGCGGATCGTCGAACTCAGCAAGGAGCAGGCCGGGGCGTCCGGTCAGAGCACCGGCACCCCGACCGGTGGCGTCGGCGCGGTCGAGCAGATCACCGGCAATGCGGCCGACGGCACCTTCGAGGTGCAGGCCGCCTTCCCGGTCATGGTCTTCCAGGTGCCGGTGTCGGCGACCATCAAACCGGTGCTGAACGACGGCCGGGTCGACTTCGAGGTCGTGAAGGCCAGCGCCCTGGTCTTCGGCATCCCGCCGGATTTCGCGCAGCAGATCGTCGACCAGATCACGACGTCGTCGCTCGGCCCGTTCTTCGACGAGGTGCAGGTCGACTCGCTCGAGGTGACCGACAGTGGGCTCGAGTTCGCCATCAGCGGTTCGGACGTGCAGCTGACCAGTGAGATGACCGGCACGTCGTCGCAGAGCCAGTCGGGCGGTTGTTCGGTCTGATCGGGACTCAGACCGCCGGCGGCGGGTCGACGGTCAGGAACCAGACCGTCGGTCCGCCGGTCAGCGTGAACTCTCCGTAGACCCGGCCGCCCCACTTCCGTGCGTACACGTCGACCATGTGGGCGTCTGCCGTGCTGGCGGTGACCGGCGACCCCGCGCCGAGGGCCTCCTGCAGGACGGGTTCGAGCATTGCCGCGAGAGCGCCGTTCCTTCGATGGGCCGGGTGGACGAGCGCGAACACGATGCTGTGGGCGGAATCGATCGCGAGCGCACGCGATTTCTCCTGGAGTTCACGGAATCGTGGAATCAAACCATCCAGGGCGGCCACGAAATGGCGTGTACGGTTCGCCAGTTCGTCGTCGACCGGTTGGGTCCGATGATCGGGGCCCGCCACCGCGATCAGTCCGGTCAATTCCCCGGTGGTGGCGAACAGGCCGCGCAGGCCCGGCAGCAGATCGGTGAAGAGGACGTCGCCGTACCACCGGAACACTTCGGGCGGGGAATTCTCGCCCAGAAGCCATCGATAGACCGGGACCTCCTGCATTCCCCCCGCGAGAAGGTCGAGTGCTAGCGGGCGGTCGGCGGCCGTCAACGACCGTGATCTAGTCCCGGTCGCGTGAATGCTGACCATTGATCCATGCCACCATGAAATCCCCGCGAATGTTCCCGGTCGGGTGAATTCCGCGGTCGATGGCGCGAGATTCATGTGTTGTTTAGAACGGCATTTGAGAACCCAAACCAAGAATTATTCATATCGCAGGACGATTCCGTGATCGGTCTGTAACGTCGCCCCCGAGTCGTGTGACCAGGTGAGACGCGCGACCGACACTCTGGCATCTCACCATCATCAGAGGAGACGGATATGGCAGGCATAGTCGAGGGCGGTCTCGCGGGTGCGATCGGAGGTGCCGTCGAGGCGATCATCGGCGGGCTCGGTGACGCGGGTTCGCTCGGCGGCGGTTCGCTCGGCGGCAGCGATTCGGAGACCTGAATCGGCCCGACTTACCACCGGTTCAGCAGTTGATGGCCCCGACGGCATCAACTGCTGAACTGTTTCTGGGCCGAGTCATGATTTGACGCAGGCGCCCACACGTTGCATCTTCGATGCATTACACGGGTGTTCATATTCGATTTCCCATGATTTCAATTCGGGCAACGTTGCGCTTTCAGCTGGGATAACGCTGTTTCCGTGGGTCCGATTGTTGCGATATGCGAAGGCGGGTTTCGCTGATAGGGGAGACATTCCCGAAATGAATATGTAACGTCGGCGACGAGCCGACGCACGGGTGAGAGCGGACGGTGATCGACGAACAATCTCACCGATGACGAAGGGAGCAGATATGTCTGACGCAATCGAGGGTGGCATCTCCGGCGCTATCGAGGAGATCATCGGCAACCTGGTCACCGGTTCGCTCGGTGGCGAGGAAGACCCGGCGTAAGCCGAAGCCGACACAGACTTGACACCGCCCCGCGACGCCACGTCGCGGGGCGGTGTGCTGTGTCGGGACCTCAGGTGAAGACGACGGTCTTGCGGCCGTGGACCAGAACACGATCCTCGAGGTGCCAGCGCAGACCGCGGGAGAGCACCAGGGCCTCGATGTCGCGGCCCTGGCGGACCATGTCGGCGACCGAGTCGCTGTGGTCGACGCGGATGACGTCCTGTTCGATGATCGGACCGGCGTCGAGGTCGGCGGTGACGTAGTGGCAGGTGGCGCCGATCAGTTTCACGCCCCGCGCGAAGGCCTGATGGTAAGGCCGGGCACCGATGAAGCTCGGCAGGAAGCTGTGGTGGATGTTGATGGCCCGCCCGGCCCATGCGTCACATAGCTGTGGCGGCAGGATCTGCATGAAGCGCGCGAGCACCACGGCGTCGGGGTCATAACCCTCGACGATCCGCCCCAGCTCGCCGAAGGCCTCGGCCTTGCGCTCGCTCGCGAACGGCACATGGTGGAACGGGATGCCGAACCGAGTGGCCAGGTCTTCCAGTTCGCGGTGGTTGCCGACGACCGCCCGGATGGCCGCCGGTAGTTCTCCACGATGTGCACGTCCGAGCAGGTCGATGAGACAGTGGGTCTCCTTGCTTACCAGGAGAACCACGGACTTCGTCTCCCGCGAATCGGTGAGGCGCCAATCCGTTTCGGGCCCGAGTTCGGCGGCCACCTCCGATGCGAAGCGCGCGCGAAGTTCGTCCGCGGTCGACGACACCGAATCCGCGCGGATGGCCTGGCGGGTGAAGAACCACCCGGTCTCCTCGTCGGAGTGATAGGCCGCCTCGGTGATCCAGCCCCCGACATCGGTGAGGAAGGTCGAGATCCGCGCCACGATGCCGGTGCGGTCGGGGCAGCCGAGCGTCAGCACGTAGCGGCGCTCGGTCTGGTCTGTCGGGATCGTCTGTGCGGGGGCCACGACAGTCAGTGTGCCAAGCTCGTCGGTGTGACGAACAAGGACCTGCGACGCGGCGACGTCGCCGCCATCATCGACCACACCTTGCTCAAACCCGAGGCGACCCGGGCCGACGCGGAGGCCACGGTCGCCGAGGCCGCACGACTCGGGGTGCTCGCCGTCTGCCTCTCGCCGTCGATGTTGCCGATCGACACCGGGGAACTGCGGACCTGTGTCGTGGCCGGGTTCCCGTCAGGGAAACACCACTCGCTGGTCAAGGCGGCCGAGGCGCGTCTGGCCGTCGACTCCGGGGCCGACGAGATCGACATGGTGATCGATGTGGGTGCGGCCGTCGACGGCCGGTTCGACGAGGTGTTCGCCGACGTCCTGACCGTCCGGGAGGCCGTCGGCGACGACACCCTCCTGAAGGTGATCATCGAATCGGCCGCGCTGCTGCAGTTCGCGGGGCCCGACACCGTCACCGAGGTGTGCCGCCGCGCCGAGCGGGCCGGTGCGTCGATGGTGAAGACGTCGACCGGATTTCACCCCGCGGGCGGCGCGAGCGTCGAGGCGGTGCAACTGATGCGTGCCGCGGTCAGCGACCGGGTGGGAGTCAAGGCGAGCGGTGGCATCCGGACCGCCGAGGCGGCCGCTGAGCTCATCGCCGCGGGGGCGACCCGGCTCGGGCTGTCCGCGTCGGCCGCCGTGCTCGACGGATTCCCCGAGTAGGCGGCCGGCCGCGGACCTGCGGCCCGTTATCGGTCACGCCAGGGCGGAGACCTTGGCGTCGAGGTCGGCCATGACCAGGCTGGCGTTGGCCGCGGCACCAGCGGACACGCCCTCGCCCATGGCGACGGTCACCATCGCATGCACGGTGGTGGTGTTGCCCACCGCCCATACGCCCGGCAACGCGGTCTCGCCCATCGGGCCGGTCCCGACCAACCCGCCCATCGGGCCGTCGTCGAGGGTGCCGCCCAGTCGCTCGTAGAGGTCGCCGCGGACGACGAATCGCGGCGAGACGACCACCGCGTCGGCCTCGACCACGGTGCCGTCGGTCAGGAGCACGCCGTCG
Source organism: Gordonia sp. NPDC127522 (assembly GCF_042672305.1). NCBI lineage: Bacteria > Bacillati > Actinomycetota > Actinomycetes > Mycobacteriales > Gordoniaceae > Gordonia > Gordonia sp. NPDC127522. The sequence goes on from NZ_JBHXVK010000001.1 coordinate 100,694, forward strand.
AGGTGGGCAGAACCGTTCTCCGCGCGCGTCCGGACGCGCTCGACGCGGGCGTCGACGACCTCGATGCCGACCGCGGCGAAGTGTGACCGATCGTCGTCCGACAGGGCATCGGGATCGTGCGCGACCACGGTCACCCGGTCGCTGAGCTGGCGGAACATCAGTGCCTGGTGCGCCGACATCGGGCTCGTCGCGATCTGCACGATGCGTGTTCCGCGGACCTCGTAGCCGTGGCAGTACGGGCAGTGCAGCACATCGTGTCCCCACAACTCCGCGACGCCGGGGAGGTCGGGGAGTTCGTCGACCAGGCCGGTCGCCAGGATGAGGCGACGGGCCGCGACGACCTCGCCGGAGGACAGACGCAGGGTGAAGTCGTCGACGGTGCCGGCCGCGTCGACGACTGTGCCGGAACGGATCTCGGCGCCGTATCCCGTCGCCTCCGCCCGACCGCGGGCGAGTAGCTCCACGGGTGCGATCCCGTCCTGCCCCAGCACATTGTGGGCGCCGGCCGCCGGTGCGTTGCGCGGTTGCCCCGCGTCGATGACCACGACCTTGCGCAGTGATCGCGCGAGGACGGTCGCGGCGCTGAGTCCGGCAGCTCCGCCGCCGACGATGGCGACGTCGTATTCGGTTGTGAGGGAGTCTTTCTGGGCGGATGAGGAGTTGGTCATCGTTGCTCGCTCTCGAGGGTGGGGATGGGGGAGGTGCGCGGCCGGGCGACCCAGAGGAGTCGTCCGGCGGCGAGGGTCAGGTCATCGAGACGATTCCGCGCGTCTGCCTCGGTCAGGTCGTCGAGCAGGGCGAGGTCGGCGGGATCGAGGGTGTCGGCCAAACGGTGCCGGAACTGGGCGAACCAGTGCCGGGCGTACCGCGCGACCGAAGGGCTCGGGTCGCTGCGCCGGACGTGGACGGTCTCGGCGCGGAGTACCTCGTAGTCGACGTCGTCAAACGCGTCGGTCCAGTCCACGAGCGCCTCCCACCCGGCCCCGGCGGCCGCGGTCTGACAGCGGTCCTGCAGCCCGAGCAGTTCGGCGTCCTCGTGGGCGGGGACGAAACGCGGGACGCCCGCCATCTCGGTGATCACGACGATGCCGTCCGGTCCGAGCGAGGTCGCGGCCTCCCGCAACAGGCGCCGCGGATCGGCGACGTGATGTAGCGACATCGCCGCCCACACGACGTCGGGCATTCCGAGCGGCGGCAGTCCGTCGTCGAGATCGGCGACGACGGCGGTCACCCGATCGTCGAAACCGCCCTCCCGTGCGCGTCGTTCGACGAGCGCGACCATGTCTGACGACCCGTCGACCGCCAGGATCGAGGCCTGTGGGAAGCGGCGAGCGAGTGCCTCGGTGCCGGTCCCGGTCCCCGCCCCGAGGTCGGCAATGCGCGCGGGTACGCGCCCCAGGGTCTCCGCGACGAGACGGGCGGCGTCCTCGAGGTAGTCGGCCATGAGCTCGGCGTCGAGGTCGAGGACCGCGGCGAGCCGGGCGTGGTTGTGGTGGTCGGCGTGGTTCGCGTGCTCGTGATGTGCGCCGGTCGGATGGGGATGGTGCGTGCTGGTCATGACCTCACGGTAGCGCCGGCATGCCCGGATGGCATAGCATCTTGCCAATGACGCAAGAACTCGACGCGGTGGTCCGCCAGCGCATCCGCGGCCTCCGCATCGCGAGGGGCTGGACGCTCGACGCGCTCGCCGCCCGGTGTTATCTGTCGCCGTCCACACTGAGTCGGATCGAGACCGGACATCGGCGGGTGGCGCTCGACCAGCTCGTGCCGATCGCCCGCGCGCTGGGCACGACCCTGGATCAGCTGGTCGAACCCGCGGACGACACCGACGTCGTGATCCGGCCCCAGCCGCACGAGGTGGAGGGCATGACGATGTGGCTGCTCTCGCGGGAGAACGCCCCACAGGGTGTCACCGTGGCGAAGATGCGGTTCGACCGCGAGCAACCCGTCGGTGACCTGCGCGTCCATCCGGGCTACGAGTGGTTCACGGTGCTGTCGGGAACCGTGAGGCTGTGGCTGGGCGACCGCACGATCCTCGTGCCCGAGGGTGACGCCGCGGAGTTCTCGACGATGATCCCGCATGCCATCTGCGCTTATCAGGGCCCGGCGGAGGTGCTGTCGATGATGGACCACGCCGGCGAGCGCGCGCACCTGCCATCCGTGCGAACCGGACCCGCGGCACGCGACGACGACGCCCCGGACGCCTGACCACCTGCCCCGCGGCCGCACACCACCGATGCGCGGCGGCGCATCGGTACTGTTGTTGCGGTGATGACTCCCCAGACCTCGGTGAACCGACGCTCCGTGCTCGCCGCGGCCGGGGTCGGAGCGCTCGGGGTCGCGGTGGCGGCCTGCTCCGGCTCCGGCCTCGGCCCCGGAGACGACACACCGGCCGACCCGCCGGTCACCCTGACCTTCACCCCGGCCCTCGATGCCGAGCCGGCCACCCCGACCGCCGAGTTCTCGGTCAAGGCGACCGACGGTTCCCTCAACCCCGACGTGAAGCTGACCAACCCGCGCGGCGTCGTGGTGAAGGGTCAGTTGTCAGAGGACCGGACGACCTACACGATCAGCGAGCCCCTCGGTTACGGCACCGAATACACCTGGAGCGGAACGGCGGTGGGTCTCGATCGCAAGGTCGTGCCGGTCGCCGGGACGTTCACCACGTTGCAGCCGTCGAGTCAGGTGAACGTCGTCGTGAACATCGGCGACGGTCAGGAGGTCGGCATCGCGGCGCCGATCATCCTGAAGTTCAACGGGACGGTCGAGGACAAGGAGGCCGTGGAGCGGGCGCTGACCGTCACCACGACACCACCCACCGAGGGGTCGTGGGCGTGGCTCGGCGAGGACAACGGCTCCCGCGTGCACTGGCGCCCCCGCGAGTACTACGCACCCGGCACGAAGGTCAGCATGGCAGCCAAGCTGTACGGCCTCGACCACGGCGGTGGCGCGTACGGCGCGGCCGACGTGACCAGCGACTTCGCCATCGGGCGGGCCCAGGTGGTGAAGGCCGAGGAGTCCTCGCACCGGATCGTGGTGCTCCGCGACGGTGTCGAACTCATGGCGCTGCCGTGCAGCTACGGCGGCGGCGACCTCGACCGGAACGTCACGCGCTCGGGCATCCACGTGGTCACCGAGAAGTACGAAGAGTTCTTCATGAGCAACCCGGCCGCGGGTTACTTCAACATCCGCGAACGCTGGGCCGTGCGGATCTCCAACAACGGCGAGTTCATCCACGCGAACCCGGCGACCGTGAACGTGCAGGGATCGGCGAACGTCACCAACGGATGCATCAACCTGTCGGAGGCCGACGCCGAACGCTACTTCCGGGTCGCGGTCTACGGCGACCCGGTGGAGGTGACCGGGACGCGGATCGCGTTGTCGGAGGCCGACGGCGACATCTACGACTGGATCTACGACTGGGAGACCTGGCAGGGCATGTCGGCCATCAAGGGCGAGGTCCGCGAGACCTCGGTCCCGGCCACGCCCAGCGGGGCGCCCACCTCGAACGCCCCGGCCCCGCGCTAGCCGTTAGCCGGTCTTGATGTTCCGCCGGGCCGAGGCCTGATCGCGCGGCTTGAGGATGATCTGGTCCAGGTTGACGTGCGGCGGCCGGGACGCGACGAACCCGATGACCTCGGCCACGTCCTCGGCGACGAGCGGTGTCAGGCCCTCGTAGACCTTGTCGGCGCGTTCCTGGTCGCCTTCGAAGCGGACGAGGGAGAAGTCGGTCTCGACCATGCCCGGCGCGATCTCGGTGAGCCGGACCGGCTTCCCGAGGAGTTCATAGCGCAGGGTCCGGTGGGTGACACCCTGCGCGTGCTTCGCCGAGGTGTACCCGGCGCCGTTGTCGTAGGCTTCGAACGCCGCGATCGAGGTGACGGAGACGATCAGGCCGTCACCCGACGCGATGAGTGCGGGGAGCAACGCCTTGGTGACCCGCAGGCTCCCCAGCACGTTGGTCTCCCACATCCAGCGCCAGTCGTCGAGGTCGGCGGTCGACACCGGGTCGAGACCCTTGGCGCCACCGGCGTTGTTCACCAGCACGTGCACCGTGTCGAGGCCGTCGACGAAGGCGGCCACGGAATGCTCGTCGGTGACGTCGAGTTGCCTTCCGGTGCCGCCGATCTCGTCGGCCAGCGCGGTCACCCGATCGATCCGGCGCGCCCCCAGCACCACGTGGAAGCCCTGCGAGGCGAGCTGACGCGCGGTGGCCGCGCCGATCCCCGAACTGGCGCCGGTGACCACGGCGATCGGTCGGTTGTCCGTCGACTGGGAGGCGGTGTCGGTGCTCATGGGCTCAACCTTACGGACAGCGCTGCTACATTCGTCGCATGAGTGGGGGAGTGATCCCGGCGGCGCTGCAACTGACCTCCACCCCGGCGGCGGCGGTACTGCATGCGATCCGGGTCGGCGGACCGGTGACGCGGGATCAGCTCGCCGCGACGACGGGTCTGTCGCCGGCCACCATCAACCGTCAGGTGCACGCGCTGGCCGCTCACGGTCTGGTCGTCGAACGCCCCGATCTCGCCGGGCCGAAAGCGATTGGCCGGCCCAAGAATCCGCTGACCATCGACCGCGACTCGCTGTGCGTCGCGGGTATGCACATCGGCGCCCGCCGGACCGTGCTCGTCATCGCCGACCTCGGCGGCCGCACACTGCACAGTCACGCCGTGCTGACGCCGACCGGCGATCAGGAGGACGCGCTCGCGCACCTCAGCGGACTGCTCGCCGAACTCGCGGCCCGGTTCAGCGGACGGCGGGTGCTGTGGGGAGGCGTCGCGGTCGGTGGCGCGGTCGACGCCGAGACCGGGGTGGTGAACCACCGGGTCCTGGGCTGGCATCAACTCGCCGTGGGCGCAACACTTGCCGGGCGTCTCGACACGCCGGTGTCGGTCTGTGAGCACGTCGAGGCGATGGCGGCCGCGGAACTGCTCCTGTCCCACCCGCGTGACGACGGGGGCTCCGGGTTGTTCTTCTACGCCCGCGAAACGGCCGGGATGGCAATGACTCTCGACGGTCGGATACACGTACCCGAACGCGGGGCCGGCACCATCGCGCACTTGCCGGTCACGGCTCCGGTGCTCGCCCCCGGTCTCACCCGGGTCCGGTTGCAGAACGTCATCGGCAACGACGCCGCGGAGGCCGCGGCGCGTCGGCTGGGGATCAGCCCCACGGCGGCCCGGATCGTCGACGAACGGGCCCGCGTGCTCGGCGAATCGGTCGCGCTCATCCGGGATGTGATCAACCCCGATGCCATCGTCGTGGCCGGTGACGCCTTCGCCGCACACCCGCACGGGCTCGCGCCGGTGCAGGCGGCCTTCGACGAGGCGACCACGCTGACCTGGCCGCTGGAGATCGCACCGTCGAGATTCGGTGTGCGCGTGCAGGAGAGCGCAGCGGTGGTGGTGGCGCTCAGCGTCATCTACGCGGATCCGATCGCGGCGATGGCGACGCTGTAGACAGGCCGTCGGCCCGCCTGCCGCTGCCGTCCGCGCCGGTATCCCCTACGGTGTGTCCATGACGCTGCCCCGCGATGTGTCCGCACGGCTCGAACTGCGGGTCGACGACCCCACCGAACTGGAGATGCAGATCACCGTCGCCCGATTGCCCGGCCTCCAGTTGGAGGAAGAACTCAAGGTCGAGTTCGACGGCCAGTGGGTGACGCCGGAAGAGATCATCGGTCCGCACGGTTCCCGGATTCACCGGCTCCAGCTGGAGCGGGGTGTCCTGAACATCGACTACTGGGCGTCGGTCCTCACCCCGGCCGATCCGCTGCCCGTCGACATCACCGACCGCTCGACCTATCTGCGCCCGAGTCGATATGCCGAGTGCGACAAGTTCTTCGGCTTCGCCGCGGGACAGTTCGACGCGTCGCTGCCCGACGGGGAGATCCTGACCCAGGTCGCGGAGTACGTGTCGGACCGGCTCAGCTACATCCCCGGGACGAGTGATCCCATCGACGGTGCCGCCGACACCCTGCTGGCCGGGGCGGGGGTGTGCCGCGACTACGCACACCTCGTCGTCGCGCTGCTGCGGGCGCTGAACATCCCGGCCCGCCTCGTCGCGGTGTACGCCCCGGGATGTTCGCCGATGGATTTCCACGCCGTCGCCGAGGCGATCGTCGACGGTGAGTGGGTGGTCGTCGACGCGACCGGGCTGGCCCCGCGTCAGAGCCTGGTGCGGATCTCGACCGGGCGCGATGCCGCCGACACCGCGTTCCTCGACAACCATCGCGGGTCGATCAACCTCAACTCCTACGAGGTGACGGCGACGGTGCGCGGCGAGCTTCCGATCGACGACGGGAATGCGCGCGTCCGGATAGGGTGAGCGCGTGCATGCGCTCACCTGTCCGGTCTGCAATGCGTTGTCGGGCTTCGATCGTCAGACCTGCCCGAACTGTGCGACGACCGTGGGCGTGCACCTGCCGTCGCGGTCGCTGTACGCGGTCGGGCCGGAGGGGGTCGAGATCGACGCCGGCGCCGGGAGCGGAGCGAGCGGGCCGAGTGAGAAGCGCCTGTGGGTGTGGTGTGCGAATCGTGATCGGACGCAATGCAACTGGTTGACGCTCGCCGAGGTCACCGAGGACAGCATCGGCCTGCGGGGTCGGTGTTTCCCCGAGTCGCTGATCCGGCGTCAGCCCGACGCCGAGGACACGCTCGCGCTCGAGAAGCTCGCGCCGGCATCGTTCGACCTGCGGCTGCTGGTGTACCAACTCGTCGATCTGGGTCTGCCGGTGGAGCCGTTCTGGCGCACCGAGGGCGGCCTGGCCTTCGACCTGTTGTCGAGTCAGACCCTCGGCCGGCCGGTGATGATCGGGCACGCGGGCGGGGTGGTGACCATCGACCTCGCCGAGACCCAGGACGCCTATCGGGAGCGCCTCCGGGTCGACCTCGGCGAGCAGTACCGCACCATGCTGGGTCATTTCCGCCACGAGACCGGGCACTACTACGAACACGTCCTCGTCGAGACCGGCCCGGGCGCGGAACGCTACCTCGACCGGTGCCGGGACCTGTTCGGCGACGAACGCGCGAGCTACGCCGACGCGATCAACCGCCACTATCGGTTCGGGGCACCGGAGAACTGGCGCGAGTCGTACATCTCCGAGTACGCCACGATGCATCCGTGGGAGGACTTCGCCGAGTGCTTCGCGCACTACCTCCACATCACCGGGACCATCGACACCGCCCGGGAATCCGGGCTGAATCTCGACGCGCAGCAGGTCCGGTTCACCATGGACCGTGACATCGTGCCGCTCCGGTCGTACGCCGACGAGCCGATCGAACGGCTGCTCTACGACTGGAAGTGGTTGTCGCTCATGTTGAATCGGGTGAACGTGGCCATGGGGCGCCGGCCGCTCTATCCGTTCACCATCCCCGAGCCCGTCGTGCGCAAACTCGGCTTCGTGCACGAGGTGATCCGGGAGAGTGCGCGGCGGGCGGTGACGACGGACCCGCTCGTCGTCGCACCCGCCCAGCCTGCCTAGCGAGCCGAGGCCGTCCGTGCCCGCTGCTCGGCCACGAACGCGAGAACCGTTGCCACATCGTCGGTGTCGGCGATGCGATAGTCGGCGGCGGTGTCACCTTCACCGACCTTGATGCCGATGTCACCGGTCTGCGGACGCAGGTGGGCGAAGGCCTTCTCGTCGGTGACGTCGTCGCCGAGGTAGATGACCGCGTCGGCGCCGACGGCCGCGCGCAGGGTGTCGAGGGCGTGGCCCTTGCTGGTCTCGATCACCGCGAGTTCGAGAACGGCCTTGCCCTCGGTGGTGTGCACCCCCGGCCAGGAGGCCGGGCCGGTGCGGGCGCGATCGAGCGCGGCGACGGCGTCGGACGCCGACGCGTTACGCACGTGCAGCACCGTGCTCGCCGGTTTGACCTCGACCGTGCTGCCCGGGAATTCCGCTGCGATGGCGCGCAACTCGTCGATCAGACGGGTCAACAGCGCGCGCGCTTCGTCGGTGACCTCGACCGCGAACCCGGACTCGAACTCACTGCCGTGACTACCGACCAGCACGACCGGGGCAGTGAGGCCGGACAGTTCCGCGAGCACGGCCCGTTCGCGGCCGGACACCACGGCGACGACGGTGTCGGGAAGTGCCGCGGCGGCGACGAGAGCGTCGATCGACGCGGGTTCGGGGACGGCGTCCTCGGGACGCGCGACGATCGGCGAGACACATCCGTCGTAGTCGCTGGCCACGAGCAGCACCCCCACGCCGGCGACCCGGACCAGCGCGTCGGTGAGTTCGGCGGGAATCCCGGTGTGGCTCACTCGGGCTCGTCCACCAGATGAACACCCCGGTTGGGCGACAGTTCGGTGTCGGAGTCGGCACCGAGGGTGCCGAGGAAGCTCTCCGCCCACTTCGCGACGTCGTGTGCGAGGACCTGCCTGCGCAGCGCGCGCATGCGCCGCCTGCCCTCGTGTTCGCTCTGTTCGACCGCGGCCTCGATCGCGTCCTTGACGCCGTCGAGGTCGTACGGGTTGGCCTGGTACGCCGAGCGCAGTTCGGCTGCCGCGCCGGTGAACTCGCTGAGGACGAGCGCGCCGCCCAGGTCACCCCGGCAGGCCACGTACTCCTTGGCGACCAGGTTCATGCCGTCACGCAGTGGCGTGACCAGCATGACGTCGGCCGCGACGAAGAAGGCGACGAGTTCCTCACGCGGCACCGGACGGTGCAGGTACTGCACGACCGGCTGGCCCACGCTCGCGTAGGTGCCGTTGATGTTCCCGACGAGTTGCTCGATACCGGCGCGCATCTGCTTGTAGCTCTCGACGCGCTCACGGCTGGGCGTCGCGAGCTGCAGCATCACCGTGTCGGCGGGATCGAGTCGCTCCTCGGCCAGCAACTCGGAGATGGCCTTGAGCCGGACGTCGATGCCTTTGGTGTAGTCGAGCCGGTCGACGCCGAGCATGATCGTCTTCGGATTGCCCAGCTCACGGCGGATCTCGGCGGCGCGCTCCCGGATCTTGCGGGTCTTGGACAGTGCGTCGAGCTCCCCGGAGTCGATCGAGATGGGGAACGCGCCGACGCGCACGGTGCGGAAACCGACCTGCACCACGCCGAAGCGCGAGCGCACGCCGACGGTGCCCTTGCTGGTGGCCTGCCCGGCGAGGCGTCGGGCGAGGAAGAGGAAGTTCTGTGCCCCACCCGGCAGGTGGAATCCGATGAGGTCGGCGCCGAGCAGTCCTTCGACGATCTCGGTCCGCCACGGCATCTGCATGAACAGCTCGACCGGCGGGAACGGGATGTGCAGGAAGAAGCCGATCTTGACGTCGGGCCGCAGCATGCGCAGCATCTTCGGCACCAGTTGGAGCTGGTAATCCTGCACCCAGACGACGGCCCCCTCGCCCGCGGCTCGCGAGGCCGCCTCGGCGAAGCGTCGGTTCACCTCGACGTAGGTGTTCCACCATTCGCGGTGGTACTCGGGCTTGACGATGACGTCGTGGTAGAGCGGCCACAGGGTGGCGTTGGAGAAGCCCTCGTAGTACTCGGCGATCTCTTGCGCCGACAGCGGGACCGCGTGGATGTCGATGCCCTCGATGTCGGGGTTGTCATCGGAGTCGGGAATGCCCGACCAGCCGACCCAGGCCCCGGTGTTGGCGCGCAGGATCGGCTCGAGCGCGGTCACGAGTCCGCCGGGACTCTGCTTCCAGTTGACCGTGCCGTCGGGCAGGACCTCTTTGTCGACGGGCAGGCGGTTCGCGACGACCACGAACTCGGCACCGTCGTGGGTGGACCGGTCGGTGCCGGTCACTCCGGCGGTATCGGGGTTGGTTTCTCCTGCGCGCGGAGCCACCTGCTCAGGCGTTCTCGCCCGGCGCGATCCCCAGCATGGCGAACAGCATCCGGCACTCGTCGGCGTCGGTGGCGTACGCGGCGACGACTCGGCGTGCCGAGTTGGCGGTCTCGTCGGCCACCGGCTCCAGTTCGTCGTCGGTGATGTCGGTCGCGTCGGTGGTCTTCGCGGGCATGTGAGTCCCCTCGTTGTGCGGCATGGTGTGCGGTTCGGTGCGCGATGACGAGGCGCAGCCGTGCGGTGTCTCGGTCCGTTGCTGACTGGAGCGGCCGTCCGATGACACGCCCGACTCCGCATTCTACCCGGACATCGGTGGTGCTCACGGCCACCCGTCCGGCGTCAGCGTCGTGGCGGTGGCGGCCGCCACCGGTTCGCCCGGGCCCGTCGTGCCGCCGCGTCGGCCTGCCGCGCCTCACGGGCTTCGCGCAGGGCGATCCTTCGGCGGAGGCGCCAGTCCGGACGGGGTGGCAGCTGAGGGCGACGCAGCGACCGGGCGACGAACTCGCCCAGCGTGACCCCCGCAGCGAGGGCGCAGCCGATGGCCAGCGCGTTCGCGATCCAGGTGAATCCGTCGAGCGTCTGGTCGCCGAGGATGCCGTAGAGGCCGCGATACACCGCGAGACCGGGCAGCAGCGGGGTGATGCCGGCCACCGCGACGACCAGCGGCGGGGTCAACGCGCGGCGTGCCAGCAGGCCGCCGATCAGTCCGACGAACGCCGCCGCGAGACCGTTGGCGATGACGTCGCCGATGTCGGTGAACGTCGAGGCCGCCGCGACCGCGGTGCCGATGAAACCGCCGAGGAACGCCACGCCGAGGGCGCGCGTCTCGGCGTAGCTGGCCAGCGCGTAGGCGCAGGCGGCGACCGCGCCGGCGATCACCCGGATCGGCAGTTCGACGACCTCGAAGCTGGTGGTCGTGGTGATCGTGGGCAGGAAGATGCCGCCCGCCTCCAGGATTCGGATCGCGACGCCGACACCGGCGATGATGCCGCCGGTCATCAGCAGCAACTCGAAGAACCGGGCGACACCGGTGATCGGTGCGCCGGTGATCGCGTCCTGGACCGAGCCGACAAGGGACAACCCCGAGAGCAACACGACGATGCCGGCCGCGATGACCTGCGACGGCGCGATCTGCACACCGAGTCGTTCGGCCGCGGCGAAGACCAGGGCGGCCGGGACCACCGCGATGAAACCGCCGGTCAGCTGCTGGAAGAAGACCGGTGTCCCGATGCGGTTGAGCCAGCGGTTGACGGTGACCGTCACCACGGTCGTCAGGAAGGCGAGCGCGGCGACGAGGTATTCGCCGCCGAGGAGTACCGCGATGCCCGACGCCATGATCCCCCAGGCGGTCGTGGCCAGCCAGTGCGGATAGGGGTGCGGCGCGGTGATGATCTCGTCGACCATCTGGTGCGCGGTGGACGGGCTGATGAACGAATCGCGGATGCGACGGACGAGCCGGTCGACCTGCGCGAGCCGGGTGAAGTCCATCGACCGGTAGTAGACCTGCTCCATGGTCGTGATCGGCGGGAGCGTCGCGCCGCGCCGCGCGCTGACGACGATCGTGTTGTAGGTGACGTCGACGTCGACGTCCTCGAGGCCGTACACGCCGGCGACGAACTTGATCTGCGTCTGGGTGTCGATGGCTCCCGTGCCCGAGTCGAGCAGCACCGCCCCGATCTTGGTGGCGAGGTCGAGGACCTCGGTGATGGCCGCGACGTCGAACGGTTCGATCGGCTTACGCGGCGACACCATGATGCTGCCCGGTTCGATGGTGTCGATCGTCGCCTGCCGGCTGCCGCTGAGCCGACGCAGGACACGGCCGATCTGTTCGCGCACGCAGGCCTCCTCGGGTCTATGGTGGAGTGCTCGCGGGGTAACCGACACCCGGCCGGTTCAACCCTGACAGGAGACTGGATACACCTCCTTCGTCCGGACGACTCCGGCAGGGTCGGCGGAGGAGCCGACGGCGGTGGTGACCGGGGTTGCTCGTCTACGATCGCGGCATGTCCTCGGTACAGATCAACGGTCCGCGAGACGGCCACACCCGCAGTGCCACGGTGAGTCCCGGAAGTCTCGTCTTCACGGCCGGTGCGGCCCCCATCGACGACGACGGCGCGACCGTCGCACCCGGGAACGTCCGCGAACAGGCCGTGCAGTGCATGAGAAACCTCGAGGCCGCGCTGATCGAGTCCGGCGCGACGCTGCGCGACGTCGCGAAGGTCACCGTCTTCGTCGCCGAACACCTGCAGGCCGATCTGGTGGTCGCGTGGGACGCGGTGACCGAGGCCTTCGGCGACCACAAGCCGGCCGGCAGCCTGCTGGGCGTCTCGGTGCTCGCCTACGACGATCAGCTGGTGGAGATCGAAGCGGTCGCGGCCATCCGGGGCTGATCGCGGCCCGGCCGGTCCGCCGGGTGCGGATGAAGCGGAAGAGGTGCGGCCGATATACTCGCCCCGCGCGCCTCCTTAGCTCAGTGGTAGAGCACTCGCCTTGTAAGCGAGCGGTCGTCGGTTCAATCCCGACAGGGGGCTCCACGCACGAACGCCGCGCACCTCTTCCGGTGCGCGGCGTCTGTCGTCTCGCGGGTTCGGCTCGCCGGCCCGGGCTACCAGATCACGGCGAGGCCCGCGGCCAGCAGGGACAGGGCGCCGACGGACCAGAACAGGGCGCGCGGTACGGGTTCGCCGGTGCGCTTCTGCCGGGCACTGCCCATGCCGAGGATCCCGCCGAGGACGAGCAGGATCACCAGCTTGATGCCGATCTTCGGGTAGTTCAGCTCGATACCGGCCGGCCACGGAGCCGCGAGCGCGAGCCCGGTCAGCAGGGACAGCAGGAGTCCGTAGTCCATCACGCGGGTGAACCGGAACTCGCGAGCCACGAGTTGGGTGACCCAGCCGCCGAAGGTCACGGCGAAGCCGATGATGTGCAGGAAGATTACGACGTTGCGTAGTAGCTCCATGCGGTCACCATACCCAGCAGACACGGCCGAGTTCTGGATTACGAGAACAGGTTCACGGTGCACGATGGACGGATGAAGCACGACGAACCGGGCACCTCCGCCAACTCGACGTCCCCGACCGACGGCGTGGCTCCGGACGGGACCCGCCCAACGGCCCAGACCCGGGTCGGCACCTTCCGCGGGGTAGCCGGGGAACGGGCCGACGTGTGGCGGGGCATCCGGTACGCCCGTCCGCCCGTGGGGGAGTTGCGCTGGCGCCGTGCGGTTCCCCTCGAGGAGGCCGATGCGCCCGAGGACGTGGTGGATGCCTCGACCTTCGGCGCGGTCTGCCCGCAACAACTCAACCCCGCCGTGCGTCTAGGTCCCGATGTGGTCATGGACGAGGACTGCCTGTTCCTCAACGTCTGGACCCCGCCGGGGGCCGCGGAGCACGCCGACGACGCCGTCGGACTCCCGGTCATGGTGTGGCTGCACGGCGGCGCCTACGTGCTGGGGTCGGGAGCCCAGCCGTTCTACGAGGGTTCGAACCTCGCCGCCACCGGCGACGTGGTCGTCGTGACGCTGAACTACCGGCTCGGTGTGCTCGGGTTCGCCGACCTGTCGTCGATCGACCCGCGGTTCGAGTCGAATGCCGGCCTCAGCGACGTACTCACCGCGTTGCGCTGGGTCCGCGACCACATCGCCGCCTTCGGCGGTGATCCCGACAAGGTGACGGTGTTCGGCGAGTCGGCCGGCGCGGGACTGGTCACCGCGCTGCTCACCATGCCGGCCGCGGCGGGGCTCTTCGGCCGGGCCATCGCGCAGAGTTCGCCCGTGACGTCGATGTACGGCGCCGACCGGGCCGCGCGGGTCGCCGACCAACTGCTCGAGGTCGCCGGGATCGACGCCGGTGAACTCGACACCGGCGAGATCGTCGGGCGTCTCGAACAACTCGACGGCATGACGTGTTCGGCGATCACCACCACGCTGTTCGAGAAGGTCCCCACCGAGGTGCCGGGGACCATCGCGTTCGCGCCGGTCATCGACGGCGATCTGCTGCCCGAACATCCCCTCGACGTCTATCGCGCGGGTCGGGCGCATCCGGTGCCGCTGATCATCGGGACCAACCGCGACGAGGCGAATCTCTTCAAATACATGAAGTCGCCACTGATGCCGATCACCACCGCCGACATCGAGCGCATGTTCGCCGGGATGGCGAAGGAGTATCCGGACGTCGTCCTGCCCGAACGTGCGCAGGTGCTCTCCGCGTATTCCGGTCTGCGCCCGAAGGTCACCGGGCTCGGCGTCGCGCGTGACGTGGCGTTCCGCATGCCCACGCTGTGGCTCGCGGAGGCGCATGCGCGTTCGGCGCCGGTCTATGTGTACCGCTACGACTGGACGACGCGGATGTTCCGGCTGCTCGGTCTGGGGGCCGCCCATGCGACCGAGGTCCCGTACGTGTGGGGGAATCTGGGCAACGGGCCGAAGGACATCACGTTCTTGCTCGGCGGACGTAAGCAGGGAGAAGCGTTGTCGGAGAGGATGATCCGACGGTGGACCGCATTCGCACACGGTCAGGAGCCGGACGCCGGGGCGCTCGGGGATCCCTGGCCGACCTACGACACCGGCCATCGCCCGGTGTTGCGGATCGACGCCGAGGACCGGGTCGTGCAGAACCTCGACGGCGCGATCTGGGAGGCGTGGGGCGACGAGGTGCTCGGCTTCCGCTGAGCCGCAACGGCTTCAGTCCCGACGGCAGTCCGCGCGAGCGTCGATGTGCGGGAGATAGGCGTCGCGCTGGGCGTCGGTGACGGGTGCGGTGCTGGCGCAGATCCAGTCGCGGGCTTCGTCGAGATCGAGCGTGTGCAGGTAGACGTTCCCGGTGGTGTCACCGCCGGAGATGATGTCCTCGTCGGTGGGGAGTTGGGCGGGTAGTTGCCAGGTGGTGGTCGTGTCGGTGGTCGCGAGCAGCGTCCCGACCGATTGCGGGTCGGTGAGCCGGCCGTCGTCGTCGAGGGCGAAACTGATCAGCTCGTGCGTCGCGGTACCCACCGTGAGGCGGTTCGGCGCGACGGACACCGTCGAGGCGAACATGTCCTCCTCCCGGTCGATCAGTTCGGGTTCGGCGTCCGTGCCGGCCGGCGGGAGCCGCCACGTGGAGAGGTCGCGGGAGGCGACCACCAGCACATCGCCGTCGAATACGGCCTGGGCGGCCGGCGCCTCGGCGGTGATGACGTCGACCGGGTCCGCGCCCGGCGACGTCAGGTCGTACAGGTAGACGCGTTTGTCGTCGGAGGTGACCGCGAGCCGCGCGCCGTCGGAGCTGAAGGCGACGTTGCGGATGAGGTCGGTGGGTCCGCGCAGCGGTGCGCCCACGCGTCGCGGGGAGCCGGGCACCGAGGTGTCCCACAGGGCCACGGTGGTGTCGGTGTCTCCGGTCGCGAGCAGATGGCCCGACGGCGCGAAGGCGACCGGGAACGAATAGCGGGTGGCGACGTCGAGGGCCGCGGCGCGTCGCGGGGCCGCGGTGTCGGTGATGTCCCACAACTCGACGAGCCCGCCGTTGTTGTTGGCGGTCGCGGCGAGGGTGCCGGGGCCGTTGAGGCTGACCCGCGGATGGTCGTTGACCCGACGCTGGATGGGCGTGCGCGATCGCAGGGTGAGGCCGTCGGACATCGTCCACAGGTTCAGGGTGGTGTCGGCGCCGACCGTCGCCAGGACTCGTTGCGCGTCGTCGGTGTCCACGCCGGTGATGGTCCCGCCCCGGTCGGGTTCGGTTCGGCCGGGCAGGCTCCAGACGTCGATCGTCCCGTCGGAGCGACCGGAGACGAGTTGGCGGCCGCTGGGGTCGAACCGGGCCGCGAAGGTCCGCACCGAGCCCTGTTCGGAGGTCGTCTGCAGCGCCCACTGCAGGATCGGCGAGGCCGGGTTCGCGGTGTTCCACACCCGGACCAGGCCGTCGGCGCGGGCGGAGGCCAACTGCGCACCCGAACCGTCGAAAGCGATCGACCACGACCCGGCCGTGCTGTTGGGCAGCGACGTGCTCAGCGGGCGGGGTGCGAGCGGGTCGGCCACGTCCCAGAGTTGGGTGTTCGGACTGTCGCCGGTGATCGCCAGCGAGCGGCTGTCCGGGCTGAACGCGACGGCATGGGTGATGCTGGGGAAGCCGGTCAGCGGCCCACCCAGCGGCTGCGGCGATTCGCCGGTCGTCCACAGCCGGACGGTCCGGTCGTCGCCGCCGCTGGCCAGGACGCGTCCGTCGGGGCTGAAGGAGAGGGTGCGCGCCGCGGCGGTGTGGCCGCGCAGGACGGCCGTCTCCCGGATCGCTCCGGTCGGTGAGACGGCGTACATCGTGATCGTGCCGTCGTCGGACGATGCGGCCAGGGTCCGGCCGTCGGCGGAGAACCGCACCATGTAGACGGTGCCGTGGCCCGGGGACACCGTCGTCGCCAGCCGCGGGTTCGGTGCGTCGGTCAGGTCCCACATCCGGACGGAACCGTCCCCGCTGCTGCTCGCCAGCAGTTGCCGGGTCGGGTGGAAGTCGGTGCTGGTGACGTAGTTGCCGAAGCCGCGCAGGACCGCGATCTCGCGATAGTCCGACGAGCCGGACCGGGCCCAGACGCGCACGGTCCGGTCGCCGCTCGCCGATGCGAGCTGCGTGCCCGTCCGGTTGAACGACAGGTCGTAGACCGGGCCGGTATGGCCGGTCAGCGGGGCCACCAGGGGCGTCGTCGCGGCGCCGCGCAAGCGGCTCTGGACGGTCGGGTCGTCGGGATAGACCTCGTGGGCGACGAGCAACAGTCGCGCGGCCAGCGACGGGTTGGAGTACTGGATGCTGTCGATGTGCGACAACAGAGCCGATCGTTCGGCGGCGTTGCGCTGTTGGCGCAGGTCGTGGGCCTGCCGGAAGCCGATGGCGGCGGTGATGGACGCCGCGATGGCCAGCACGACGATCACCGACACCGCGCCGACGCGCGTGATGCGGCGCCGCTGCTGCATGGCGACCGCGGCGTCGAGGAAGGCGTCGTTCTCGTTGCTCAGCAGATGCAGGTAGTCGCTGCGCAGGGTTCGTCGCCGGCGCTTGGCGTCCTCGAGGCGGGACCCGGTGTAGAGGAACGACCGGCCGCGCCCGTTGGCCAGCCACGCCGCGGTGTCGGCGTCGACCTGCTGGCGCCAGAGGTGGTTGTCGGTGTCGTCGGCGATCCACTCGGCCAGACGCGGCCAGGCGGTGAGCACCACGTCGTGCACGAGCATCACCGAGTCGGTGGACACCGTGAGCAGCCTGGCCTGGGCGAATTCGTCGATGACGGTCGCGACCTCGGGCGGGAACCGGTTCGCGATGGTCGACGTGGAGAGTGGCACGCGCAGCGCGATGCCGGCCGGCCCGACGTGCACCAGGGCGAGGAGGACCGCGCGTGCGAGATCCCGATGACGCGGATCGATCGCCGCCCAGGCCGTCTCGGCGGTGTCGGCGACCGCGCGGGCGATACCGCCGGTGGCCCGGTACCCGGACAGGGTCATGCGGTTACCGGTGCGGCGTGCCCAGGTCGCCTGGAGAACGTGCGCCAGCAACGGGAGGCGGCCGGCGCGGTCACCGCCGGTCGACGCCTCGTACAGCTCGGTGATCATCACGTCGGCGAGTCCGGTCTCGATGCGGCCGCCGGCGAGTCGGACGGGCGCGGTGATCACCTCGCGCAACTGCGTGCGGGTCATCTCCGAGACGATCACGCAGCGGTGCTGCCACGCGTCGGCGAGGAACGGGTGCTCGACGCACTGACTGAAGAAGTCGGCGCGCACGCCGACCACGACCACGACGTCGGACGCCAGTTCTTCGACCTCGCGCAGCGTCTCGGTCCGCAGCGGGTCCTCGAGCGAGAAGACGTTCTCGAACTGGTCGATGACGATGACCGCCTCCCCGGTCGTCGCGGCCGGCGCATCGGTGGCTCCCGGCACGTCCGGGTCGGCGATGACGAGCCCGCTCGGGGTGATCTCGCCGAGTCGGGGCGACGACAATCGTGCGTCCCGGGCGAGACCGGCACGGAGCAGTGACGACTTGCCCGATCCCGAGACCCCGGTGACCACCACCAGCCGCGACGCGGGGGACAGCGGCGGCGGTCCGGAGCGGGCCGACAGGATCGCATCGACGAGGGTGCCGACGACGTCGTCCCGGCCGAAGTACATCTGACTGTCGGCCGCGGTGAGGGTCGCGAGGCCGGGGAACGGCCGGGCATGCTGCGGTGCGGGCGGCTCGGCGGTGGGGGTCTCGTCGGGCGTCCGGCGGTCCCACATCTCCCGCCACTGCGGGATGGTCAGGACGTCGTCGGTCCCGGCGGCGACGGCGCGTGCGGTCAGCCAGACGAGCAGCGGTTCGACCGTCGCGAAGTCGCGGGGGAGATGACGGCCGTTACGCCAGTCACTGATCCGCTGCGCCGAGACCCGGGCCCGTGTCGCCGCGGCGCGCAGCGTGGGCCGGCCGGCTTGCACGAACAGTCGCGTGAGTGCCTGACCGAAATCCACTCAGCTGTCCTTGTGCTCGCCCCGACAGATCGACCGCACCATCATGCGATAGCCGATCCCGCCGCGCCACCATCGGCGATCCGATGTGGTGACGGCCACACCGCGGACCGCGGATCACCGGACGTGCCGCCGGATCCGGAACCGGTTCTGTCCGGTCCGGATAGTCCGTTAGGGGCGTGATCTGCGCTTATGTGCCGGTTTCCGGAACGGGGGTGGAGTGGGTCGCGTTCGTGGGGTCTGCTGGTGGGGCGCAACTCGACGGGGGTCGGGAAGCGCACAGGTTGCGTCGGTCGAAGGACACACCGAAAGTGTCGCGAAACACTGCCCGTCGGGGGCTGTGTGTCGTTCGGCCCACACGACCGCGCGGGTGCCGGACACCGGGTCGACGGGGGTCGGCGGTCTCCGGCACCCGCGTCCCCTCCTCGCCTGCCGGGTCACCCGTGGTGTCGGCTCCGATCACTACGATCTGTCCATGCGACCACCCCGGGTGCCCGTGCGATGAGCCGCCGCCTGTCGATCACCGACGCGCAACGCCGCGCTCGCCTCATGCGCCGGCAACACCTCGATGTCTCGTCCCGAGCCGCCGACCCCGTCGAAGCCGCCGCCACGATGGTCGGTTTGCACGCCACCACACCGTCGACCGTTTACCTGGCCGCATGGGCCCGGGTCGGTCCGGAGCTCACGCGCGAGTCCGTCGACGCCGCCCTCTACGACGACCGGTCGCTCGTCAAGCACCTCGCGATGCGTCGCACGTTGTTCGTCTTCCCGCGGGACATCCTGGCCGAGTCCGTCGGAGCCCTCGGGCCGCGGATCTCGGCGTCGGAACGTACCAACATGTTGCGCGACCTCCGGCGCAGTCCCGACTTCGACGACCCGGAGGGCTGGATCGAGACCGCGCGGCAGGCGGTCCTGGCCGAACTCGCCGGTGGTGAGTCGCTGACCTCCACCGAACTCCGCGAGCGTCTGCCCGCACTCGACGGCTACATCAGCCACGGCGTGGGCACCACGTGGGCGGGACGCGCCCCGATGGGGCCGCGCGTGCTCAACATGCTCGACGCCGAGGGGGCGATCGTCCGCGGACCCAACCGGCTGCGCTGGCATCTGTCGCGGCCGGCGTGGACGTCCATGCCGCTCTGGCTCGGCGAGGACCTGTCGTCGATGAGCGTCCACGACGGGCACTGCGCGCTGATCGGACGCTGGCTGCGGACCTACGGACCCGGCACCGAGACGGACCTGGTGTGGTGGCTGGGGTCGACCAAGACCGCGGTGCGCGCGGCGCTGGCCGAACTCGAGACCGTCCAGGTCGACCTGGAGGGTGGCGGAGTCGGCCACGTCCTGCCCGACGATCTACCCGAGGGCACCGGGGCCGACGGCATGGGGGACGAGCCGGTCGAACCGCAGGCCGTGCTCCTGCCGGAACTCGACCCGACCACCATGGGTTACAAGGAGCGCGGCTTCTATCTCGGCGGCCACGCGCCGCAGGTCTTCGACTCCGCGGGCAACGGTGGCCAGACCGCCTGGTGGGATGGTCGCATCGTCGGTGGCTGGTATCGCCGCGCCGACTCGACGATCGACGTCGTCCCGCTCGAACCGTTGTCAAGGGAAGCGCGTCGGGCTCTCGATGCCCGGGCCGAGGAGCTCGCGGCGTGGCTGGGGGACGAACCACTGAAGACCGGCTACGCCGCGCCGTATGCGAAAGGGTTGTAGGTCGATGCTTTCGCTTGGTTCGACATGTGTCAATATTGATGAATGTCGAACCAGAACCTGCTGGCGACGGTCTCCCGCGGCATGACGACCGACGAGGCGGAGACCGTCGCTCCGGCGTTGAAGGCACTCGCGGACCCGGTCCGGTTGCGGTTGTTGTCCGAGATCTCCGCGCATCCGGGAGGTGAGGCGTGCGTGTGCGACATCTCCGGACCGTTCGACCTCTCGCAGTCGACGATCTCGCACCATCTGAGAGTGCTGCGCGAAGCGGGTCTGGTGACGAGCGAGCGACGCGCGACCTGGGTGTACTACCGCGTGAACACTTTTGCACTACAAGAATTGTCGGGGCTGCTCGGCTGTCTCGCCACGGTCGTGGGGGAAGCGCGTTCGTGTGAGGCCGGACGATGAACGTCACCGAAACCGCCGTTGCGGGCAGGCTGTCGATTCTCGACCGGTTCCTGCCGGTGTGGATCGGTGCCGCGATGGTGGTGGGTCTGCTTCTGGGTCGCAGTGTTCCCGGCGTGGGCGACTCGCTGGCGGCGGTCGAGCTCGACGGCATCTCGTTGCCGATCGCACTCGGGCTGCTGATCATGATGTATCCGGTGCTGGCCAAGGTGCGCTATGACCGGCTCGACTCGGTCACCGCCGACCGTCGCCTGCTGCTCGGGTCACTGGCATTGAACTGGATCATCGGCCCGGCGTTGATGTTCGCGCTGGCCTGGCTCCTGCTCCCGGACCTGCCGGAATACCGGACCGGACTGATCATCGTCGGGCTGGCGCGGTGCATCGCGATGGTCATCATCTGGAACGACCTGGCGTGCGGTGACCGCGAAGCCGCTGCCGTCCTGGTCGCGCTGAACTCGGTATTCCAGGTGATCATGTTCGCCGTGCTGGGCTGGTTCTACCTTTCCGTGTTACCT
The DNA here is from genome assembly GCF_042672305.1 of Gordonia sp. NPDC127522. NCBI lineage: Bacteria > Bacillati > Actinomycetota > Actinomycetes > Mycobacteriales > Gordoniaceae > Gordonia > Gordonia sp. NPDC127522. The sequence continues at coordinate 121,570 of NZ_JBHXVK010000001.1, forward strand.
GGCTGGCTCGGCCTCGAACAGACGACCATCGACGCCTCGCCGTGGCAGATCGCGAAGTCGGTCCTGATCTTCCTCGGCATCCCGCTGGTCGCCGGCTACCTGACCCGCCGGATCGGTGAACGGACCAGGGGCCGCGAGTGGTACGAATCCGCGTTCCTGCCGCGTCTCGGTCCGTGGGCCCTCTACGGGTTGCTGTTCACCATTGTCATCCTGTTCGCGTTGCAGGGTGAGCAGATCATGTCGCAGCCCTGGGACGTCGCGCGTATCGCTCTGCCGCTGCTGATCTACTTCGCGGTGATGTGGGGCGGTGGGTTCGTGCTCGGCGCCGCGATGGGGCTGGGGTATGCACGCACCACCACACTCGCGTTCACCGCCGCCGGCAACAACTTCGAACTCGCCATCGCCGTCGCGATCGCCACCTACGGTGCGACCTCCGGTCAGGCTCTCGCCGGGGTCATCGGACCGCTCATCGAGGTCCCCGTCCTCGTCGCCCTGGTCTATGTGTCCCTCGCGTTGCGGAAACGGTTCTCTGCAACACCCGACTCGGCCGGGGAGCCCGTGCGCCATGTCTGACCCCATCGATGTGTTGTTCGTGTGCGTCAGCAACCGTGGCAAATCCGTGATGGCCGAACGTCTCTCGTCGACGGTCACCGACCGGATCGCGGCGTCGTCCGCCGGAACCAACGCGAAGATCGGCGGGCAGGTCAACGAACTGTCCGCGCAGGTGCTCGCCGAGGTCGGAGCCGACGCCGGCGGACACCGGCCACGACAGCTCACGGACGAGATGATGCGAGCCGCGGATCTGGTCGTGGTGGTCGGCACTGCCGAGGTCACCACGCCCGACGGGGTCCGTGTCGAGGTGTGGAACACCGACGAACCCTCCGATCGAGGCATCGACGACCTCGAACGGATGCGGTTGATCCGCGACGACATCACCACCCGCATCCGCGACCTCACCGACCGCTTGGAGCGGTGAGCGTTCAGAACGGTGGTGGGTTGGCGGCGTTCCACGCGTCGATCTCGCGACGGTGGGTGGTGGTGCGGGTTTCGCGCTGATCGGCGAGCTTGCTGCGGGCGGGGTGGTCGGGTGGCCGCCCGGGGACGAGGTAACCGAACAGGTCGCGGCCGTTGCAGGCGTTACCGATGAAGGTGTGTCCGGTCGGGGACTGGAACCAGGCCGTCATGTACTCGTCTTGGTAGTCGCGCCACATGCCGAAGGTTTTGATGCGGTGGTGAAAACGGCACAGCGGTTTGAGGTTGCGCTGCGTGGTGGCGCCACCGGCCTGCGGCAAGTCGTGGTCGAACGGGATGGTGTGGTCGAGATCGGTGGTCCACACCGGCTGATTACAGCCGGGGAAGGTGCAGCACAATTCGCCGCAGCGCACCAGGGTCTGGAGTGTGCGGCTCGGGGTGTAGCGGGATTCGGCTGCCGCATCGGCGTGGATGTCGGTGGTGACGAAGGAACGACGGGCATCGGCGAGCAGTGAGCGCATGGTGTCGGCGTCGATGAGGCCGTGGCCGTCGAGGAATCCGGGGTCGTCGTCGACGCCGAGCAGAGTCGACAGGTTCACCACGATGTGGAACGTCGGCACCGGCCGATGCGGTCCGGCGGTGGGTGCCGGGGCCGGTTCGGGTGCCGGAATCGGGTCCGGTGCTTCCGCACTGGTGTCGCCGGATTCGACTGCTGCCGAGAGGCTTTCCATCTCCGGCTCGTTGTCGGTGTCGTCGAGGTCGACCGGTTCGGGCACCGGAGCGCAGTGCGGGCAGCGGCACGGCAGGGTGTCGAGGTGGGCGGCGAGGGCGATCATCGCGTCGACGCGTCGTTGCCTTGTGTCGCGGGGGTCGTCGGGGTGCACGGAGGCGGCCATCGCGTCGAGTTGGGCGTTGAATGCGGCGGCGTCGGTGACCGGCAGGCTGCCGGTGATGCGGGCTTGGCCGGGTTGGAATCGGTCGGGTGCGATGGTGATGTGGCGATCGCGGGTGGCGCGGTCACGGCGGCGGCGGACCGCGTCGGGGGCGTGTTGGGCGACGATGGCGTCGACCAGGGTGGTGAACTGGGTCGTCGACATCGGCGGGCGGGCCAGGATCGCTTCGGCGAGATGGGCATCCACGGTTTGCATGTCGGCGTCGGAGACGTAGTCGGTGCGTTTCATGGCGATGGTGAAGCGGCGTTGGTCTATCCGTCCGCAGGCCATGGTGTTGCCGGTGAGCATGAGGCGGTAGCGCAGGACGTCTCCGGTGCGGATGAGGTCACGGGCTTGCGCGGCGGGGATCATCAGTGCCGCACCGAGTTCGGCGGTGGCCTGGTCGAAACCGTCGGGACCGAATTCGGCGTAGGGGTCGATCCCGGCGGCGGCCTCGGCGGCGCGGCGGTGCAGGTCGTCTGCGGAGGTGGCCTGACCGTCATGACTTTCGGTGCGGCGTAGGTGGTAGTCGAGTTCGCGTTCCTCGTGCAGCAGGCTTGCCGCGGTCAGGAGACGGTACGAGGCGGCGGAGGTGATCGACGCGCAGTGGGTGATGACGTCCACGAGTTCACCGGCAGACAACTCGGTATCGGAAAGCGCTGCGGGCAGCAATATTTCGTCTTCGGGATCGATACCCGAAGCGTCTGCGTCACCGCCCCCGAACTGCATGACATCACCATACGACCGCCCACCGACAAGAACGACGACGCTCGGTCAGCAGCAGGCTGTGCGAGCGTCGGCGGGGTCGGTGGCGCTACCGCCGCAGCACACCGACCCCTCGGCGGATTCGTCGACACCGCCCTGGGCCAACAGCTTCGGGCTGGTTCCGAAGGTGTCGGAATCCGCGAGCACGGTGTAGATCTCCCACTTTTCGTCGCTCGGACCGGTGACCCACACCTTGTCTTGCGTCGCAAAACAACAAGTGGAGTCGATCTCCTGCTGTGTGAACATGCCTTCGCCGGACAGTCGGGCGATCTCGGCATGCACCGTCTCGCTCGATTCGACCTCCACCCCGAGATGATTGATCGTGCCTCCCTGACCCGGATTCTCCAGGAGCACCAATTTCAGCGGGGGTTCGACGATCGCGAAGTTCGCGTATCCGGGCTTTCGCTTGGCCGGTGCGGTGTCGAACAGCTTGGAGTAGAACTCGATCGCGGTATCGAGGTCATCGACATTGAGTGCGAGTTGCATGCGGGACATGAGGGGAACCACCTTCACCTGTGAGACATATGTCGAATCAGGACGTTCTTGCAGAATGCCACCTTTTCGACATATGTCAATAGGGAGGGTAGGGTCGGATCATGCCCAAGACCCTGCCGATGGTCGACATCAGCGCACCCATCTGCTGTGCGCCCGTGTCGGCAGCACCACTCGACGACGCCACGGCTCTCGAGATCGCGTTGCGGCTCAAGGCTCTTGCCGATCCGGTGCGAATCAGGCTGGTCTCGATCCTTCTCGCCGACAGCGGAGACGGGATCTGCACCTGCGATCTCGCGACCGCGGTCGGGCTCACCGAAGCAACGACGAGCCATCACCTGGGTCAACTACGTAAGGCCGGAATGGTCTCCAGTGAACGTCGCGGGATGAATGTCTACTACCGATCACGGCCGGAGTCTCTGGAAGCGCTGCGCCGGGTACTCAGCGCGACCACTGGGTGCTGCTGACCGCCGGAGCCGCATCACAAGGACGCGACCCCGGCCCGGCTCACTCCCCGACGTGCGGCGGGACAGTGGTCGGGTCGGCCATCACGTCGGTGCCGCCGAGAGCCTTGTTCGCGCGGCGCTCCACCAGCAGCGGCACGAAGTCGCGGACTTCGGTCCCGCTGAAGTGCTCGTAGGCCTGCTCGACCGCGGCGGCGACGTCTTCAGGTCGTCGGTGTGAATAGAGGCCGATCAGCCGGTCCTGTACTTCGCTGATCTGACGCCGCTCGTCATTAGCATCCATGCACACAATTTAGTGCGAATGCGACAACGTCGACTGTCACGACGGATGGATTCACTGACAGTTCATCTCGTCGCCATCGGCACTCAATGTCGGCCGGCGGCCCGGTGGCCGACGGTGATCCTGAGCGGTCGACGAATGGGGAACCTACGATGACACCCATGGTTCCGTCACGGCGACCCATCGACCCGGCCGCGCAGGCGCAGGCGCGGGTGCTGGTCGACGAGCTGGAACGCGTCGCGGACTCGCTCGTGGACCGGCTGCAGGCCGGTGTCGGTGGCGAGAAGGCGCAGCGAGCAGCGCGCCGGGAACTGTACGAGGTCCGCGAACACGTGCGCCGACTCCAGAGCACGTACGCCCTCTCCACCCCGTAGCGGGGTGCGCTGCCGTCCGATGAATTCCGCCACGGGCGGGGGTCAGACCCGGTGGACTGTTCTCCCCACCGAGCGAAAGGCATCGTCATGACCGCGGCACTCCCACCCGTAGCCGACCGCGAGACCTGGGCGGCGGCGCTGGCCGACCTACGCCGCCGCGAGAAGGCGGCCACCCGAGAACTCGACGCGGTGGCAGCGCAGCGTCGTCGACTCCCGATGGTCGAGATGGACGATTACGTCCTCACCGGGCCCGACGGGCCGATTCGACTCGTCGACGTCTTCGACGGACGGTCACAGCTGATCGTCTACAACCACATGTGGACCGACGGCGCCCGGTTCCAGTGCCCGGGCTGTACCGGGTTCACCACCCAGTTCAGCCGGCTCGACTACCTCGCCGACTACGACGCGCGGTTCGTCATCATCACGCACGGGCCGATGGACGAGATCCTGGCCTACAAGCGGCGCGTCGGTAACCGCATGGACTGGTACTCGTCGGCGGGTACGACCTTCTCCGCCGACGTCGACGCCGCCCCGGGCGAAGGCTTCGCCCTCAACGTCTTCCTCCGCGACGGCGACACCGTGTATCGCACCTGGCACTCGACCGGTCGTGGTACCGAACAACTCGGATTCACCTTCGGACTCCTCGACGTCCTGCCCTACGGACGCCAGGAGGAGTGGCAGGATTCGCCCGACGGCTGGCCGCAGAGCCCGACCTACTCGCGCTGGCGCGCCTCGGAGGAGATGGCCGCCGCATACGGTGATCCGGAGGCGTAGATCGTCGTCCTGGAGAGAAACCGCAGGTCAGCGTTCACAGGAATCTCCCAGCGTGCCTACAGTGAGGTTCCAGGGCCGGCTGGGACTCTGGTCGTGTGAGTGAAGCGGCGAAACAGAACGGCACGCGCGGCGCGAAGGTCCTCGTGGTCGACGACGAGGAGAACATCCGTCAGCTGCTGTCTGTGTCGCTGAGGTTCCAGGGCTACGACGTCGAGACAGCGGCCGATGGCCCGGCGGCCATCGACCGCTGCCGGACCGCCAAACCCGACGTCCTCGTCCTCGACGTGATGATGCCGGGGATGGACGGGTTCGGGCTGCTGCGCCGGCTGCGTGCCGACGGGGTCGAGGCGCCGGCCCTGTTCCTGTCGGCGCGCGACACGGTGGAGGACAAGATCAACGGCCTCACCATCGGCGGGGACGACTACGTCACCAAACCCTTCAGTCTCGAAGAGGTCGTCGCCCGGCTACAGGTGTTGCTGCGCCGCAGCGGTTTCGACGACCAGAGGCGCGCGTCGTCGAAGATCACCTTCGCCGACATCGAACTCGACGACGAGACCCACGAGGTGTTCAAGGCGGGCGAACTGGTCGCCCTCTCGCCGACGGAGTTCACGCTGTTGCGCTACTTCATGGTGAACGCGGGCACGGTGTTGTCGAAGCCGCGCATCCTCGACCATGTCTGGAACTACGACTTCGGCGGCGAGGTGAACGTCGTCGAATCCTATGTGTCGTACCTTCGGCGCAAGCTCGACACCGGGGACAGGCGACTCATCCACACCCTCCGCGGCGTCGGCTACGTGATGCGTGAGCCCCGTGACTGATGCGACGGTGCCGAGTACCGGCCGTGGCACGCGGAAGCGCGGTGTCCCACTACGGGTCTCGCTGGTGGCGCTGACGGTGTTGCTCGTCGCCGTCGGACTCCTCGCCTCCGGTGTCGCGGTGACCTCGTCGATGCGCCAGGATCTGATCTCGCGCGCCGACGAGGGCCTGGAGAACGCCGTACGCACGTGGGCCGAACCCCGCGGGTTCCTGGGCGACGGCCCGGGCCCGCCCGGGCCGCGCAGGCCCCCGTCGCCCTACTACGTCGAGTCGGTCGTCTACGGGCCCGGAGGGGTGTCCGCGGACAACGTCTACAACCAGTTCGACGACGCTCCCGACCTCGACGGGCTGACCCGCGACAATGCCGGACCCGTCACCGTCCCGTCCGTCGACGGTGACGGGCCGCAGTGGCGGGTCATCAAGCACAGCAACGGCTTCGGCAGATCCATCGTGGCCACCCCGATGTCCGACATCGACGACACGGTCAGCAGGCTGATCTGGCTGCAGCTCGCGATCGGTGCGCTGGTCCTCCTGCTCATCGGGGTGCTGAGCTACGTGCTGGTCCGCACGAGCCTGCGCCCGCTTCGCCGGGTCGAGGAGACCGCGCACGAGATCGCGGAGGGCAATCTGACACGGCGCGTCCCGCCGGCACCGCCGAACACCGAGGTCGGCAGTCTGTCGGACTCGCTGAACCGGATGCTCGGCCAGATCCAGCATGCGTTCGCCTCGACGGCCGCGTCCGAACAGCAGGCCCGCGCCTCCGAGGAGCGGATGCGCCGTTTCGTCGCCGACGCCGGCCACGAACTGCGGACCCCGCTGACGTCCATCAAGGGATTCGCCGAACTCTATTCGCAGGGCGGCGTTCCCGATGTCACCGACGCGATGCGGCGCATCGACGACGAGGCCGGCCGGATGAACCTGCTGGTGGAGGATCTGCTGATGCTCGCGCGCCTCGACGCGCAACGGCCGCTCGACTCGGCGCCCGTCGATCTCCTCGGCCTGGCCGCCGATACCGTGCAGAGCGCCCGTGTCGCCGCAGCCGAGCGCGAGATCCGGCTCGACGTCGTCCCGGGCGACCGTCCGCCGGTCGTCCTCGGCGACGGGCCGCGCCTCGTGCAGGTGCTGCGCAACCTCATCGGCAACGCCGTCAACCACACCCCGCCGGACGCCTCGATCACGGTCGGGGTGGCCGTCGACGACGGTGCAGGCGAAGCGGTGCTGACCGTCGCCGACACGGGTCCGGGCATCTCGGCGGAGGATGCCGAGCACGTCTTCGAGCGCTTCTACCGCGGCGACTCCTCGCGGCATCGCGGTTCCGGCGGCGGTAGCGGCCTCGGCCTCTCGATCGTCGCGGCACTGGTCGCCGCGCACGGCGGCCGCGTCGGCGTGGACACGAGCCCCGGTGTGGGAGCGACGTTCTGGGTGCGCCTACCGCTCGCGGAGGCCGATTAGATCAACCGGCGCAACGTGGCGAACTCGGTGACGTCGTCGCGGAACCGGTCGAGTCCGACGAGCGTGTACATCCCGTCTATCTGCCGGTTCGCCCACAGCTGATGGATGCGGCGCAAGTCGGATTGCCGTGACTTCCAACCGATCCCGTCGATCACCGCGAGGACGAGCTGGGTCGGCAGCCGCACCTCGGCCATCTCCTCGATCTCCCGGACCGCGTCGGTGAGTTTGGAACCGGTCGAGTCGAACCCCTTGGCCGCCACCACGATGTCGGCCGACGCCGGATCGCCGACGATGAGGTCGGCCGGCGCGGTCCGGCCGTTGCGTCCCGCGAACCGCGAGCGGGTGACGTAGTCGAGACCGATGTCGCGGGCGATGTCCTCGATCTCGTCCTCGATGCGCCGACCCGACGCGCCCGCGCGGGTGGCGGTTGCGCGGGTGCCGGCGCGGGCCACGAGGATGTCGGCGAAGGTGAACGTGCGGGACAGCTGGGTGCGCAGCATGCGGACCAGGTCGAACTCGGTGTCGAGCCAGGTCACCAGCTCGACCGGTTGTGCGCGCGCCAATGCATGCCAGCCGCTGGTGTCGAACCGGTCGCGCAGGGCGTTCTTCAGCTTCTCCTGGGACAGCCCGACGGCGAGCCCCAGTACGGGGACATCGGTGGGGTTGTCGCGCACCCACGCCGCCAGGCCCGCGATGTCGGTGTCGAGGAGCTCGCCGAGGCGCGCCGTGGCCTGGGTGATCCGCTCGGCCTCCGGCGTCGACGCGGTCGGGTCGACGTGAGAGGTCAACCGTCCCAACGATTGCAGATAGTCGTCGAAGTCGCCCGCGGTGCTCATCGTGGATAGTCGTCCAACTCAGTCCCGGCCGATGAACAGGTACTCGCTGACGTCGCGACGGGTCGCTGCCGCGTGGGTGCCGAAGCTGTACTTGTGGTCGATCGCGATGACCTCCACCGACGGCTTGACCTTCCCGAGCAGGTCGACGATGCGATCTTTGCCCGGCAACGCATTCGACGAGTACGAGAGCACGATGGCGCCGGCGTCCTCGAAGTGTTCGAAGGTGCGCAGCAGCGCGTCCTCGATGGTCCGCTTGTAGGCGAAGGGGGTGAAGCGTTTCGGCAGCTTCTTGGTCTTGGTGTTCTCCATGATGCTCATCCCGCGCCAGTAGGCCGACAGGCCTTCGAGGAAGTGGTAGCGCTTGATGTAGTCGTTGTCGTCGGTCGGCGGGGCGTACGGAGGATCGAGGTACACGAGGTCCGGTGCTGCCCAGGGTAATTCGAGGTCGAAGATGTCGCCTTGCACGCTCCGGCTGTTGCGTCCGTTGCTGAACACGGTGGCGTTGTAATCCGCGGCCGCCCGCAGACGGAAGTGGTCGCGCAGCGACATCGTCAGGTCGCGACGACCGTCGGCGTAACGCGTCGAGTCGGTGAAGGTGAACACGCCACGGGGTTGTTTGCGCGCTGCCGAGAGGACGAGGGCGGCGATCGCGAGATCGCGTCGGTAACCGCGCAGTGCGTCGATGTGCGACCACGCGGAGTCCAGGAACGCACGGTCCTCGGTGGTGAAGTACAGCCCGTCAAAGGTCCGCGAGATGTAGTCGCGATCGTCGGCGGGCGGACCGCAGATGGCATCGATCAGTTCCGGCTCGAGCCGGACACTCGAATTGGCCACCGACGCGCGGGTGATGATGTGCGGGAAGTTGAGGAAGTCGTTGCCGACGACCTCGAAGCCCTGCGCCTTCAGCAGGTAGGACACCACCCCGGAACCCGAGAAGGCGTCGACCGCGGTGGATCCGCCGATCTCGGCGAAGGTGCGTTCGAGGTGGGGCAGCAGCCGGTACTTCGACCCCATGTACCGGAGGCGGGGGAACCGTTGGGCGCGGGCCAGGACGTCGCTGGATCCGACGACGGCTCGGGACGTGCGTCCTGCCCGGGATGATTCTGGCCCACTCACACCGAAAAGAATGTCATGGACCCCCGACATCCCGGGACAACACTCGCCGTCGCCCGCAGCGTCACCGTGGCGACGGCCGCAACACCTAGACTCGGCCCATGGCATCGGTCTTCAGCATGATCATCAACGGCGATCTCCCCGGTCGATTCGTCTGGAAGGACGGCGAGGCGGTCGCGTTCCTCACGATCGAACCGGTCACGCCCGGTCACGTCCTGGTGGTTCCCCGCGCCGAGGTCGACCACTGGGAGCAGATGGACACCGCCGCATTCGCGCACCTCAGCGCCGTCGCGCAGAACGTGGGTCGCGCGGTGAAGGACGCCTTCGACGCTCCGCGGATGGGCCTGCTCATCGCCGGCCTCGAAGTCCCGCACGTGCATGTCCACGTGTTCCCGGCGCTGACGCTCGAGACCTTCGACCTCGCGAACGCGAACAAGAACGCCCGTCCCGAGGACCTCGACGCCGCGGCCGAGAAGATCCGCGCGAGTCTGCGCTCGCTCGGTTACGGCGAGTACGTCGCCGACTGAACTACACCGTCCGGTGGATCAGCAGCGGTAGCACCGCGGTGGCGCCGGCCTCGCGGAGGGCGGCGGCGGCCAGCGTGATCGGCCAGCCCGAGCCGTTGGCATCGACCACGAGCATCACGGTGCGGCCCGAGACGTCCGGCGCGTCGCCGAGGTGGTCCCGCCAATATGCGGCCTCGACCGCGCCGGTCGCGTCGGTGGGCGGATCGCCCATGCGCACGGGAAAACTGCCGCCCTCGCGTTTCCCGACCTTCCGCAGGTGGTCGGCCAAGGTCTCGGCCAGGACGGTGCCGGTCAGACGGAGCGACACGATGACGTCGGCCCGGATGCCGGTGTCGCGCACCCACGCGGCCAGCGTCGCGACCGCGGCGTCGCCCAACTCGGCGAGCGCGCGCTCGTCGCCGTTGCGGGCCGCGGCCAGCACCTCGATCCACTCCGGGGCGTCGGCATGGGCCAGGACACGACCCGGCTCAGCCAGGAGATCGGCGGAAATCCTTCCGCGACGCCCGAATTCGCCGCCGGGCCACATCTTGCGGGGGTCCAGCGTCTGGGCCTTGCGGCGCAGCGTCGAGGTCACGGTGCGCACGACCTCGGCGTCGACCGAATCGGGGAGTCCTTCGCTGAGGGCGCCCCGGCAGACCGAGCAGCGTCCGCAGTCCGCGGCCTGCGGGTCGTCGAGGGACTCGGTCAGCAGCCGCATGAGGCACGTGCGGCCCGCGATGTAGGCGCGCATGATGTCGGCCTCCCGACGGCGCACGGCGAGGATGCCGTCGTAGTGCTCGGCGTCGTAGGTCCAGGGCTTGCCGGTGACGACCCACCCGTCGGCGGTCCGGTCGGTGACGCCGTCGACCGCCAGCTGCTTGAGCATCAACTCGATACGCGTGCGCCGGAAGCGGGTGGCGGCCTCGAGCTGCACCACCGACTGCGGCTCCGCCGCGGATTCCAGGGCAGCGAGCAGGTCACGCATCTTGTCCGGGTCGGGAATCGTCGCCGTCGCGAAGTGGTCCCAGATCCGGTCGTCGGTCTGCGACGCCAGGAGCATCACGACGGCGTCGTCGAGGGCGCGTCCGGCACGGCCGACCTGCTGGTAGTAGGAGACCGGCGACGGCGGTGACCCGACGTGCACCACGAAGCCGAGATCGGGCTTGTCGTAACCCATTCCGAGCGCCGACGTCGCGACCAGCGCCTTGACCTCGTTGCGCAGCAACGCGTCCTCGAGTTCGTGGCGGCGGTCGGCGTCGAGCTGGCCGGTGTAGGCGGCCACCGCGACGGTGTCGCCATGGACGGCCCGGATCGCCTCGACCAGGCGGTCGGCGTCGGCGACGGTCAGCACGTAGACGATGCCCGATCCCGGCAGAGCCGGCAGCGACTGCGCGACCCACCCGTACCGCTGGACCGGGGAGAGGCCGTCGAGAACGTTGAGATGCAACGACTTCCGCGCCAGCGGTCCGCGGAGGACGAGTGTCGGCTCACCACCGGACCCGGCGTCGAGCTGAGCGGCGACGTCGTCGGTGACGCGGGCATTGGCGGTGGCGGTGGTGGCCAGGACCGGCGTCGTCGGGTTGACGGTACGCAGCACGTCGGCGACGCGGCGGTAGTCCGGGCGGAAATCGTGACCCCAGTCGGACACCGCGTGCGCTTCGTCGATGACGAGCAGGCCGAGGTGGCCGGCCAAGGCGTCGAGGACCCGGCGACCGAAGCCCGGATTGGCGAGCCGTTCCGGTGACACGAGCAGCACGTCGAGGTCGCCGGCGCGCAGCTGTGCCTCGATCATCGACCACTCGTCGACATTGGACGAGTTGAGCGTCGCCGCCGACAGCCCACCGCGAGCGGCGGCGGCGACCTGGTCGCGCATGAGCGACAGCAGCGGCGACACGATGAGCGTCGGCCCCCCGCCACCCGCCCGGATGATCGCGGTCGCCGACCAGTAGACCGCCGACTTGCCCCACCCGGTCGCCTGGACGACCAGCACGCGGGCGCCGCGCTCGGTGGGATCGGCGGGCCGGCCGGCCAGTGCGGTCACGGCCCGGAGCTGGTCGTCGCGCAGCGCGGCGCCCTCACCGGCCAGGCTGGTGATGACGCGGTTGGCGGCGGTCAGCTGGTCCGGGGCGAGGGTTGCGGCCATGCGCCCCAATGTAGTGGCGCCCTCGGACACGCCGACGCCCTCCGTCCACACCGCGGCGTGCGCGCGGCGAAGCGTTCACAGGAACCCGGCAGTTCACCTGCAGGGTGACGCGAGGCTGGGAACCGAGAGTTGTCCGCATGATCCCAGAAGCACCGCCGGACGCCCCGGCGCAGATGTACACCGTCGCCGACACCTCCACGCCGAATCCGGTACTCGACATCGTGGTCCCCGTCTACAACGAACAGGACGACATCGCCTCGTCGGTGCGTCGTCTGGCCGACCACCTGCGCGCGCATGTGCCGTACGCGTCGCGCATCACCGTCGCCGACAACGCCAGCACCGACGAGACCCTCGAGATCGCCGTGGCGCTGGCCGGTGAACTCGAGGGCGTTCGCGTCGTCCACCTCGAACAGAAGGGCCGCGGACGCGCGCTGAGCGCGGTGTGGCAGCACAGCGACGCCGAGATCGTCGCGTACTGCGACGTCGACCTCTCGACCGACCTCAACGCCCTGATGCCGCTCATCGCCCCGCTGGTGTCGCGGCACTCCGACATCGCGATCGGGACGCGCCTCAACCGCTCCGCACGCGTGGTCCGAGGGCCCAAGCGCGAGTTCATCTCCCGCTCGTACAACCTGATGCTGCGCACTGCGATGGGCGCCCGGTTCTCCGATGCGCAGTGCGGATTCAAGGCCACGCGCACCGACATCGCCCGCGAACTGCTGCCGTTCGTCGCCGACACCGGCTGGTTCTTCGACACCGAGCTGCTGGTCCTCGCCGAACAGATCGGTCTGCGCATCACCGAGGTGCCGGTGGACTGGGTCGACGACCCCGACAGCACCGTCGACATCGTGCCGACCGCGATCGCGGATCTGAAAGGCTGTGCGCGCGTGGGGCTCGCACTCGCCATGGGTCGGTTGCCGATCGCCCAGCTGCGCGCCTCCATCGGCCGCGACCGGGCCGCGGGACCACAGCTCGACGGGGTGCCGACGGGCATGGTCGGGCAGCTCGCCCGCTTCTGTGTGGTGGGCGTCGCCTCGACGCTGGCCTACGCGGTGCTGTTCCTCGCGCTCCACTCGTTCCTCGGCGCCCAGATCTCGAACGTGGTCGCCCTCGCGATCACCGCGGTCCTCAACACCGCTGCCAACCGGCGCTTCAGCTTCGGCATCCGCGGACGCGACAACGCCCTGCGTCACCAGCTCTTTGGCCTCGGCGTCTTCCTCTTCGGCTGGGTCGTCACCTCGGGTGCGCTCTTCGTTCTCCACACCGTCGCCCCCGACGCGACGAAACACATCGAACTGATGATCCTGGTGGTCGCGAACCTGGTGGCGACGCTCACCCGGTTCGTCGGTCTCCGCTGGGTGTTCCGCAAGGCACCCGCTCACCACACGGAGGTTGCCGCGTGAGTACCACCCTCGTATTCCCGGCGGGCTCCGTTGCGGCGCCCGCAGATTCCTCAGTAGTGACGCGCTCCCCGGCGAAAAGTGCCATCTGGGAACGTCTCTCGCTGGCGGCGCTACTGGTCGGCACCACGGTGGCCTACCTGTGGAACCTGTCGATCAACGGGTGGGCCAACTCCTTCTACTCGGCTGCGATCCAGGCCGGTTCCCAGTCGTGGAAGGCGTGGTTCTTCGGGTCGTCGGACATGGCGAACTCCATCACGGTGGACAAACCGCCTGCCTCACTGTGGATTCCGGGGCTCAGCGCCCGGATCTTCGGGGTCAACTCGTGGTCGATCCTGGTGCCCGAGGCGCTGATGGGTGTCGCCTCGGTGGCGCTGCTCTACCTGATCACGCGGAAGTACTTCGGCCACTGGGCCGGCATCCTCGCGGGGGTGATCCTCGCGGTGACACCGGTCGCGGCGATGATGTTCCGCTTCGACAACCCCGAGGCGCTGCTCATCCTGCTGATGATCGCGGCCGTCTGGTCGATGATGAAGGGCCTCGAGGACGGCCGCCGGCGATGGTTGGTCCTGACCGGCGTGTTCGTCGGCTTCGGTTTCCTCACCAAGCAACTCCAGGTCATGCTCATCGTGCCGCCGCTGGCGGTCACCTACCTCGCCTTCGGGCCGCGTGGTTGGTTGCGTCGGATCGGACAACTGTTCGCCGCGCTCGGCGCGATGATCGTCAGCGCGGGCTGGTGGATTCTCGCGGTCGAGTTGTGGCCCGCGTCCTCGCGTCCGTACATCGGCGGCTCGCAGAACAACTCGATCCTCGAGTTGACCCTCGGCTACAACGGCCTCGGCCGGCTCAACGGCAACGAGACCGGTGCCGTCGTCCCCGGCGGTGGGGGAAACGCGATGGAGGGCATGGGCGGTGGACCGGGTGGGCCCGGCGGTGGGGGCGGCGCGTGGGGCGAGACCGGCTGGCTGCGGATGTTCGAACCCGCGCAGGGCGGTCAGATCGCCTGGCTCATCCCGACCGGCCTGGTCCTCGCCGCCGTGGCACTCGTACTGGTCGGCAGGGCCCGCCGAACCGACCCGCGCCGTGCGTACCTGGTCGTCTGGGCGCTCTGGCTGCTGGTCACGATGGGTGTCTTCAGCTTCATGGCCGGGATCTTCCATCAGTACTACACGGCGGCACTGGCTCCCGCGGTCGCCGCGGTCGTCGCCGGCGGCGCCGCGGTGTGCTGGTCGCACCGGGACCGGCTGTGGGTGCGGATCGCGCTCGGGATCTCCGTCGCGGCTGCCGCGATCTGGGGCTTCGTCCTGCTCGATCGCACACCCGACTTCGTGCCGTGGCTGCGATACGCGGTCCTCGTCGTGGGGCTCCTCGCCGCGGTGGCCATGGTCTTCACCCGGCGTCGGAGCATCGCGACCGCAGCGCTCATCGGGGCCATCATGGCGGGCCTGGCCGGTCCAGTCGCCTACACCGTCGACACGATCGCAACCGAGAAGAGCGGATCCATCATCACCGCCGGACCGCGCGTCGAGGGTGAATTCGGTCCCGGTGGCGGTGGACCGGGTGGACGAGGTGGCCCGGGTGGTCCCGGCGGACGGGGCATGTCCGGCATGCCACCGCAGGGATCGGGAGCACCGGGGCGGGGGATGCCCGGTATGGGTCAACAGGATGGGGGCGGTCGCGGTGGCGACGGCGCCGGAGGACTGCTCCGCGGTTCGACGCCGTCGGCGGCGCTCGTGGACAGGCTCACCGCCGACGCCGCCGAGTACACGTGGGTCGCAGCTGCCGTGGGCTCGATGTCGGCGTCGGGCTACCAGCTCGAGACCGGACACTCGGTCATGCCGATCGGCGGATTCAACGGCAGCGATCCGTCGCCGACCCTGGCCGAATTCCAGCAGCTCGTGGCCTCGAAGAAGATCCACTACTTCATCGGTGGCGGTTCTGGTCCCGGTATGGGGGGCGGCATGGGCGGCAACTCGTCGCTACCGTCGTCGCAGATCAGCACCTGGGTGCAGGAGAACTTCACCGCCGTCACCGTCGACGGCGTGACCCTGTACGACCTCACCCAGCCCACGAGCTGACCGGCGGCGACACCGTTTGGGTGGTCACGGGTACCGGCGTTTAGAGTCATGGACGTGCGCGTACTCGTGATCGGCTCGGGCGGCCGCGAACATGCCCTCCTCATCGGTCTGGCGAACGATCCGGCGGTCACCGACCTGCACGTCGCCCCGGGCAACGCCGGCACCTCGTCGATCGCCACCAACCATCCCGTCGACGCCGTCTCCGGCGACGCGGTCGTGGCGCTGGCACGCGAGATCGGCGCCGACCTCGTGGTCATCGGTCCCGAGGTGCCCCTGGTCCTCGGGGTCGCCGACGCCCTGCGCGCGGCCGGCATCGCGACCTTCGGCCCGAGTGCCGAGGCCGCGCAGATCGAGGGTTCGAAGGCGTTCGCGAAGGACGTCATGAAGGCCGCGGGGGTCACGACCGCCCACGCCGAGATCGTCGACAACCCCGCCCGGCTCGACGCCGCGCTCGACCGCTTCGGCCCGACCTGGGTGGTCAAGGACGACGGACTCGCCGCGGGTAAGGGCGTTGTCGTCACCGCGGACCGCGACGTCGCCCGCGACCACGCCGCCGAGTGCCTCGAGAGCGGCCACCCCGTCCTGCTGGAGAGCTTCCTCGACGGGCCGGAGGTGTCGCTGTTCTGCCTCGTCGACGGCGAGACCGTGGTGCCCCTGCTGCCCGCGCAGGACCACAAGCGGGTCGGGGACGACGACGCCGGACCGAACACCGGCGGGATGGGTGCCTACACGCCGTTGCCCTGGCTGCCCGCCGAGATGACGACGCGCATCGTCGACGAGGTCGTCAAACCCGTTGCCGCCGAGATGGTTCGACGCGGCATCCCGTTCTCCGGCCTGCTGTACGCCGGCCTGGCAATCGGGTCGGACGGGCCCGCCGTCGTCGAATTCAACTGTCGCTTCGGCGATCCCGAGACCCAGGCGGTGCTGGCCCTGCTCGAATCGCCGCTCGGGCAGGCACTGCACGCGACCGCCACCGGCGCTCTCGCCGACCTCCCGCCGCTGCAGTGGCGCGACGGGGCCGCGGTCACCGTCGTGGTCGCCGCGGAGAACTACCCCGGCAAGCCGCGCACCGGCGACCTCATCACCGGTGCCGACACCGACGGGGTGCTGCACGCCGGCACCGCGCGCAACGCCGACGGCGCCGTCGTCTCCTCGGGTGGGCGGGTGCTCGCGGTGGTGGGCACGGGCGCCGATCTTGCCGAGGCCCGCGAACAGGCCTACGCGCGGATCGCCAACATCAAGCTCCCCGGTTCGCACTTCCGCCGCGACATCGGCCGCAACGCCCTCGAGGGCCGGATCAGCATCTGAGTCTCGCTCACCCGTTCCGTTCCCGCTCACCGAAATCGGGTGAGCGAGAACGGAATAGGTGAGCGAAGGTCGACTCAGGCCGCCAGGTTCCGCCCGAGGAACTCGACCTGCTCGGGCAGGACGCTGCGCCAGTAGCGGTTGGTGTGACCACCCGCCGCGGTCCCGAACGCCGCCGGTGGGCGGAGTCCGGCGGCCCACTGCCGCGTGTAAGTGTAGAACTGATCGCTCGAGCCGATGTTGATCAGCAGCGGGATCTTCGCGAACTTCGGCTGGGCACCGAACAGTGAGTTCGCCTGGTAGTCGGCGAGGCCGTCGAAGGCGCGCGGCGGGAAGTTGCGCGGGTCGGCCCACATCGCGGGGGAGCTGACCGCGACCGCGGCGACCCGCGGCGAACCCAGCATGGCGGCCAGGCGCAACGCACCGTACCCGCCCATCGACCATCCGAACAGGCCGATGCGCTCGGTGGACAGGTCCAGGTCGGGGTTGCTCGCGAGCATCGGCAGGAACTCGTCGAGGATCATCGCGCCCCCGTCGGCGCCGTCGGTGCGTCGGTGGTAGTAGTTGCGCCCGATGTCGGCGGCGGCCAGCGCGAACGGCGCGTTCCCGGCGTCGACGTACTGCTGCATCACCGACTGCATCTCGAGCTTCGGCCCGAAGATCGACTTCTCGTTGGTGTTGAGCGCGTGCAGCACGACGACGACGGGCAGGGTGCCCGTCACCCCGTTGGGCCGGGCGACGGCCCAACGCGTATCACGCCCGGCCATGCGCGCCGAGCGGAAGCTGCCGGTGATCAACGGTGGGCCGCCGGTGACCGGTGGCGGCGACGCCTCGACCGGTAGTTCGTCGTCGGCCCGGCCCTCGAGCTTGCGGGGCTCCACCGACGTCGGCGGGGTCGACCCCGAGCACGCGGCGACCCCCAGCGCGGCGGCGCCGAGGCCGGCGGCCAGGACAGCACGACGCCCGACGAACGCACGGGCGTATTCGTCGGGATTGCTGGGGAGGGGTGGCACTCGGGTCATCGAGTCAACAGGGTAATGGCCGACCCCCGTCCCGCCGCAACGGAATGGCTCCCGACGCGCACCGTTGTGAGGAATCTCCTCTCAGCTGTGCTGCCAGAAACCGGCGTGGACCTCATGTGCGGCGTCGAGCGCGAACGGACCGCGTACCACGATCGGCCGACTGCCCGCCTCGAAGATCCGTCGGCACGGCATCGCCAGCGTGGGGTTGGCGGGATCGTCGCCGGTCATCTCCCGCAGTTCGTCCTCGCCGAGCGCGTAGACGACCGTCCCGACCCCGGCCCAGTAGATCGCGCCGGCGCACATGGCGCACGGCTCGGTGCTGGTGTACAGCGTCAGCCGGCGCGCGTATCGAGATCGAGGTGCCCGACCGCACGGACGACGTTCGTCTCGGCATGCCCGGTCGGGTCACCCGCGGTGCCCACGGAATTCATCGCTTCGGCGACCACGCTGCCGTCCGGCGCCACCAGGAGTGAGCCGAACGGGTGGTCGCCGCGCGTGCGGGCCCGGGCGGCAAGGTCGATCGCCTGCCGGAGATGGGTGATGTCGGGGTCCTCGTGACTGTCGGGGGACATGTCCCGATCGTCGCACGGTTCCGCACGCCGGCGCGGGGCGAACGGCGAGTGTCTCAGGCCTGCCCGACGAGTTCACAGCTGAAGTCGACGGGCCGCGCGCGCCGGTCGAACTCGACGTGCGCCACCGACTCGCCGTCGGTGACGTCGCAGATCGGCGACCGGCCGCCGTCGGAGCCGGTGCGCCAGCTGATGTGCCAGCCGCGCCGGGCGGCCATCCCGTGGATCGCCACCCGATGATCATTGACCGCAAGTGATCTCATCATCGTCGGCATCGTGGTGGCGAAGTCGGCGAAGGTCGGTTCGGGCAGCGCGACGTCGTCGAGGAGGTACACCGCGAGATCCCCGTCGTCGTGCTGTGCCGTCCAGTACGGACTGATCCCGGTGCTCTCGACCGCGGCCGCGGCCACGATATCGATCGCCTGTGTCCGGTAGTCGGCGATCTGGTCGCGAGACAGGCTGGGCGGCAACGATACCCGGGGAACGGCGAAATCATCGACGCCGAATCGGGAGCCGACGTCGCGCAGCGCCGCGGCAGGACCCGCCGGTTCGCCGCGGGGATGGGCCCACCCCCACACGATCGCGTCCGATTCGATGACCGCGATCAGGGTGGCACGCGAACGGACACAGTCGCGCTGCCCGTCCGGGTCGGACGAGGCCGTCGAGGTGAAGACGACGGACCGCTCCGCCTGGTCGCAGCGCGACTCGAAGCTACCGAGCCGTTCGCGCAGGAAGTCGGCGAACGCGACCTGTCGCAGACAGGTGTAGAGCGCCGCGTAATCGGCGACAGCATGGAGGCCGTCGAACTGCATGAGGTCACGGTAACCGCGGGTGTGGTCCTCGTACCCCTCTGTCCGACGTCCGACTGACGACCGACCGCCGTCGGCATTCCGCCGAGGTCAGCGGGCTTATACGGGAATCCGCCTGGGCGTGTATCGCTTTGGTGAAAGCGATACGACGGTACCGGCCCTTTGGCAGCATTGTCTCCCATGATGACCTCGGCGGCGACACCGAAGGGTGCGCGGCGGCGGTCTCGACTGATCGAGGCTGCCGGCGAGTTGCTGCTCGAAGGAGGCTTCGACGCGGTGCGTCATCGCGCGGTGGCCGAGCGCGCGCAACTACCGCTGGCGTCGACCACCTACTACTTCGGGTCCCTCGACGACCTGATGGCCGAGGCCGCCGCCAATCTGTGCGCGCACGACGAGACCGCAGTCGCCGCCCGCTGCAACGCTCTTCCGCGCCGGCACCGGGGCAGCACGGCGACGGCGGGTGCCCTCGCCGACGTCTTCGTCGGTTCCGACACCACCCTCCAGCAACTGTCCGCGCGGTACGAGATGATCGCGCTCGCGGCCCGGTATCCGCTACTGCGCGAGGTCGTCGCGAGCCGAGGACAATCGCTGGCGTTCCACCACTGCGAGGTCCTGGTGAAGTCGCACCGGGTCGCCGATCCGGCGCATATCGCGCAACTGATCGGCATCGAGGACGGAGCCATCGTGGGAGCGTTGTCCCAGACGGCCGTGCGGCCGGTCGACGCGGTGCGCGACGCCCTGCTCGACGTCGTCGACGTCCTCGCCCCGCGGGAGTGACCGGACAGGGTGTCCGGGCCGAACCTCGCGAACTCACCGCGCGGTGGACGCGGCGATGACACGATGGGGCGTCAGGTCACCGACGGGGAAGGGGATCGCGTGTCAGCGAGACGATGGATGGTGGGAGTCGGGGCCGCGCTCGGCGCCGCGGTCATGGGAGCGACGGCGTTCGTCGCCCCGACGGCGCAGGCGGCGCCGGCCGGACGGGTGGATGCGTCGATCCCGTTCTCCTCGGCGGTCTACGGCACCGGCTGCACCTATCCGCTGACCGTGGCGGTCAACTCGTCCGGCTGGGTCGAGTTCTTCGAGGTCAAGGCGGGTCTGCCGCCGCGTTTCGTGGGACGCGACCTGCCGCAGGGTGCTCTCGCCTCGACCACCTGGGTCCCGCACCGGACCGGTGACAAGTATCTGTATGCCGTGCAGAACGGCAAGGTGTCGGCGCCGACATTCGTCCGCGTGCGACAGGGTTACGGGTCCAACGGGGCGTGCATCGCGTTCTGACCGTGTGTGCTCGGCCCTCGCCGGGTTTTGAGGATCGCGACGGCCGCGACCTACACTGACCGGGTGTCGAAGCCCGTCATCGCCAACGTCCTGGCCAGCCGCTATGCCTCCGCCGATCTCGCCGAACTGTGGTCGGCGAGCACCAAGATCGAGCTCGAACGGCGACTGTGGATCGCGGTCCTCAAGGCGCAGCGCGACCTGGGCATCGATGTACCGGCCGACGCCATCGCCGACTACGAGCGCGTCGTCGACCAGGTCGATCTCGCCTCCATCGCCGAACGTGAGCGGGTCACCCGCCACGATGTGAAGGCCCGCATCGAGGAGTTCAACGCGCTGGCCGGCCACGAGCAGATCCACAAGGGCATGACCAGCCGCGACCTCACCGAGAACGTCGAGCAGCTGCAGATCCTGCGTTCGCTCGAACACGTCCACGCCCACGGCGTGGCGGTGCTCGCGCGCATCGTCGCGCGCGCCGCCGACTACTCGTCGACGGTGATGGCCGGACGCAGTCACAACGTCGCCGCCCAGGCCACCACGCTCGGCAAGCGGTTCGCCTCGGCGGCCGACGAGCTGATGATCGCGCTCACCCGGTTGCGCGAACTCATCGACCGCTACCCGCTGCGCGGGATCAAAGGGCCGATGGGGACCGCGCAGGACATGCTCGACCTGCTCGGTGGCGACGCGGTGAAGCTCGCCGACCTCGAGGGCCGGGTGGCCGATCATCTCGGGTTCGCCCGCTCGTTCACCTCGGTCGGCCAGATCTATCCGCGGTCGCTCGACCACGACGTGGTGTCGGCACTCGTGCAGCTGGCGGCCGCGCCGTCGTCGCTGGCCCACACCATCCGACTGATGGCGGGCCACGAGCTGGTCACCGAGGGCTTCCAGCCCGGTCAGGTCGGCAGCTCGGCGATGCCGCACAAGATGAACACCCGCAGCTGCGAACGCGTCAACGGGCTCGCGGTCGTACTCCGCGGATACGGCTCGATGGCCGCCGAACTGGCGGGCGCGCAGTGGAACGAGGGCGACGTCTTCTGCTCGGTCGTCCGTCGCGTGGCCCTGCCCGACGCATTCTTCGCGATCGACGGACTGATGGAGACCTTCTTGACCGTGCTCGACGAGTTCGGCGCCTACCCGGCCGTGATCGCCAACGAACTCGACCGCTATCTGCCGTTCCTCGCGACCACCAAGGTCCTGATGGCCGCGGTGCGCGCCGGCGTCGGGCGGGAGACCGCGCACGAGGCGATCAAGGAGAACGCGGTCGCGGTCGCGCTCGCCATGCGCGAGGAGGGACGCGAGCCCGACCTGCTCGACCGGCTCGCCGCCGACGACCGTATCCCGCTCGACCGCACCCAGCTCGAGGAACTGCTGGCCGACAAGACGGCGTTCGTGGGCGCCGCCGAGCAGCAGGTCGCCGACGTCATCGCGGCCGCGGAGAAGATCATCGGGCAGTACCCCGACGCCGCGGGCTACTCGCCGGCGCCGATCCTGTAGCGCGTCTGCCACCCCTGCGAGAACCACAAGACCGCTGGTCGTCAGGCCCTGCTCCCTGAGGAGCGAGCTTGCGAGCGTCACGAAGGGTCTTGGTGAGTCGGGTTGCGAAGACCTTTCGTGACGCGCCCTCCGCAAGCTCCGGGCGCTCCTCAGGGAGCAGAGGGCAGGTCGTTCGTTCGGATCAGGGAGCAGAGGGTCGGCACTGTCACTCGGGGGTCGAGACGTCGGAGTGCCCGAGGTTCCAGTCCGGGAGCGCGGTGTCGCGCACGCGGCGCTTGAGTTCGGGAGCACCGGGGAAACCGCCGTCCCGCTTGCGTTCCCAGATCTGGGTGCCGTCGACGTCGATGGCGAACACCCCGCCGGTGCCGGGGACGAGGGTCACCGAGCCGATCTCGGTGCCGAAGGTGTTCAACAGTTCCGAGGCCATCCAGGACGCCCGCAGCAGCCAGTTGCACTGCGTGCAGTAGGTGATGGTGATGTGCGGCTCGCTCATCGGTCCAGGATCGCAGACCCCGGGGCTCACGGCCGGACGGGTGGTCCCTGCCGCCCCGCAGGGTCACCTCACCCTCTAGGGTCGAGTCCATGCGTCCTGAACTGCAGTCCTACCGTCATCTGGCGTCGGGGAAGGTCCGCGAGATCTACGAGATCGACGCCGACACCCTGCTGCTGGTGGCGTCCGACCGGATCTCGGCCTACGACCACATCCTCAGTCCCGCGATCCCCGACAAGGGACGCATCCTGACCGCGATGAGCTTCTACTGGTTCGACGAGCTCGGCGTGCCCAACCATTTGGCCGGCGGCCCCACCGACGAACGGATCCCGGCGCATGTGGTGGGCCGGTCGATGGTGGTCCGTCGACTGCCGATGGTGCAGGTCGAATGCGTCGCCCGCGGCTACCTGACCGGGTCGGGCCTGCTCGACTACCAGGCGACCGGGTCGGTGTGCGGTGTCGAACTGCCGGCGGGACTGGCGGAGGCGAGCAAGCTCCCCGAACCGATCTTCACGCCGGCCACCAAGGCCGAGCAGGGTGAGCACGACGAGAACATCAGTTTCGAGCGGGTCGTCGAGCAGGAGGGGGAGGAGTTGGCGCAAGCGCTACGGTCGGCCACCCTCGACATCTACGCGCGCGGCGCCGCGGTCGCCGCCGAGCGCGGAATCATCCTCGCCGACACCAAATTCGAGTTCGGCCGCGGGGCCGACGGTGAACTCGTCCTGGCCGACGAGGTGCTCACCCCCGACTCGTCGCGGTACTGGGAGGCCGCCACCTACGAGGCCGGCAAGGTGCAGCCGAGCTTCGACAAGCAGATCGTCCGGAACTGGCTCACCGGTGCCGAATCCGGGTGGGACCGAGCGTCCGATGAAGCGCCGCCGCCGTTGCCCGACGACGTCGTCGACCGCACGAGGCAGCGCTATATCGATGCCTACGAATGGATCTCGCGAAAGTCCTTCGCGGACTGGCCCGATGCAGAGGTGATCTGATGACCGACGAGAAGACCATCATGAACGCCGCGCCGGTCACCGCGCCGGTGGCCAAGAAGGTGCCCACCGAACGCACCCACCACGGTGACACCTTCGTCGACGACTACGAATGGTTGCGCGACAAGCACGATCCGGAGGTCATCGCCTACCTGGAGGCGCAGAACGCCTTCACCGAATCGCACACCGCGCAGCTGGCGGACCTGCGCACGCAGATCTTCGGTGAGATCAAGAGCCGCACCAAGGAAACGGACATGTCGGTGCCCAACCGGCGCGGGCGGTACTGGTACTACGGGCGAACCCATGAGGGCAAGCAGTACTCGACGTCGTGCCGGTGCCCGATTCGGTCCGAGGACGACTGGACCCCGCCGGAGGTGGGCGACGACCCGCTACCCGGCGAGGAGATCCTGCTCGACGCCAACGTCGAGGCGGAGGGTCACGATTTCTTCAGTCTCGGGGCGCTGACCGTCAGCGACGACGGCAACTGGCTCGCCTACAGCATCGACATCGTCGGGGACGAGCGATACACCCTGCGCGTCAAGGACCTTCGCACCGGGGAACTCCTCCCCGACGAGGTTCGCGACACCTCGGGGGGTGCGGTGTGGTCGGCGGACGCCCGGCACGTCTTCTACTCGACGGTCGACGCCGCCTGGCGCCCGGACACGGTGTGGCGACACGACATCGGTGCCGGGACGGCCGACGTCAAGGTCTTCCACGAGCCCGACGAGCGGTTCTGGGTCGGGATGGGCACCACCCGGAGCGACAAGTACCTCGTCATCGGCGTCGGGTCCAAGATCACCTCGGAGAGCTACCTGCTCGCCGCCGACGACCCGACGGGTGAATTCCGCAGCGTCGCACCGCGGGTCGACGGGGTCGAGTACAGCGTCGAGCACGCCGTCATCGGCGGCGAGGACTATCTGGTCATCGTGCACAACGACGTCCGCGACGGGCAGAAGGCGGAGAACTTCGCCATCGACCTCGCGCCGGTCGCCGACCCGTCGGACCGTCGCCCGCTGATCGCGCACGACCCCCAGCGCCGGATCGAGGACCTGGACGCCTTCGCCGACTACCTGGTGCTGTCCTACCGCCGAGATGCGTTGCCGCGTCTCGCCATCGCCGATCTGCGGCAGATCGACGGCGTCCCGGTCGAATCGGATTTCCGCGAGGTGACCTTCGACCAGGAGCTCAGCTCCGCGGGCCTCGGCGCCAACCCGGAATGGAGTGCCCCGAGGCTCCGGATCGGATACGGCAGTTTCATCGAACCGGCGGAACTGTTCGAGCTCGACGTCGCCTCCGGCGAGCGGACCCTGCTTAAGCGTCAGCCCGTGCTCGGCGGTTACGATCCGGCCGACTACGTGCAGTCGCGGGAGTGGGCCGTCGCCGAGGACGGCACCCGTATCCCGCTGTCGGTGGTGCGGCGCAAGGAAACCGACGCCGCCAAGCCGGCGCCCCTGCTCCTCTACGGCTACGGCTCCTACGAGGCGAGTATCGACCCGTACTTCTCGGTGGCGCGACTCTCGATGCTCGATCGCGGCATGGTGTTCGTCCTGGCCCACATCCGCGGCGGTGGGGAGATGGGGCGCTACTGGTACGAGAACGGCAAGGAACTCAGCAAGCGGAACACCTTCACCGACTTCGTCGCCGCAGGACGGTATCTCGTCGACACCGGGTGGACGACACCGCAGCAGATGGTCGCCGAGGGCGGGTCCGCGGGCGGATTGCTGATGGGTGCGGTCGCGAACCTCGCGCCCGAGTTGTTCAACGGGATTCTCGCGTCGGTGCCGTTCGTCGACGCGCTGAACTCGATCCTCGATCCGTCGTTGCCTCTCACGGTGATCGAGTGGGACGAGTGGGGTGACCCGCTGCACGACCAGAAGGTCTACGAGTACATGAAGACCTACACGCCGTACGAGAACGTGGACGCGAAGCCGTATCCGCCGATCCTCGCCCTGACCTCGCTCAACGACACCCGGGTGCTGTTCACCGAGGCGGCGAAATGGGTTGCGAGACTGCAGGAGAAGACCACCTCGGACAATCCGGTACTGCTCAAGACCGAGATGTCCGCCGGCCACGGTGGCGTCAGCGGACGCTACAAGCAGTGGGAAGAGGTCGCCTTCGAGATCGCGTGGATCCTGCAGCAGTCGGGCGCGCTCGATACCCCCGCTGGTTGAGCTCACCTTCCGCTGGTCGAGGTCACCTTCCGCTGGTCGAGGTCACCTTCCGCTGGTCGAGGTCACCTTCCGCTGGTTGAGCTCACCTTCCGCTGGTTGAGCTTGTCGAATCCACAAAGCCCCACCGACCCGGAAATCGGTGGGGCTTTGGTTTGCGATCAGCAGGAGATGATCAGTGCATCATGATCGGACCGCGGTCCATGTCCTCTTCGGTGAGGGGCGACGCGATCTTCTTGCGGGGCAGGAAGAACGCGGGGATCAGGGTGAGGACGATCAGGACCACCGAGATGGTGAACGTACTCGAGAACACGTCCGCGGCCGTCTCGAAGAACGACTCCGGCAACGGGTTCGGCACGCCCGGCGGCAGCGGATCGTCGGAGGTGTTCGCCATGATCGCCAGTCCCGCCTCGGGCCGGCTCGCCAGGCTGCTGGCCAGGATCACCGAGATGACGGCCGTACCGATCGACGTGGCCGACTGCTGGATCACGTTCAGCAGCGTCGAACCGTCCGGGACCTGCGGGTTGCTGAGGGTCGCGAGAGCCGCGGACATGATCGGCATCATCGTCATGCCCATGCCGAGACCCTGCACGAACAGCGAACCGCAGATCAGCCAGTACGAGGTTTCGGCGCCGAGGAACATGAACGTACTCAGGCCCAGCACGATCAGGACGATGCCGCCGAGCACGAACTTGCCCGGACCCATCTTGTCGGTGAGACGGCCGGCGATCGGCATGGTGAGCATGGCGCCGATGCCCTGCGGGGCCAGCAGCAGACCGGCGGTCAACGTGGACTCGCCGCGCACGCCGATGAAGTACTGCGGGAACAGCAGCGCCGCACCGAAGAACGCGACCATGAACAGCACCATCGTGATGACGGAGATGCTCAGTGTGCGGTTCGCGAAGAGCCGCAGGTCGAGCAGCGGGTTCTTCTTGCGCAGGGCGTGCACGATGAAAGCGACGATCAGGATGGCACCGATGATGGTCGGCACCAGAACCGATGCGGTGACGAACGTGCGGTGCTCGGCGCTCGAGGAGATACCGAACAGGAACAACGCGAGACCCGGCGACAGGAGCAACAGACCGACGACGTCGATCGAGGGGCGGCTGGTCTCCGCGTCATCGCGCAGGACGATCCATGAGTAGACCAGGGCGATGATGCCGATCGGGACGTTGATGAGGAAGATCCAGTGCCAGCTCAGCTGCTCGATGAGGACGCCGCCGAGGATCGGGCCCGAGATCGGACCCAGAAGCATCGGGATACCGAGAACGGCCATGACCGAACCGACCCGCTCGGGACCGGCCGCCTTGGTCAGCATCATCATGCCGATCGGCATCAGCATGCCGCCGCCGAGTCCCTGGATGACGCGGAAGGCCACGAGCATGCCGATGTTCGGCGCCAGCGCGCACATCACCGAACCCACCGTGAACAGGACCAGCGAGACGAGGTAGACGCGCTTGGTGCCGAAACGCGAAGCCGCCCAACTCGACAACGGGATCACCGCCGCCAGCGCCAGGGTGTAACCGGTCGCGGTCCAGGCGGCGCCCGCGGCGTCGGTGCCGAACTCCTGCTGGAAGGTGTTCTGGGCGACGGCCACCACGGTGACGTCGAGGATCGACATGATCGCGCCGAGCACGACCACGCCGGCGACCAGCAGGACGTGACGGTCCAGCTTGGTGTCGGGTGGGCCGTCGTGCAGATGGCCACCTGTGGATGAGGTCATTCGCGTGTTCCTATCGGTCGGGCGAGAAATGAGCGTGCCGCGGCCATCCGCGGCAGAGAAGTCTGTGGGCCCGACCCCGTGAGGGTCGGTGGTCAGAGATCAGGGAGCGACGAGCTAGGAGAGGGAGTCACGAGGCCTGCCGTCCGTCGGTGGGCAGACAGAAATGGTCGACGCCGTCGTCGACGATGGGACGCAGTGCCGCGCAGAGGTTGTCGCGCATGTCTGCGGGCAGGTTGGCGACGAAGTGCCGGATGGTCCCGCGCTTCACGGCCAGATGGGTCTCGAGGTAGCGCCGGCCCGCGTCGGTGAGGGAGATGCGCTTGACCCGACGGTCGGACGGGTCCTCTCGACGGTCGACGAGACCTCCGGTCACCAGCTTGTCCACCGTCCGGCCGGCGGCCGCGAGGGACAGCTGAACGTGATCGGCGATCGCGTTGACCGGCATCGGCCCGGGTTGACATGCAAGCGTGGAGAGGATCCGGAGCTGCGAGAACGTGACCTCGCTTGCCGCCAGACTCTCCAGTGCCTCGGGCCGGCTCAGATCGATGAGCCGCTCGAGGAAGGCGTTGAGCGCCGACGACGCAGCGTTCACCGACTCGTCGGCGCCGCTGTTCGACCTGCATTCTCCGGACACCGAAAGATGCTAACCCGAATGCAACTATTGCCGAAACGCAATTAACGGTGACCTTGCGCATACCGTGGCGGCACCTGTGACCCGGGTCTCCCGAAGGCGGCGCGGGCGCCGTCTAATCTGGCAGCCATGGCCAACATCAAGGACATCCCCGTTACCGCTCTGGACGGCTCCGACGTCTCGCTGAAGGACTTCGGCGGACCGCTGCTCGTGGTGAACGTCGCCAGCAAGTGCGGCCTCACGCCGCAGTACGCCGGCCTGGAGGAACTCGCCAAGACGTACGGAGACAAGGGACTCACCGTCGTCGGAGTGCCCTGCAACCAGTTCATGGGGCAGGAGCCGGGTACCGCCGAGGAGATCGCGACCTTCTGCTCGGCGACCTACGGGGTGACCTTCCCGCTGCTGGAGAAGACCGACGTCAACGGCGAGGCGCGTCACCCGCTCTACGCCGAACTCACCCAGCACGCCGACGCCGACGGGGAGGCCGGCGACATCCAGTGGAACTTCGAGAAGTTCCTCGTCAACGCCGACGGTGAGGTGGTCAACCGCTTCCGTCCGCGCACCGAGCCGACCGATCCGACGGTCGTCGCCGCCATCGAATCCGTGCTCTGAGCCGATTTGGTGCACCCGGTAAGCTGACCGGCGTGAACTGATCGGGAGAACACCGGTCAGGCGACAACCGACCAGCAGACATTGAGGAGCGGTCCATGGCGCGAGTGGTGGTCGACGTGATGCCCAAAGCCGAGATTCTCGACCCGCAGGGGCAGGCCATCGTCGGCGCCCTGGGCCGGCTCGGGTTCAGCGGGATCGGCGACGTCCGTCAGGGCAAGCGCTTCGAGCTCGAGGTCGACGACACGGTCGACGACACGACGCTGGAGCGCATCGCCGAGGAATTGCTGACCAACACCGTCATCGAGAACTTCAACGTCTCGCGCGTCGCGGAGTAGAGAGCAGCACATGACAGCACGCATCGGGGTCATCACCTTCCCCGGCACCCTCGACGACGTCGACGCCGCCCGCGCGGTCCGGCTGGCCGGCGCCGAGCCGGTCGCGCTGTGGCACGGCGACGCCGACCTGAAGGGCGTCGACGCGATCATCGTCCCCGGCGGATTCTCCTACGGCGATTACCTGCGCGCGGGGGCCATCGCCCGCTTCGCTCCGGTGATGGGATCCGTCGTCGAGGCAGCCGGCAAGGGGATGCCGATCCTGGGTATCTGCAACGGTTTCCAGGTGCTCTGTGAGGCCGGGCTGCTGCCGGGCGCGCTGACCCGCAACGAGGGCCTGCACTTCATCTGCCGCGACGAGTGGCTGCGCGTCGAGTCGAACACCACGGCCTGGACGACCCGCTTCGAGCAGGGTGCGGAGATCCTCATCCCGCTCAAGTCCGGCGAAGGACGTTACGTGGCCTCGCAGCGCAAGCTCGAGGAGCTGGAGGGTGAGGGGCTCGTCGTGTTCCGGTTCCCCGAGCGGAACCCGAACGGCTCGTCCCTCGACATCGCCGGTATCTCGAGTCCGAACGGGCGGATCGTCGGCCTGATGCCGCATCCCGAGCACGCCACGGAGCCGCTCACCGGTCCCAGCGACGACGGCCTCGGACTGTTCTACTCGGCGATCGACTCGGTCCTCGCCTCGGCGTGAATGCGCGTTCGTCGATGAGTGCGTCCGCCAGGATTCCGACCAGCGCGACCGCACGCGGCCTCGGCGAGTTCGTCGACGCCTCGCCGTCGCCGTTCCACGTCTGCGCGACGGTGGCCCGCGAACTCGAAAGTGCCGGGTACACAAGGCTGTTCGAGGATCAGCCGTGGGCGGACGCCGGCCTCGACGCCCCGTCGGCGCGGCACTACGTCATCCGTGGCGGCTCGATCATCGCCTGGGAGACCGGGCAGACCGGCGCCTTCCGCATCGTCGGCGGACACACCGACAGCCCGAACCTGCGGCTCAAGCAGCATCCCGACCGCTCGTCGGCCGGGGTCGCGATGGTCGCGCTCGAACCCTACGGCGGCGCCTGGCTCAATTCCTGGCTCGACCGCGATCTCGGCCTCTCCGGCCGCCTCGCGTACCGATCGGGGAACTCGGTGGCGCACACGCTGGTTCATGTGACCGAACCGGTGGTGCGGGTACCCCAACTCGCCATCCACCTGTCCGAGGACCGGAAGGGCGTGACGCTCGATCCGCAGCGGCATGTCAACGCGGTGTGGGGGATCGGCGACGACGTCCCCGACGTCCTCGGCTGGGTGTCGGAGTACGCGGGCATCGACCCGGACGCGCTCCTCGGCTGGGAACTCATGACCCACGACGTCGCGCCGTCGGCGATCATCGGCGCCGACGGAAACCTGCTCAGCGCACCGCGATTGGACAACCAGGGCACCTGCTACACGGGTCTGCGCGCGCTGCTCGACGCCGGCTCGTCGGCGCACACGAAGATGCTGGTGCTGTTCGACCACGAGGAAGTCGGCAGCGGTTCCGAGCGTGGTGCCGCCTCGGACTTCCTGGGGTCGATCTGCGAACGAATCGTGCTCGCGCGCGGCGGATCACGCGCGGACTTCCTCCAGACGATGGCCGCGAGCATCTGCCTGTCCGGCGACATGGCCCACGCGACCCACCCGAACTATCCCGAGCGGCACGAACCCGGTCACCGCATCTCGATCGGCGGCGGACCGGTGCTGAAGGTGAACCAGAACCTGCGCTATGCGTCGGATGCGGTGGGAGAGGCCGTCTTCGCGCTCGCATGCGACGCCGCGGGCGTCCCCATGCAGCGATATGTCCATCGCGCGGATCTGCCGTGCGGGTCGACGATCGGGCCGATCACTGCATCGCGCACGGGTCTCACCACGATCGACGTCGGTGCGCCTCAGCTAGCGATGCACTCCGCGCGTGAGCTCATGGGTGCCGACGACGTTCCTATGTATTCGGCTGCGCTGCAAGCGTTTCTGACGCAGGGCTAGGAACGACGCGCGAGTCGACGAGCGCCCCTGAGGAGCGAGCTTGCGAGCGCCTCACCTCGCTCCCTGAGGAGCGAGCTTGCGAGCGTCACGAAGGGTCTCGCAAGCCCAGTCGCCGGACCCTTCGTGGCTCGTCGCTTGCGCTCCTCGCACCTCAGGGAGCGGTGGTGGGCGTTCCTCGACTTCAGGGAGCGGTGGTGGGCGCTCCTCGACTTGAGGGAGCGGTGGTGGGTGCTCCCCGACTTCAAACCGGTGGTGGGCGCTCCCTGCATTTGTAGGTGGCGCGAGGTCGCCTACCGCTCCCTGAGGAGCGCCCGGAGCTTGCGGAGGGCGCGTCACGAAGGGTCCTGGTGAGGCAGCGGGATCAGTATTCGCGGGCGAAACCGAGGACCTTGTTCACGTACTCCATCGAGTTGTTGTACCGCAGGACGGCGGTCACCAACGAAGACGAGTCGCGCAGGTCGAGGTTGTCGTCGCACAGGTAGTTCGCGGTGGTCAGCGCGGCGTCGAAGATGTTCTGCGGGTCGGACTTGCCGTCACCGTTGCCGTCGGCGGCGTACATCTTCCACGTCGACGGCAGGAACTGCATCGGGCCGACCGCGCGGTCGTAGACCGGGTCGCCGTCGAGTTCGCCGCCGTCGGTGTCACCGATGACCTGGTTGCCGGCGAGGGAGCCGTCGAGGCGCGGACCGAAGATCGCGCTGCGCAGCACGCCGTCGGGGTTCACGTTGCCCTGGTCGGCGTGGTGGGACTCGACCCGGCCGATCCCGGCGATGACCTTCCAGTCGATGCCGCAGCGCGGGTGGGTGCTCGTGACGGACTTCGCTGCCGCCTCATACGCGTCGTAGTTGGTCACCGGGACCGCACCGGTGGTGACGCTGGCCGGCCGAACCGGCGGCGGCGGGGGAGTGGGTGCCAGCGGGTGGGCCTTCACAGCCGGCGTCACGGACGGTGGCGTGGTCGGGGCCTCGGACGTCACCTGCGGCGCGGACACCGGCGTGGGGGCCAGCGTGTTGCCGGAGAGTTCGGCCCCGGCGGTCGCCGCGCCGGCCAGAACGCCCACCGGCAGCAGGGCGGTGGCCCACAACGGTGTGCGTGACTTCTTCCGTGGCTTGGAGTGCTTACCCAAAACTGATCGACCTCGCGTGTACATCTCGTGGTTCGTGCTTGCGGAACCGAGCCGACCGTACACGCGGCCGTGAGCAAAGCGTTACCTTGTCGTGATCAATTCAGGTCTGGACACCGCCACCGATTCGTGTCTGTGCAGGTGAGGCCGGAAGCTCGGCCCGGCATGTGAAACGGCCCACAAGAGGGATTGAGACCCTCGGGTTCAGGGGAACGGCGAGGTCAATTCGGGCGGAGCATCGACAGGGTGCTGCCCTCGCTGACGACGATGTATCCGTCGACGACCCGCACGAGTCCGGGGGAGGACAGGCCGCGCTCCCAGGCCGCGGTGTTCGCCGGGGTGAGCCCGGTCAGCACGCCCTGGTTGACGACGACCATGGTGGTGCCGCTGGACCCGACGCACCGCGGGTTGGCGAGGATCGGCTGCTGCGGTCCCGGCGGCGGTCCGCTGCCGATGTGCGTGCCGTCGGCGAGCGCGTAGGTCGTCCGCGAACCGTCCAGGCGACCGAAGTTCACGAGGGACCCGCACGCGATGGCATTCGCCTTGGACAGTTCACCGTCGCGGATCTGCCACAGCGCCCCCGGACGTGCCGGGTCGCGGACCTCGTACTGCCCCTCGGCGGCGAAGACCAGGTTCGCCGCGTTCAGGACCGGGAGGGTCGACGGCCCGGGCAGCACGCTCAGACCGTCGGCCTCGGCGACCGGATCGGCGTCCACCCGGCCGTTGACGGTGGCGTAGGTGACCACCTTCTCCTCGCCGTGCGTCTGGTGGTCGACGGTCACCCCGGTCGGGTAGAGCTTGATGCTGCACTGATCGCAACCGATGCGGTCCTCACCGGTGGCGGGGTTGACCAGGTGCTCGCTCGCGTCGGCGGTCCTGATGACCACGGTGTCGCCGGTGACCTCGATACCGACGACCGGCGCCGCGAAGGTCCGAGCCCAGATGCCGTTGCCGGCCGGCGTGTTCAGGGTGACCTGGTGCCCGACCCGGTTGACGCGCAGGAAGTTGTTGCCGAGGCCCTCCACCGATTTGGTGTCCAGGTATTCGGCGGTGCGGGTAGGGATGCCGCCGTCGTCGACGAGGTAGAAGCCGTCCTCGAGTGGGGTGCCGAGCTGTACCGCGCAACCGACCTGGCCGGCTTCGTTGACCGCGCAGTCGCCCTGCCCCGCGTTGATGGGGCTGTCCCACAGCAGGTTTCCCGATCGCCGGTCCACCATCATGAACGAGCGCCCCAGCCCGGAGGGGTAGGTGATGAGCCATCCCTCGTCGGAGGTGTCGGCGATCTCGATGGTGACCTCGCCGGAGTGGTCCGGTAGATCCTCCTGCCCGACGATCGTCCAGGCGGTCCCCGGTTCGCGTTCGTAGCCGCGCAGCTCGCCGTAGGCGTAGTCGCCGTCGTCGGTCTGGGCGGTGCCGCTCGCCAGCACCACGCCGCCGGTCACGACCAGTGCGGCGCACAGAGCGAAGACGACGGTCCCGATGCCGAAGGGCAGACGCGCGGACAGGGCCCGGACGCGGGAGCGAGAGGACATGGGTAAGAGTCAACCATGACGGTGGTGGCCGCTCCGGAGCCGGGAGCCGGACGGCGGAGCAGGAAATTCGCCGGTCCGGTCATGGTTTTCGCGCCCGCAGGGCACTGGACTGTTCCCATGGACCTGTTGCGTGATGTGTTGGTGACCCTGACGGTCGTGACCACCGGCCTCAGTGCCGGCGTACTGGCGGGGTTCGGCTATGCCGTGATCCCCGGCCTGACCCGGGCCGGCGCCGACGTCGCGGTCGCGGCGATGCAGCGGATGAACAGCGCCATCCTCAACCCGCTCTTCGCGGTGATCTTCGGCGGCGGCGTGGTGTTCGGCGCGCTGACCGTCTGGGCCTCGTGGGGTTCCGGGCTCCGATGGTGGGTCCTGACCGCGACGGTCCTGACCGCGCTCGGTGTCGTCATCACGATGGTCGTCAACGTCCCGGCCAATGACCGCCTCGACGCCGCGGGTGTTGTCCGCGGCGACGAGGCGGTGCGGGTCTGGACGCGGTTCACCGCCGTCTGGGGGCCGTGGAACATCGTGCGGTCCGTGCTGACCACCGCCGCGGTGGCGGTGCTCGTCGTCGGGTTGACCGTGGGGTGACTCAGAACAACTGACCGAGGTAGAACTGAGCGCCCTGGTCGTCGGTGCACCGCGCCGAGATGCCGTAAGGGGCCGCGTTCGGTTCCTCGAGCACCGTGCCGCCCGCGGCCCGGACACGTTCGACCGTGGCCACGACGTCGTCGGTCGTCCACATCGGCACCGCCACCGAGCTCTCGGCGCCGCCCGCGAGCCCGACCTGCGGTCGCGAGTCGTCGACCTCCCAGCCGTCGTCGATGCGTCCGCCGTGGAACGTCCAGCCGAGGACCGATCCGTAGAACGCGCGGAAGCGTCCGCTGTCGGGCGTCAACACCGTCAGGTAGGTCATGGCCCCGGGATCGCGCGGGTGTGCCTGCGGCCGTTCGTCGGCGGGGTTCGCGGCGTAGACCGCGAACCGGACGCCCTGATCGTCGACGGCGTCGACCAGGCGATGACCGTCGGGACTCGAACCGAACTCGCCCCGCCCGCCCGCTGCGACGATGCGCTCATGTGCGGCCTCGAGATCGTCGACGGCGTACGCGCAGAAGATCGTCGGTGCGCCGTCGGTCTCGAAGATGCCGAGGCGATGGCCGACGTTGGTGACGCGTCGGCCCTCGGCGTCGAACTCCCAGCCCAGGACGTCGGCGTAGAAGCGTCGGGCGCGGGCGGCGTCGGGCGTGTTCAGGGACATGTAACCGATGTCGCCCTGATGGACCATCTCGGTACCCACGGTCTTCGACGGTCCACTCAGCATCCAGCGGTGGCCGAACGGGTCGACGATCACCGCGGTGCGGGTGCCGTGGGCTTCGTACGGCTCTCGGGTCACCGCGGCTCCCGCGCGGGCGGCCGACGCGACCGCGTCGTCGGTGTCGTCGACGGCGACCATCAGGCTGACCGAGACCTGTCCGGGTGCGGGCGCCCGGAGTCCGAGGTCCGGGAACTCGGCGGCGAGATAAACGGCGCCGCCGCCCAGTTCGAGTTCGGCGTGACCGATCACGCCGTCGGACATCACGATCGGCTCGCCGCGCAGCCGGGCGCCGAGCGTGTCGACGTACCAGTCGATCGCGGCCTGCGGTTCGGCGACGACGAGATACGGGAGGGCGCCGGGGCGTTCGACCGTCGGTTCCGGTCGGGCGGGCGCCTCGGTCCGGACGGTCTCGGTTGCGTCGAGTTGTGTTGCGGTGGCCATGACGACTCCTTCGGGTAGGGTCGCCCCGCGCTCGAGGCGGTCCCGCAGCGCGGCGGCGAAATCCAGGTCGGGACGGACCGGATCGTCGAAGCCCGGCGTGCGCGCTGCGTTCAGGACGTGCAGCGGATCTCGTGCTGCGTCGAAGCGCGAGCTGTTCCGGGTGCTCATGCGTGACCTCCTCTCCCGCTGGGCTGGGGTTGTGTTTCGGGGTACGCGGCGCGAAACGCCCGCTTGGCCCTGGTGAGTAGCGCCTCGGTCGCGCCGACCGTGCGGCCCAGGATCTCCGCGCACTCGCCGACGGGGAGGTCGTCGACGTAGCGCAGCGTCAGCACCGAACGGTGCACCGGCGACAACTGGCCGAGGGTGTGATGGGCGACCATCCGGTCGAGTTCGGTGTCCCACGGGTCGTCCCCCTGGTCGGGCAGGTCGTCGACCGGTTCCGGCGTGCGCTGTGCACGTCGCCAGTGGTCGGCGAGCTTGTGCCGGGCGATCCCGATGAGCCACGGAGTGGTCGGTTCGGTGTCGCGGCGTCGTCGGACGGAGTCCATGGCGGCCAGGAAGGTCTCCGAGGTGACGTCCTCGGCGGTACGACGATCCGTGCAGCGCCGCACGACGAAGCCGTACACCTCCGGCAGTGCCTGGTCGTAGACCGCCAGCAATCCCTCTGGTCCCCGGGCCGAAGAAACCGGTTGGTCGCTGCTCACACCTCTATCGTCGCGGCCGGACCCGATGATCCGACGCCCGTGGCGAAAAAAACTTGCGCCGTTCTCCGGGTGGTCACGGAGCGGTGCGTTCTCCGACGGTGAGCTCGATGATCTCGTCGGCCAGAATCTGTGGCTGGTCGAGTGAGACGAAGGTCCGGGCGTCGGGAACCTCGACGAACGGCGCCCCGCCCGGGAAGGCGGCGGCCAGGCGGCGTCCGTGGGCCGGGGTGAAACACCGGTCGTCGCGACCCCACACCATTCGAACCGGGAGGTCGACGCGCGACATCCGCGGGGTGATCTGCGCCAGTTCGGCGGGGCGGATGCCGCGGAGGAACGCGATGAAGTCGTTGCGGATGCGTACGTCGCGCTGCAGCGGTTCGAAGACCGAGCCGGTGAGGTCGGGATCGGGATCGTTCAACAGCAGACCGACGCCCAGCGCGGAATGGCGCAGTGCACGCAGGCGCATCGCCTCGGCCAGCGGTTTCAGCAGAAGTCGGTGCTTCATCAGCGCGAAGTGCAACCGGAACGGCTGCGGCGGAAAGAGATCGAAGGCGTCGCAGTTGGTGAACACCAGCCGGCTGACGAACGCAGGATCGTCGTCGAGGGCGAATTGGGTGATGGCGCCACCGGAGTCGTTGGCCACGAGGGTCGCGTCCGACAGGTCGAACCGGTCGACGAACTCACGTAGGAGCGTGCTCATCCCGCGCGGCGAGCGGTCGGCTCCGGGGCCGAGCGGGATGCGGTGCGAGCCCAGCGGCATGAGGGGCACATGGCACCGGAATCCGCGCTCGGCGAGCAACCGTGCCGTCGGTTCCCACAGCCGGTGGTCGACGACGGCGCCGTGGACGAAGACGACCGGCGGATGCGCCGAGTCGTCCGGACCGTAGGTCGCGTACTCGACGACGCCGGACGGAAGTTCGACGGTCGGCAATGCAGTCGTCATGGCGAGACCCGCTTCTCGTAGACTCGGTAACTTACGAACACTCAGTACGAAAGTTACGTGCAACCTGTATGAAAGTCAACCGTCGTACCCAGGCCGAGCGGACCGCGGCGACCCGCGCGTCGTTGATCGGCGCCGGCCGGAAGCTGTTCGGCGAACGCGGCTTCGCCGACGTCGGCACCCAGGAGATCGTCGCCGAGGCCGGCGTGACGCGCGGTGCGCTCTACCACCAGTTCGACGACAAGAAAGGGCTGTTCGTCGCCGTCTACGACGACGTGGAACAGTCGATCGTCGCGCAGATCGCGGCGGCCGTGGGGGAGCGCGCCGGCGAGGACCCGCTCGCCGCGCTGAAGACGGGTATGCGTCTGTTCCTGCGGCTGTGCACCGAGCCGGAGGTGCATCGGATCACGCTCGTCGAGGCGCCGTCGGTGCTCGGATGGAGTGAATGGCGTGCTCGCGGAGAAGAATTCGGGTTCGCACTCGTCGAAGGCCTGATCGCGGCCGCGATCGCCACGGGCCAGGCGGTCGAGCAGCCCACGCGCCCGCTGGCCCACGTCGCGATCGGCGCGCTCGACGAGGCGGCGCTCTACGTCGCCGCCGCCGACGATCGCGAGGCCGCCACCGAACAGGTCGCCGCCGTCCTGGAACGGATCGTCGACTCCTTCGCGACCTAGTCGCTCCTGGCGGTCAGTTGCCGCCGGCGCGCACCAGCTCGGCGCAGCGTTCGCCGACGAGCATCACGGTGAGGTTGGGGTTCACCGTCGTGTGTTCGGGGAACACCGATGCGTCGGCCACCCGAAGTCCTGCAACACCTTTCACGCGGAGTTCGGGATCGAGGGGTGACAGCTCGTCGTCGGGCGCACCCATCCGCACGGTGCCGACCGGGTGGTAGACGGTGTTGTGGGTGCGGGTGATGTAGTCGGCCAGTTCGGCATCGCTCGTGGCGGCGGGGCCCGGATAGAGTTCGCGCGCAACCCACGTCGCCAGCGGCTCCGCGGCGGCGATCTCCCGCGCCTTGCGCAGGCCCGCGATCATGATCCGCATGTCGTAGCCCTCGAGGTCGGTGAAGTACCGCGGGTCCACGCGGGGCTTGTCGCGGAAGTCACGGGAGCGCAACCGCACCGTGCCCCGTGACCGCGCGTGCGTCACGTTCGGTGTCAGGCAGAAGGTGTTGTCACTGGTCGGATAGCCCTGACGAAGGGTGTGCATGTCGAACGGCACGCTGCCGTAGTGCATCATCAGGTCCGGCCGGGTCAGACCCCCATCGACGGTGGTGAAGATGCCCGCCTCCCACCACTGGGTCGACTCGCGGACCATCGGCTTCGCGGTCTCGAACCCGATCACCCCTTCGGGGTGGTCCTGCAGGTGTTCACCGACCCCCGGCGCGTCGACGAGGGCCTCGATCTCGTGCTCGCGCAGATCGTCGGCCGGCCCGATTCCCGAGAGCATCAGCAACTTCGGGGAGTCGATCGCCCCCGCCGACACTATCACCTCGCCCCGGGCCTCGATCCGTGTCGTGCGACCGAACGCGTTGTCGGTGATGTCGACGCCCACGGCGCGTAGCTCGCCGTCGACCCGCTCGATCACCACCCGTTTTGCCCACGACCCGGTGCGGATGGTGAGGTTCGGCCGGTCGAGGTGCGGGTGCAGATAACTGACCGACGACGAGGCGCGCACACCGTCGGGTCGTCGGTTGATCTGGAAGAAGTTGGCCCCGTTGACAACCGTGCTGCCGCTGTTGAACTCGACGCGGGGGACGCCGACCGACTCGCAGGCCTCGAGCAGGGCGACCCCGCACGGGTCGTTCGGCGGCACCGTCATGACGTGGACGGGCCCGCTGCGACCGTGGTGCGCGCCCGGCGCGTCGTTGGTCTCGATCTGCGGGTAGAGGCGGTACAACTCCGCCGAACCCCATCCCGCGCACCCGAAGTCGCGTTCCCAGGAGTCGAGGTCCTCGCGCGGCGCCCAGAAGGCGATGCAGCTGTTGTGCGAACTGCAGCCGCCGAGGACCTTCGCCCGGGCGTGGCGCATGAAGTCGTTGCCGTTCTCCTGCGGTTCGATGGGATAGTCCCAGTCGTAACCGGATTCGAGGAGTTCCATCCACCGGTCGAGCCGCAGGATCGCGTCGTCGCCGACATCGGACGGACCCGCCTCCAGCAGGCACACCGAGACCGAGGGGTCCTCGGACAGCCGCGACGCCACCACGGCACCCCCGGAGCCGCCGCCGACGACCACGTAGTCGTAGGTCTCGCTCATCGTCGCTCCTCGCCGTCTCCGGACCGGTCCGCGAACCAGCCGGTCACGCCCGGTCGGAGATTCTCGTAGACATGTTTGGCTTCGCGGTACTCCGCCAGACCGGACGGTCCGAGCTCCCGCCCGAAGCCCGACTGGCCGTAACCGCCCCACTCGGCTTCCGGCAGGTACGGCCCGAAGTCGTTGACCCACACCGTTCCGGCCCGGATTCGTCCGGCGATGCGGCGGGCGCGTGCCGCGTCGGCCGACCAGACGGCCCCCGCGAG
The DNA here is from genome assembly GCF_042672305.1 of Gordonia sp. NPDC127522. Classification (NCBI taxonomy): domain Bacteria; kingdom Bacillati; phylum Actinomycetota; class Actinomycetes; order Mycobacteriales; family Gordoniaceae; genus Gordonia; species Gordonia sp. NPDC127522. The sequence goes on from NZ_JBHXVK010000001.1 coordinate 160,958, forward strand.
ACCGTAGACGGTGTCGTTGGCCAGGGTCACGGCCTCGTCCTCGGTGGCAAAGGTCTCCACGGTGACGGTCGGTCCGAACGCCTCGTCGTGCACGCAGGCCATCGAACGGTCGGCGCGATCGATCACGGTGGGCAGATAGAACCATCCGTCGTCCAGGCGCCCCGAACCCGCATCGCCCGTGGCGAACGCGCCACCGGTGCGGATGATCGCGCCATCCGCACGAGCCTGTTCGACGTAGGCGTGCACCTTGTCTCGGTGTGCCGCCGAGATGAGCGGTCCGGTCTCGGTGCCCTCGGAGTAGGGCAGGCCCAGCCGGATCTGCTCCGCGCGGCGGACCAGCTCATCGACGAAGCGATCGTGTGCGGACTCCTCGATGATGAGCCGCGCTCCGGCCGAACAGACCTGCCCCGAATGCAGGAACGCCGCGTTGAGTGCGTTGTCGACCGCTGCCGCGAGGAGTTCGTCGGTGGCGCAGGCGTCGGCGAAGACCACGTTCGGGTTCTTGCCCCCGAGTTCGAGCGCGACCTTCTTCACCGTCGCCGCCGCCTCGCGGGCGATGACCCGGCCGGTCACGAGCCCACCGGTGAACGAGACCAGGTCGACGTCAGGATGAGACGACAGCGGAGCGCCGGCCTCGGCGCCCGCGCCCAGGACGAGGTTGCCCACGCCTGCCGGGAGACCGACCTGCTCGAGGACCTGCATGAGCAGGATCGACGTGTGCGGGGTGAGTTCGGCGGGCTTGAGCACGAAGGTGTTGCCCGCCGCCAGTGCCGGCGCGACCTTCCACGCCGCCTGCAACAGCGGGTAGTTCCACGGTGTGATCAATCCGCAGACGCCGACCGGTTCGTACACGATGCGCGAATCGGCGTCGGGTGACCCGGTGTCGACCACACGCCCGGCGTCGGCCGCCGCGAGCTTGCCGAAGTACCGGAAGCAGTTCGCGATGTCGGTCATGTCGATGTCCGACTCGTAGGGCCGCTTGCCGGTGTCGAGGGTCTCGGCGCGGACGAACTCGTCTCGGCGCTCGTCGATCTGGGCGGCGACGCGGAGAAGGAGGTCCCCACGGTCGGCGGCGGGTGTGGCGCTCCACTCGCCGGCGTCGAACGCCCGGCGGGCCGCCGCGATGGCCTGCTCGGTGTCGGCCGCACCGCCCTCGGCCACCACACCGACGAGCGAGTTGTCTGCGGGACAACGGATCTCACGGGTCTCGCCGGAGGCGGCGGGCCGCCAGCGGCCGCCGATGTAGAGGGTCTCGCTCATCGAGCCGGTGCTCCTTCGGAACTGCTGTCGGGGATGTCCGTGTCGCTGTCGGGCACGGTACCGTCGCCGCCGGCCGGATCGGGTCCGGGGTCGTGGTGATCACCGGCCGCATCTCGCAGGTGCAGATAACCGAGATGGCGTTCGTACTGGTCGAGGATGTCGCCGATGATCTGGTCGCGGGTGTATCCGGTGAGTGAGTAGCCCTGGGACCCCTCGGTGAGATACACCTCGCACCGGAAGTAGCGATCGTCGGACCGCTGGGTCCGGACCGCGTACGTCGGGGTCGGCGCCGAGACCGGCCACACGCAGTACTCGAACCGGGGGACCTCGGCGAGTTCGACGACCAGGCGCGGCGACGGCAGCCCTTCGTTCTCGGCCGACTCGTCCACCGTCGCGGTGATCCCCTCGCGACCGAATTGTTCGGCGACCTCGGTCATCGCCGGAACGACGTTGGCCCCGATGAATTTTCGGGTGGCGACCGGGCCGGGGAAGCGGAGGGTCCCGATGAGTCGTTGCCGCCAGCTGCCGTGTTCGGTGGGACCGCGACCGACGGCGATCACCTTCGGCAGGGTCGTCCGGAAACTGTCGAGTTTGACCGACTCGTTGCGGACGGCGCGCAGCAGGGAGATACCGATCAGCCCGAGGACGAAGGAGAACGGCAGTCCCATGATCACCGTGGCGGCCTGCAGGGTCAGGATCGAGCCGTCGCCGCCGCCGGCGAACAGCATGGAGAGCGTCAGCAGCCCGATGGCCACCGACCAGAAGACGCGCAGCGAACGGGCGCAGTCGGCCATCGGGTCGCCGAGCCGACTGGTGAAGTTGCCCATCACGAGCGACCCGGAGTCGGCGCTGGTCACGTAGAAGAGCAGGCCGGTGATCGTGGCGATCCCGATGAGCAGCGTCGAGCCGGGGTATTGCTCGAGCAGCGAGTAGAACCCGGCCTCGGGTGTGGACGCGGTCGTCTCGGCGAAGTCCGCATCGCCGCGGGCGACCTGCAGGGCGCTGTTCCCGAAGATCGAGATCCACACCAGGATGAAGCTGAACGGGACCACCAGGACGCCGAAGATGAATTGTCGCAACGTGCGTCCGCGCGAGATGCGGGCGAGGAAGAGTCCCACGAACGGCGCCCAGGCCACCCACCAGGCCCAGAAGAACAGGGTCCAGCCGTCGACGAAGGCGCGGGCGTCGTTGCCGGGCGGTGGGTTCACCTGGTCCCATGCGAAGGTGTCGAGCGTCCGGTCGGCGAAGGTGGAGACGTAGTCGCCCGCATTCTGGACGAGGCCGTTGAGGAGGAAGTCCGCATCCTTGGCGACTGTGATGTAGACGAGCATGCAGATCGCAAGGATCACGTTGATCTCGGAGAGGCGTCGAATGCCTTTGTCCACGCCCGACGTCGCGGACGCGGTCGCGATCACCACCGCCAGGACGATGAGACCGATCTGGGCCGCCTTGCCCTGTTCGATCCCGAAGATCTCGTTCAGCCCGAAGTTGAGCTGGACGACCCCGATCCCCAGCGACGTGGCGATGCCGAAGATGGTGCCGAGGACGGCCGCGACGTCGATCGCGTCGCCCCACCGGCCTTCGACGCGCTTGCCGAAGATCGGGTACAGCGCCGCCCGGATCGTCAGCGGAAGATTGTGCCGGAAGGCGAAGTACGCAAGCGCGCCACCCATGAGCGCGTACATCGCCCATCCGGTCACGCCGTAGTGGAAGACCGTCCAGGTGACCGCCTCACGTGCCGCTTCGTTGGTCTCCCCGGCCCCGGTCGGCGGGTTGAGGAAGTGGGTTACGGGTTCGGCGACGGAGAAGAACATCAGATCGATGCCGATGCCCGCGGCGAACAGCATCGACGTCCAGGTGAAGAGGCTGTACTCCGGACGCGACTCCTCCGGCCCGAGCCGGTAACGCCCGTACTTGCTGAGGCCCAAGAACACCACGAGGCCGACGATGGCGGTCGCGAGGATGAAGTACCACCAGCCGAACCATCGGGTGATGAAGTCGCGTACGTCGTTGATCGTCGACTCGGCCGTCGCCGGGGCCGCCAGCGCCCAGGCGGCGAAGGCGACCACGATGACGGCCGAGGCGAGGAAGACCGTCAGGTTGACCCGGTGCGACCGGGGCCGGGCGTCGCTGCTCATGGGCTACGACGCTAGTCCGATCACGCGTGGAACGGGCGGTTTGGGCGAATCAACGGATGCCGAGAGCGCCGGTCACCTCGCGAACCGGGCGAGGAGTTCGGCGGTCTCGTCGCCCTCGCCGAGCTGCGCGATGGTGGCCGCCTCGTCGTCGAGATGCTCGGCGAAGGTCCGGCTGTAGGAGGCTCGGGCGAGGCGTCGTGCGTGCCCGATCGCTGCCGTGGGCCGTTCGAGTAGATGCGCGACGAGATCGTCGGCGGCACTCTCGAGTTCCTCCGCCTCGACGATCTCGTGGACCAGGCCCCACTCCAACGCGGTTGCGGCATCGATCTTCTCGTTCCGGACCAGCATGCGCAGCGCGCGCCCCAGGCCGATGGTCCGGGGCAGATTGACCGACACACCGCAGTCGGGGGAGAGGCCGATCGTGGAGTAAGCGGCCACGAATGCGGTCTTCGGCGTCGCGATCACGATGTCGGCGGCGAGGACGAGACCCAGACCGCCGCCCGCGGCGGTGCCCTGGACCGCGGCCACGACGGGAACCGGCAGGCGGTCGAGCGCGATGAGCGACCGGTGGACCGATCCGGCGAGTTCGGCGAGGAACTGTCCCCGGTCCGTCGCGGTGGCCATGCCGTGGACATCGCCGCCGCCAGAGAAGAGCCGACCGGCCGCGGACAGTCGGATGACCCGGACGCCGCCGTCGCTTTCGATGGTCTGCACCGCCGCTGCCAATCCGTCGGCGAGATCCATGTCAAGGGCGTTCGCGGCCTCCGGCCGGTTCAGCCGGATGGTGGCCACCCCGCGGTCGTCGATGGTGAAGTCGAGGCCCGTGGTCATCGAGCTGCTCCCGCGGTGGTCGCGAGTTCGGCTCCGGCACCGCGTGTCTCGGCAGCTGCTCGCAGCACCTCGTCGACGGCGGCCCGCGCCCTGGTGCTGTCGTAGGCCCGTGCGATCTGCATCTTCTCCGCCTCCAACGAACCCTCGGCATGGGTGGCCAGGACCGACTGGTAGCCGCCCCACTGACCTGTGGTCAGGTCGCCGATCAGATGGATGAGTCGCAGGCGCTCCTGAGCCGGACGCGCCGCGGCGAAATACTTCTCGAGCACCGTGCGAACTTCAGGGTCATCCCAGTCGTGTCCGCCGGGTCCGGTGGCCACGAGGCCGCCGGCGAGGTCGAGCAGCGTCGCCGCGGCCTGGTGGAAACCGTGTGCGAAGTGGTACTTCGCCATGTTGACCGCCAGTGGATCCGGTAGGTGGATCCCGTTGCCGCCGTTGCGCGCTCGAACCGCGGCCAGCTCGGCGAAGCCGCGTACCGTCTCGGCGTAGGTGATCAGTTCGGTCAGTTTGGTCTTCACATGGCCGGCGCCGGCGATGCCGTTGGCCTCCGCGATGCCGATGGCGGCACCGACCAACAGGTCGAGAATGGGGAGTTTGTAGTTCACCGCCGTGAAACGGTGGTAGTCGACGAACGCGAGTGCCAGCGGGCCCGCGAGTTCGGGCTCTCGGTTGAGGAACACGCGTTCCTTCGGGACACGGACCCGGTCGAACACCGTCAGGCTCTCGAGGAGCTTGTGCCGGGACGAGATCGGGTGTTCGAAGGGGTGCTGGTCGCCGTGCAGGTACGGGGACACATAGAGGGTCAGGCCCTCGGTGTCGACCGGGATCGCGAAGCTCACCGCCCAGTCGCGGTCGGCCTCCGACATCGCGCGGGTGGGCAACACGATGATCTCATCGGCGTTGGCGCTGAACGAGGTGTGGACCTTTGCGCCGGACACGGTGATCGAATCGGCGTCCTCGTCGACGATCCGCAGATAGTGGTCGGGATCGGGCTGCCGGTGCGGCGGGAGTGACCGGTCGCCCTTCACGTCGGTCTGGGCCACCGCCAGGGCGACGTCGTTCTCGCAGCAATACCGGTAGTACGCCTCGGCTTTCGCCAGACTGTCGCCCGACAGCGCGCGCAGCAGGGCGAACAGCGCGTCGCTGCCGACCTCTTTGAGCACGATCGTCCCCGCACCCATCCGGGACAGGGTCTCGATCAGACGGCCACGGTCGGCGATGTCCGCCGCGGTGCGCGGCACCCGGTAGAACGCGGTGTAGGGCCCGTCGCCGTCGTCGGCGACCGCGAGATCCGGCTCGGTGCGCGAGATCTCGTAGGCGAGCGACGAATGGGCGATAGCATCGGCGAACTCGTCGAACGCGGTGACGTCGTCGATCTTCTCGCCGCGGTAGACGACGCGCCGGTTGTCGCGCAGGCCTTCTCGATAGGCCTGCGGGTCGCGGATGGCCACAACTGTCCCCTCTCGATTGATCACTGCCGTGAGCGAGCGATCGCTCGGACAGCATGCCTGCCCAGTTGCGCCGGGGTCAAGTTCCATCCGGTGAACACTTCGGCGTGACGGGGGCGCACGGCATCGGATGTGCGCGTGCCCGGCTCGACGATGTGAGCGTGACATGGGTATTGATTGCCTAGGAGTGCATTCGAAAGCTACGCTCGGCGGAGCCGAACGGGTGTGCCCGGGGCCGGGAACGGTCGTGCCGCCCGGGCTCCGGGGCAATGCGGGACGTCATCCGCCCGTCTTCGGAATGTTTAGATAAACCAAACAGGCAGCGCGTGGTGGTGGTCGCGTGAATCGGCCCTCGCGGCGCTGTCCCGACCGCTCACACTCTCCACGGGTGTGCGCACCGAGAGGACTCACCGTGACACCGACCCACACCCCCGACGATTCGCTGCGGGGACGGACCCTGTTGATCTCCGGCGGCAGCCGAGGCATCGGCGAGGCCATCGCGGTGGCCGCCGCCGCGCGGGGCGCGAACATCGCGCTCCTGGCGAAAACCGCGGAGCCGCACCCGAAACTGCCCGGGACCATTCACACGGCGGCGGCCGCGATCACCGAGGCCGGTGGTCGGGCACTGCCGATCGTGGGCGACGTCCGCGACGACGCCTCGGTGGCCGACGCCGTGGCTCGTACCGTCGAGCACTTCGGCGGCATCGACATCGTGGTCAACAACGCCAGCGCGCTCGATCTGACGCCCGCCGAGAAGATCGACATGAAGAAGTACGACCTCATGCAGGACATCAACGCGCGCGGCGCCTTCGCGCTGACGAAGGCGGCGATCCCGCATCTGCGTGCGTCGGAGAACGCGCACGTGCTGACGCTCTCGCCGCCGATCGATCTCGATCCCAAGTGGTTCGCCCAGATCGGCACCGCGTACACCATCTCGAAGTTCTCGATGTCCATGGTCACCATCGGCCTGGCTGCTGAGCTGAAAGTCGATGACATCGCGGTCAATTCGCTCTGGCCGCGGACCACGATCAACACGGCGGCGGTGCGCAACATCCTCAGCGAGGAGCTCGTCGCGCGGAGTCGCAAGCCGAGCATCATGGCCGACGCCGCGATGAGCATCATCACCAAGCCGGCCTGGCTGGCGACCGGGCAGTGCTTCATCGACGACGACGTCCTCGCGCGCGACGGTGTCCGCGACTTCGAGCAGTACCGCGTCGTGCCCGGGGATCAGGAACTCGAGCTCGACTTCTGGATGAACTGGAACTGAGTCACCACGACGGCGCCGGGTCATCGACAACGATGACCCGGCGCCGCCGTGTTGTCCCGGGTTTCCGGGGAAGTCCCGGATTACCGAACAGGTGCGACCTGGGGAGCCGCGTCGTCGACGCCGGCCGAGACCGATGCGTCGAAGTCGCCGTGATAGCGCTTCTTGACGATCACGTACAGGCAGAGCAGCGATGCGGCGGCCAGGAGGGCGAGGAAAAGCCCGACGCGCCAGGCGTTGTCCGGGTTGCCGTTGATGATCGCGACCATCACGAAGGGTGCGAACCCGCCGACGATCGCCGAGATCTGATAACCCAGGGACGCGCCCGAGAATCGGATCTCCGGCGGGAACAGCTCGGCGAAAAGCGTTCCCTGCGTACCGGTCTGGAGTGCCATCGCCACGACCCCGACGAGAACGGCGACTGCGAACGGCCAGATGGACGTCGGTGACGACGATCCGATCAGCAGCCACATCGGGATCGCCCAGATCATCATGGCCGCCGAACCGATGGCGAAGACCAGCTTGCGTCCGATGCGGTCCGACAGCCAACCGAAGGCCGGGACGAGCGGGACCATCACGACGCAGGAGATCAGAATCCAGGTGAGCACGGTGGACCGGGCGACGTCGAGATAGGTCGTCACGAACTGCACCGAACCGGTGATCATGATGTAGAAGAAGACGATTCCGATCGTGTTCGCTCCGGCGGCCATCAGGATGGTCCCCGGGTTGCGTCGGATGACGTCGAGCATCGGTGAGCGCTGCACCTCCGGTGTCTGCGCGATCTTGGCCGCCACGGCCTTGAATTCCGGTGTCTCCTCGAGGAATCGGTGGATCGCGAAGGCCACCGGGAGCATGACCAGGCTGATCCAGAACGGGATCCGCCAGACCCAGGACAGGAAGGCGTCCGAACTCGACAGGCCGGTCGCGAGCAGGAACGCGACGTTGCCCAGCACGAGACCGATAGGCACGCCGAGTTGCGCGAAACTGCCGTAGAAGCCGCGCAGGTGCGCCGGTGCGTTCTCGGTGGCGATCAGGACGGCGCCGCCCCACTGTCCGCCCACGGCCAGGCCCTGGCAGATGCGCAGGATCACGAGCAGGGTCGGTGCGAGCCACACCGTCTGGGTGTTGGGGACACAGCCGATCAGGAAGGTGGCGACGGCCATCAGGCAGACGGCGCCGACGAGGACGGGCTTGCGGCCGTAGCGATCACCCAGCTGGCCGGCGAGGATGCCGCCGATCGGACGGGCGATGAAGCCCACGGCCACGGTGGCGAAGGAGTTGAGCGCGGACACGACGGTGCTGTCGGTGGCGAAGAACGTCACGTTGAACACCAGCGCGGCGGCGGTGGAGTAGATGAAGAAGTCGTACCACTCGAGTGACGTCGAGATCGCGGCGGCGATCGACGCTCGAGCCGAACGGGGTGCCGGCCGTACGCCGGCAGGATCAGTGGGCACGGGATCAGTGGGCACGGGGATGCTCCTGGCTCAAGGGGGTGCCGGGCCGACGAGATTCGGGCCCACGGCCGTCTGGCGGGGGTGCCGTGGGGTCGTCGAATGGAAGGCCGTCGGACCGGATTGGGGTGTCCCCGGACACAGTGGGCGCCGAGTGTCGGTCACGGCGCAGCTCCGGGTAGCAGGAGATTAGCCAACCTGCGACGAAACAGTCAAGACGTACTCTTACGTCCCCGTGGCGGCGTCAGACCTCGAGCAGGACGAGGGCGGTGTCGGTCCACTGGGGCAGGTGGGGGTCGCGTCGTGGATCGCGACGGTCGAAGGTGTAGGCCAGTGCGACGCCGCGCATGCTGGTGAAGAGGATCTCGCGCAACTGTGCGTACCGGGGATGGCCGACGAGCTCCGGACCCCACATGCGGTCGATGCTCGTACGGATCACGCCCCCGAGGTGGCGCTCCACCGGAAGCAGTGCCCCGGCGATCCAGTCGTTCGTGCGCGACGCGGTCCAGAGTTCGACGGCGGCCCAGAAGTGCGGCTCGTGGAACGACATCCACATCATGTCGACAATGGCCGTGACCCGCGCAGACCCGGTCGCCTCGTCGTCGATCGCGGCCACGACGCGGGCGGTCGTCGCCGCCACCCGCTCGGCGGCCAAGTGCTCGGCCGCCGCGACGAGCAGGTCCTCCCGCGACGGGAAGTGGTGGAGCAGACGGCCGCGGGAGACCCCGGCGCGCGCCTGGATCGCCGAGGTGGTCGCACCGGCGAAGCCGTGCTCGATCAGGCAGTCGACCGCCGCCTCCAGGATGCGTCGTCGGCTGGTGATGGTGCGCTGTTCGCGACGTGTCGGCGCCGGCCCGGCGGGAGCTGCCGTATCGGAGGGCGCCTCGGGTGAACTCACAATGCCACTTTACAAGTCAGGTTTGACTTGTTCGCGCATTCGGCAGCGGGTACCGCATGATGCCCAGCGCGTAGTCGACATATTCGGTCGCCAGCTGCTCGGGAGTCAACCGGCCATCTGGCTGCCACCAGGTCGGCAGGGCGGTGCACATGGTGACGACCGCACGAGCGGCGTCGGCCGGATGTGCGGGGCCGAAGAGGCCCAGCGCAGTGGCGGAGTGGACCTGCTCGTCGACCAGCGCCTGCTGACGGTTTCGTCGTCGACTGACATCTCGGTGATTCGGCGGCTCGAGCGCCCGGACCTCGCTGGAGCCCAGGAAGCCGAGCTGACGGCGGTGGGTGTGGTAGAGCGCCAGATTCTCGACGAGTGCGCAGAACCGGCCGACGGCGTCGGGCTCGCTCGTCCGCGCGGCTTCCGCTCGCCACTCGAGATCGTTCATCGTGCGGTCCAGGATGTCCATCAGGATGTGCTGCTTGCTCGGGTAGTGGTTGTAGATCCCGGGCACCGACATCCCGCATCGCGTGGAGATCCGTCGCATGGTCGTCCCGTGGTATCCGACAGCGAGGAACTCCTCGACCGCTGCCTGGAGGATCGGGGAGAAGTCGAGCGGGTCGTAGCGCCGCCAGTCTCGGTGCGCGACCGGAGCGGCCGGTGCGTCGCCCGGTTCGCGGAGCGGCACGGTTCCCGAGATGATCTGGGGGACGCCGATCCCGAGGGCGGACGCGATCGCCTCGAGCCGATCGACGCGCAGACCCGTCTTGCCGTTCTCGATCTGACTCAGGGTCGCGGGACTCACGCCGATCGAGGCCGACAACGACCGCAGACTCACCCCCGCGGCCTGCCTGGCCTGGCGAACCCGCATCCCGGCGGACCGGGCCGGGCTGTCGTCTGCGTGGACGTCGGTCGACTCTCCCGGGGGCACGCACCGCAGTGTAGGGACGCACATCGGGGGCGTCGACGCCGCGTTCGCTCTCGGCGTAGCGACCCGGGAACACAGCCCCGGCCAGCGCAGTTGTACTGGGCACATCCCCGCCGCAACGGGGGATCCATGCACTCTGCGCAGGCGTTAACTGCAGGTGCACCCCAGACGACCTCTAGAGTGGAAGCAGGCTGGTCGTCGTCTATCCGCACCGGTTGTCCTCCGGGACCTCCGAGGTGGTCTCCGCGGCGGCCGGGGCGCTAGCAATGTGAGGGAGAACAATGTTCGAACGGTTCACCGACCGCGCGCGTCGGGTTGTGGTTCTGGCCCAAGAAGAAGCGCGCATGCTCAACCACAACTACATCGGTACCGAGCACATCCTCCTCGGCCTCATCCACGAGGGCGAGGGCGTGGCGGCCAAGGCGCTCGAGTCGCTCGGGATCTCGCTCGAAGGGGTTCGCAGCCAGGTCGAGGAGATCATCGGCCAGGGCCAGCAGGCGCCGTCGGGACACATCCCGTTCACCCCGCGTGCCAAGAAGGTGCTGGAGCTCTCGCTGCGCGAGGCGCTGCAGCTCGGCCACAACTACATCGGTACCGAGCACATCCTGCTCGGCCTGATCCGCGAGGGCGAGGGCGTCGCCGCCCAGGTGCTGGTGAAGCTCGGCGCCGACCTCAACCGGGTCCGCCAGCAGGTCATCCAACTCCTCAGCGGATACCAGGGCAAGGAGCCGCAGGAGGCGGGCACCGGCGGTCGCAGCAGCGAGTCCGGCACCCCGTCGACCTCGCTGGTCCTCGACCAGTTCGGTCGTAACCTGACCGCCGCGGCCTCCGAGGGCAAGCTCGACCCGGTCATCGGCCGGGAGAAGGAAATCGAGCGCGTCATGCAGGTGCTCAGCCGCCGCACCAAGAACAACCCGGTGCTGATCGGTGAGCCCGGCGTCGGCAAGACCGCCGTCGTCGAGGGCCTGGCGCAGGCCATCGTGAACGGCAAGGTCCCCGAGACCCTCAAGGACAAGCAGCTCTACACCCTCGACCTCGGTTCGCTGGTCGCGGGCAGCCGCTACCGCGGTGACTTCGAGGAACGCCTCAAGAAGGTGCTCAAGGAGATCAACACCCGCGGCGACATCATCCTGTTCATCGACGAGCTGCACACGCTCGTCGGCGCAGGTGCCGCCGAGGGTGCCATCGACGCCGCCAGCATCCTCAAGCCGAAGCTGGCCCGCGGCGAGCTGCAGACCATCGGCGCGACGACCCTCGACGAGTACCGCAAGTACATCGAGAAGGACGCCGCACTCGAGCGCCGCTTCCAGCCCGTGCAGGTGGGCGAGCCGTCGGTCGAGCACACCATCGAGATCCTCAAGGGCCTGCGCGACCGGTACGAGTCGCACCACCGCGTCTCGATCACCGACGGTGCGCTGGTCGCCGCCGCCACGCTGGCCGACCGCTACATCAACGACCGGTTCCTGCCGGACAAGGCGATCGACCTCATCGACGAGGCCGGCGCGCGCATGCGCATCCGCCGGATGACCGCGCCGCCAGACCTGCGTGAGTTCGACGACCGCATCGCCGATGCGCGCAAGGAGAAGGAAAGCGCGATCGACGCGCAGGACTTCGAGAAGGCCGCCAGCCTCCGCGACAAGGAGAAGCAGCTGGTCGCCGAGCGCGCCGAGCGCGAGAAGCAGTGGCGCAGCGGTGACATGGACGTCGTGGCCGAGGTCGACGACGAGCAGATCGCCGAGGTCCTCGGCAACTGGACCGGCATCCCGGTGTTCAAGCTCACCGAGGAGGAGACCACGCGTCTGCTCCGCATGGAGGAGGAGCTGCACAAGCGGATCATCGGGCAGGAGGACGCCGTCAAGGCGGTCTCGAAGGCGATCCGTCGTACCCGTGCCGGCCTGAAGGATCCGAAGCGGCCGTCGGGCTCGTTCATCTTCGCCGGTCCGTCCGGTGTCGGTAAGACCGAGCTCTCCAAGGCGCTGGCGAACTTCCTGTTCGGCGAGGACGACGCCCTCATCCAGATCGACATGGGCGAGTTCCACGACCGCTTCACCGCGTCGCGTCTGTTCGGTGCCCCTCCCGGGTACGTCGGCTACGAAGAGGGCGGGCAGCTCACCGAGAAGGTGCGCCGCAAGCCGTTCTCGGTGGTGCTGTTCGACGAGATCGAGAAGGCCCACTCGGAGATCTACAACACCCTGTTGCAGGTCCTCGAAGACGGTCGTCTGACCGACGGTCAGGGTCGCACGGTCGACTTCAAGAACACCGTGCTGATCTTCACCTCGAACCTCGGTACCTCGGACATCTCCAAGGCCGTGGGCATGGGCTTCTCGTCGAGCGAGGGGACCCAGTCGAACTACGAACGGATGAAGCAGAAGGTCAACGACGAGCTCAAGAAGCACTTCCGCCCCGAGTTCCTCAACCGCATCGACGACATCGTCGTGTTCCACCAGCTCACGCGTGAAGAGATCATCCAGATGGTCGATCTCATGCTGACCCGCGTGGAGGGTGCGCTGAAGAACAAGGACATGGCTCTCGAGGTCACCGACCGCGCGAAGGCCCTGCTGGCCAAGCGCGGCTTCGATCCGGTGCTGGGTGCGCGTCCGCTGCGTCGCACCATCCAGCGCGAGATCGAGGACCAGCTCTCGGAGAAGATCCTGTTCGGCGACATCGCTCCCGGACAGATCGTCCTGGTCGACGTCGAGAACTGGGACGGCGAGGGCGACGGCGACGACGCCCGGTTCGTCTTCACCGGCTCGGAGAAGCCGCGCATGGTTCCCGACGCACCGGTCGAGCTCACCAAGGCCGGCGAGGCCGACGCGAGCTGACACCAGGCCCGTCTGAGCTGATCTGACACGATCGACGGCGGCGTCACCCGACAGGGTGGCGCCGCCGTTGTGTTGTGCCCGGCTGGTGCGCGGCTCCGCGGATTGACACAGCCGACGCGGAGTGTCCCAGCGCCCGATAGCATCGATCTGTGACGAGCGATACATCAGAGGTCGGGCGCAAGTCCCGACAGGACCAGCCCACCATCACCGTCGAGCGAGACGGGGAGATCGCGATCTTCCGGCTCGATCGGCCCGACCGGCTCAACGCCTTCACCATGCAGATGGGGGAGGAACTGCGTGCCGCGTTCGACGACACCGACGCCGACGACTCGGTGCGGGCGGTGGTGATCACAGGCAACGGCCGTGCGTTCTGCGCCGGAGCCGATCTCGAGGCGGGCGGGTCCACGTTCGACGCCTCGTCGGTGGTGGAGTCAAACGAGGTTCCGGCGGACGAGGGCGGCAAGTTGACGCTGCGGATGTTCGCCTCGCTGAAGCCGATCGTGGTGGCGGTGAACGGTCCGTCGGCCGGTGTCGGCGTCACGATGACGCTGCCCGCCGACGTCCGGATCGCCTCGGAGGATGCGAAGTTCGGGTTCGTCTTCGCCGCCCGCGGCCTGGTGCCCGAAGCCGCGTCGAGCTGGTTCCTGCCGCGGCTCGTCGGGTTGCCGACCGCACTGCAGTGGACGATCGGCGCGAAGATGGTGCCCGTCGCCGAAGCCCATGAACGCGGGCTGATCCAACAGGTGGTCCCCAAAGACCAGGTGCTCGAGACCGCGATCGCCGTCGCCCGCGAGATGACCGCGAACAGCGCCCCCGTCTCGGCGGCGCTGACCCGACAGCTGTTGTGGCGGATGGCCGGTGCGCCCAGTCCGCTCGATGCCCACCACGCCGACTCGAAGGCGATCTTCTACCGCGGGCAGTCCGGTGACGTGTACGAAGGTGTCATGTCGTTCCTGGAGAAGCGTCCGGCGACCTACCCCAACACCGTGTCGGAGGATCTACCCGAGATCTTCTGATTACTCAGTCGAGGGTCCCGGCCTGGATGCCGATCTCGAGTACCACGAAGATCATCGCCAGCTGGATGGCGCAGCACCACGCAGCGGCCGGCCAGGCCGGGAGTCCTCGGCGCACGCGGCGGACGACGAGGGTCACCGACACCGCCACCAGCACCACGGCCGACCCGATGCCCACCCCGATGGCGACCTCGGTCCAGACCGGACTCCCGCACGCTTCGTAGGCGCAGGCGTCGGTGACGAAGACCGTCAGACCTGCGGCGGCGATGGTGATCAGGGCCAAGACGGCGTGCACCAGTCCCAGCATCACCGACGCGAACGCGTCGAGGGTCGACACGGGTGGCTGCGGAGGGGGAGTCTCGGCGGTCTCCTCGGTGGGCATCCGCCGACGATAGCGCCGGATATTTTCCCGCGGGACCGGCACGCGGTGAAAAACTCCTGCAAACAGCCCGTGTGAACTGGGTGAACATCCGAACACGCCGGACATAAACGGTGGCAGCGTCCATCGACCGCGGTTATCGTGGCGACAGAGCAGGCCAGACCAACGAGAGGAGGTGACGCAGATGTGGATGGGTGAGAAGGCTTTCGCCGGCGAGTGGCGGACGGCCCCCTCCGACCGTCCGTGCGGACTGGAATCCGACGGTAGGCCGGGACCGATCACATCACGCGTCACCAGTTCCTGAGGTCATGAACCTCGGTGGTCGGCGCTTCACTCGCCCACGCATCGAGGAGCTGTCATGACCATCTTCGTCACCAATGCCGGACTGCAGATCCTGGCGCGAGTCACCTGGCGTCGCGCCGCGGTTCTGTTGACCACCGAGGTCGCGCGGAACGTCGAGGGCACGCCGCTGGTCCGCGTCGTCCATTCGCCGACGTTGTCCCTGCCGATCCACAAGGTGGTGGCGATCAAGCGAGATGCCTACCGCCCGTTCGCGGGTAAGACGATGGACTCCTACGCGTCGAACGCGACGATCCTGCGGCGCGATCAATGGATCTGCGCCTACTGCGACGGTCCCGCCGACACCGTGGACCACATCGTCCCGGTCTCGCAGGGTGGGCCGAGCACCTTCGGCAACCAGGTCGCGGCGTGCAAGTCCTGCAACGGTTTCAAGGCCAACCGGACGCCACGCAAGGCGGGCATGGCCCTACGGCACGCGCCGTTCGTCTACGACCCCTGGGCCGCGGACCAGAAAGAGGTGTGGGAGATGTTCATCCTGCATCCGAAGACGGACTAGACGTTCGATCCGTTGCCCCCTGCGATCAGGTCGGCAACGGATCGGCGCCGCGTTCCGCGAGCAGCATCGTCATCAGACCGATCTCGTCGCCCTGGTCGCCGATCATCATGAGCGCGAGGTCCTTCGTCGCGGAACCGGTCCGCTCGTCGTTGTATGCCGCCTGGGCCATCGACATTCCGCCGCGGTGATGCCGGATCATCAACTGCAGGAACAAGATCTCCGCCTCGCCGGGTGGCAGGGTGGAGAGACGGCCGATCTCGTCGATACTCGCCATGCCGGGCATCGGCGGAGGGGATTCGTCGTGATGGGTGCCTTCGTGGTGAGGGTCCCCGCCGGACATCCACGACATCGGCTCCGGCGCGGTCACCGGTTCGTCGAACCACTGCAACCAGCCACGCATCGTGGCGGTTTCGGCGGTCTGCGTGTGGATGATCCGGTCGGCGACGCCGCGGATCTGCGGCGCGACTCCGGGCACCGCACCGATCGTCCGCGACATGAGGATCGCCTGGTCGTGGTGCGCCGACATGTCCTGCGCGAAGCCGATGTCGGACAAGGTCATCGACGATGAGTCGTGGTCGCGTCCCTGCCACACCGCCCCGACGACGACACCCATGGTGACGAGCAGGGCCGCGGTCACGCCGAGGACCATCGCCCGCACCAGTGGGACGCCCAGGCGAGAAGTGCTCATCCGATCGAGGAGTTCTGGTCCGGCGGTGGCGTGTACACCGCGGGACTCAACCGCAACACCTGGAAGCCGCCGTCGGAACAGGTGACCCGCAGCTCGTTTCCGCGGAACTCGGGTGGGGACATGCACCAGTCCGTCGACATGTCACCGCCGACGACCATCCCGCTACGTGGACCGACCATCTCGTTCAACCGGACCTTGCCGTTCGCGATCGACATTCCGAGGCTGAGGAATTCGACGGCGGGCAAGCCCATCAGCGAGCCGACGACGTGCGGTGAGTTGGGTGACTCTGCGATCGTGGTGCCCTTGCGGGCCGGCGGGTTGTAGTAGGCGATCTCGCGAATGCGGTCGAGGTCGCGGATGTCGAAGACCCGGATACCCGACGATTCCCAGCCGCACGCGAGCGCGGTGGGATCGGTCGCCCGGTCGACCGTGCAGTAGTGCGGGTTGCTGCTGAACAGCGACCCGCCGGTCGACGACCGCAGATTGGTGTCGAGGTGCTCGGGGAGATTGATCTCGAGTTTGATCTGCGCGGTGTAGACGGGCTTGTTCACCCTCGTCACGTCGAAGATCTTGACGCCGCCCGAACCTGCTTCGTCGGCGGTGACGATGTGGGGCCGGCCCCGGTAGGTGATCGGGATGGAGTGCTGATTCAGCTGGCCGTCGGGCCAGAGATAGGCCGCGGTGTGGGGGACCTGCGGGTGCGGCCGCCGCTCCTGGATGTCGCTGACGTCGAGCACGGTGACGCCGGCCATGTTGGACAGGTACATCCGGTTGCCGTCCGGGGACATGCCGAACCCGTGGCCGAGGAACGAGTGCAGACCCTGCCAGATCACGCGGGGCGACCGGGGATCGGCGATGTCGATGGCGCTGAGGTGCCCGGGGAACACCCCGGACGCCCAGTAGGTGCGGCCGTCGGGGGAGAAGCCGCCCTCGTGTGAGGTGAACGGCAAAGGCGTCGTCGTGCCCGGGCCCGTGTTGAGGAGTCTGGGGCGGGTGCAGTCGGAGATGTCGTATACGGCGAAGAACCCGCCGCCCCAGAGCAACGGCACCGACGTGGCGGCCAGGAGCTTGCGTTCTTTGTTGACCTTCAGCGTCTCCCACGTGCCGCCGCGCATCGCCGGATCCGTCAGGGACCCAACGACTCGCGGTGCGCTCGGGTCGGATGCGTCGATGACCTGTACGCCCGGCGGGTTCACCCAGTTGTTTCCGGGGAACAGGCTGCCGGTGTAGCTGCAGTGCTCGAAGTTGGCCGAGACGATCCCGCCGCCGGCGCCGCGGACACCGCCGATCCGTGTGATGTTGCATCGGTAGCCGCGCATGCTGCGTCCGGACAGGCGGTCCTCGGCGCTGACGTCCCCCTGCAGGCCAGGTTCGGGGAGCGAGCCCGGTCCGCAGTCCGCCTGGGGAACCGCGACCTCGGAGATGTCGGGGAAATAGTGGTTGGCCGCGCCGGCCGGTGCCGCCACCAGCATCGTCGAGAGAAGTGTCGCGCCGGCCAGGAGGCAGGTGACGGCATGGCGACGGCGGCGCCGGCGGACCCCCGAACGGGCCGTGTGTCGCGCGTCGAACCGAGTAGGCATCATCGCATCCCCCGATCGTGATCTGAGACACCCTAGTGGGCGAGTCGAGACGACATCGGCGAATCGTCGAATCCGAACGGACGAACAGAGCCGGCCCGGGGTTCCCGGGCCGGCTCGTGTCGGGTGCGGGTGCGTCGGACGTCAGACGGCGTCGCCGCCGTCGATGCTGCCGAAGTCGCCGACCTCGACGTTGCCTTCGTCGTCGACGGCGGTGTCGAAGGTGCCGTCGCCGTCGGTGTCGGCGACGGCGATGTCGGTGTAGCCGTCGGCGTCGGTGTCGGCTTCGATGATGTCGATCTCGCCGTCGGCGTTGGTGTCGTAGGCGATGGAGTCGGCCTGGCCGTCGCCGTCGGTGTCGAGGATGGCGTCGGTGGTGCCGTCACCGTCGACGTCGGTGAGTGCGGCGTCGACGGCTCCGTCGCCGTCGGTGTCGATGAGAACGGCGTCGGCGGGGATCTCGGTGCTCATGGGGTATGTCCTTCCAAGTGGGGTGAGTGCTTCTGGGCGGTTCATGTACTTGGAGGCGACGTCGGGGACGAATGTTCCCGGGGTGCCGGGAGTCGTTCGGATGACCGATCCGGCGACCGACTACCGTTTGGTCTCGTATCACTCGACTTCGGAGGTTCACTGTGCAACAGATCGGCGTCATCGGCGGAGGCACCATGGGGGCGGGCATCGCGGAGGTGTGTGCGAAGGCCGGCAGCGATGTCGTGATCGTGGAGGTCAAGCAGGAGTTCGCCGACGCCGCGCGGGCGCGGGTGGAGAAGTCGCTGGCCAAGGCGGTCAGCAAGAACAAGCTGGCGCAGGACGACGCCGACGCCGCCCTCGGACGTCTGCGGGTGACGACCGACTACGCCGACCTCGCCGATCGCGAGCTGGTGATCGAGGCAGCCCCGGAGGTCGAGGAGCTCAAGCGGCAGATCTTCGCGAACCTCGACGAGGCGACCGGTGCCGACACCATCCTCGCGACCAACACGTCGTCGATCCCGATCATCAAGGTCGCGACCGCGACCAAGACCCCCGAACGCGTTGTCGGCGTGCACTTCTTCAACCCGGTGCCGGTGATGCCGCTGGTCGAGATCATCTCCACGCTGACCACCGCGCCGGAGACGGCCGACGCAGTGAGCGCATATGTCACCGACACCCTCGGCAAGACCGCGGTCCGCGCGGGTGACCGTTCCGGCTTCATCGTGAACGCCCTGCTCATCCCGTACCTGTGCCAGGCCATCCGGATGTTCGACTCGGGTTACGCTTCGGCCGAGGACATCGACCTCGCGATGAAGGGCGGCTGCGGCTATCCGATGGGTCCGCTGACCCTGCTCGACACCATCGGTCTCGACGTGACGCTCTCCGCCGCGGAGTCGCTGTACGCGGAATTCGCCGAACCCCACTACGCGCCGCCGGCGTTGCTGCGTCGCATGGTCGATGCCGGCCGCCTCGGACGGAAGACCGGTCGCGGTTTCTACACCTACTGACAGCTGGATCGCCGACGCCGAGCCCCGGCTCACCTTCGGGTGAGCCGGGGTTCGGCGTATGGCGGAGTCTTTCGGCTCCGGGATTGTCGGCCCGCGTGCTCCCCGCTAAGCTGACAGCAATCAGACAACAAGCGTTATCAGAATTGGTGGGGTCATGACGCAATCCGATGAGCGGATGTCGCGGGTGGAGATGGACAACATCGACAGCAGCTTCTTCGCGCGTTCCCTGCTCTCGATGGGGCAGACGATGAGCACGACGAACGTCATCATGCAGCTCGCCAATCCGGCGGTCGGCTACGGTGTCGCGCACAGCAAGGTCGAGAACGGGCGGCTCGACAAACATCCGGTCAAACGCGCACGGACCACCGCGTCGTATCTGGCGGTCGCGATTCTCGGCAACGCCGACGACCGGCGCCGGTACCGGCACGCCGTCAACCGCCAGCACGCGCAGGTGCGCTCCGACGAGAACAGTCCCGTGGAGTACAACGCGATGAACACCGACCTGCAGCTCTGGGTCGCGGCGTGCCTCTACTTCGGGTGGGAGGACATCTACGAGCGTGTCCACGGACCGCTGCAGGGCGCGGATCGCGAGAAGTTCTACCAGCAGGGCAAGGTCTGCGGGACGACGCTGCAGATGCCGGCCGAGGCGTGGCCCGCCACGCGCGACGAGTTCACCACCTACTGGGACGACCAGGTCTCGCGCATCGAGATCAGCGACGAGATCCGGGACTTCCTCCTCGACATCGCCAATTTCGGTTACGCGCCGGAACGCATCCAGGAGAAGTACGGTCCGGTCAAACTGCGGCGGACCATCGGCTATCTGCCGCAGCCGTTCCGCGACGCACTCCGGGTCGAGTGGACCGACGAGGATCAGGCGTGGTTCGACGGCTACGTCGGCCGGTTGGTGGAGAAAGAGCGTCGCACTCCGCTGTGGGTGTCGCAGTTGGGTTTCCGGCTCCTGCTGGCCGATGTCCGGCTTCGGGTCAAGATGGGGCGGCCGCTCGTCTAGGAGGCGCCGGCGCCGCTCCGGCGCGCGGCCAGGAAGGCGAGTGTTCCGGCGCCCAGGCACGCAACGGCGCCGACCGCGAGACCGACGCGCGCGCCGAATGTCTCGATGATCGCGCCGACGATCGGACCACCGATCGGCGTCGAGCCCATGAACGCCACCGACCACAGCGCCATCACCCGGCCCCGCATCCGCGGTTCGGAATTGAGCTGCAGGGTCGCGTTGCCCGTCGACATGAAGGTGACACTCAACCAGCCGACCCCGAAGAGTGCGCAGATCGCCGTCGGGAGGTTCGGGGCGAGTGCGGTCGCCGCGACGGCGACCCCGAAGCCGAAGGCCGCCAGCGTGAGTGGGCGCAGTCCGGTGTTCCCGCGAGCCGCGACCACGAGTCCGCCGACGACCGCACCCACTCCCATCGCCGACGTCATGAAACCGAGGGCTTGCGGCCCGCCGTCGAACACGAAGTCCGCGGCGGCGGGCAGCGTGACCGGGAAGTTGTACGTCAGGGTGCCGACGAGCGCCATCGTGGCGAGCGGGATCCACAGCACAGGACGACTCCGCACGTATCGAAGACCCTCGCGCAGCTGGCCTTTGGCGCGCGGAACCGGTGATTCGGCGGTGATCTTCGATGAGTCGAGCGCAAGCAGCGACGCGACCACGGCGATGAAGCTGACCGCGTTGATCGCGAAGCACAGACCGGAACCGACGAGGGCCAGGATCACCCCGGCCACCGCCGGGCCCACGGCGCGAGCGGCGTTCACCATGACCGAGTTGAGGGTGACCGCGTTGCGGATGAGGTCCTTGCCGACGATCTGATGGATGAACGCCTGTCGCGCCGGCTGTTCGAAGGCGTGGCCGAGCCCGAGCATCACCGCCAGCACGCCGACGTGCCAGACCTGCACCACCCCGGTGAGGGTGACGGCGGCGAGCGCCGCGGCCAGCAGCCCCATCATCGACTGCAGGACGATGAGCAGGCGTCGGCGGTCGACGCGATCGGCGATAACGCCCGCGTACGGCCCGATGAGCAGAACCGGTAGCGCCTGCAGAGCGACGATGAGTCCCAGGACGGACGCCGATCCGCTGAGCGTCAGCACGAGCCACGCCTGCGCCGTTGCCTGCATCCACGAACCCGTCATCGAGACGGCCATGCCGGCGTAGAACAGGCGGTAGTTGGGGATGCGCAACGACGCGAACATGCTCGTCCGGTCGGCGTCGTCGGGGCGACGACCGCCCGGTTCGCGCTCCCGCGGCACGTCTCCGATCTCGGGAACACGGTCGTCGGTCATCGACGACCATCGTAGGCGCGTGCGCCGCCACCCAGGGGCCCGCCTCCAGTAGGGTCGGCGGGATGACGCAGACGGTGATCGTGTCGGGCGGGACGGGCGGCCTGGGGTCGGCGGTCACCCGCACGTTGCTCGACGACGGATGGCGCGTGGTGGTGCCCGGGCGCACCGAAGCCGGGTTGTCACGCCTCCCGGAATCGGACCGGTTGGTCGGTGTGCACGCCGACCTCTTCGACGAGGCGTCGGTCGCCGAGGTCGTGGCGATCGCCTCGAGCGACGCGTCGGCGCCGGTGACCGCGGTGGTGAACCTGGTGGGCGGGTTCGCGATGGGGGAGCGGGTCGACGCGACACCGGTCGACGAGTTCGAGCGACTGCTCCGGCTCAACCTGCGGCCGCTGTATCTGCTGTCCGCGGCGGCCGTTCCGAAGGTGATCGAGGCCGGCGGCGGGTCGATCGTCGGGGTGTCGGCGAAGGCGGCGTTCGCACCCTTCTCCGGTGCCGCGGGGTACATCACGTCGAAAGCTGCGGTGTGGGCGTTCGTCAGTGCGCTCGCCGCCGAGTACAAGTCCGACGGCATCCGGGCCAATGCGATTCTGCCGTCGGTGATCGACACCCCGGGCAACCGCGCTAGTCAGCCGGATTCGTCGCGGGCGGGCTGGGTGTCGCCCGAGTCGATCGCTCAGACGATCTCGTTCCTGGTCTCCGACGCCTCGAGTGCGATCACCGGCGCGCAGGTCCCGGTGCCGGGCGTCGGCTGAGCCGGGGATCGGGTGCCCAGTCGACGAAATCGAGCGCCCAGTCGACGGGTTGTGAAAGCTGTTGCGGTGCTGACGATCAGGCGTCAGTGGTCGCGCGACCCGGCCGGGCGTGCACATACGCTTCGACGACGGTGCGCATCACCGGTTTGCCCTCTGTGTTGCGCAACTCGGCCGACGAGGTGACCAGCGCACGGTTGCGGTCGTCGAACTCGATCGCGTCGATGACAGTCGATCCGGTGAGGGTGTCGCCGGGGCGGACGGGACGCAGGAACTCCACGTCGCCCAGTCGCTTGCCGGCGATCACCCGCCAATTGGTCAGCACGCCGGTGACGTTCAGTCTCTGGTAGATCGACATCGTGTGCAGCCCACTGGCGATCAGCCCGCGGTAGGGGCCTCGTTCGGCAACGGCCTCGTCCACGTGGAAGTCCTGCGGATCCCATGCGCGGGCGAAGTCGAGCAGTTCGTCTTCGCTGACGTGATGCGTGCCGAACTCGAAGATCTGGCCCACGGACAGGTCATCGGCCCACAAGCGGTCCGATGCGTCGCTCACCTCAGGTCTGCCGCGATCTTCGGCCAGGTGGTCTCGAGGTCGCGTTCCCAGTAACCCCAGGAGTGGGTGCCGCTCGGCCGGAAGGTGACCTCGTGCGGCACCTTGAGCGCCCGCATGCGCGACACCATCTGCTTGGTGCACTCGTTGACCGCGGCCTCGATGATGCCGCCGATGACCATCTGGTTGGCCAGTGTCAGCGGATCGCCGGCGACCAGCGGTGCCTCGAGCCGGTCGAACTGTCCGGGCATGCCGGTGCCGCTGGTCATGTAGACCTTGGTGCCGCGCAGCTTGTCCGCGTGGATGTACGGGTCGTTGTCCCGCCAGCCGGCCGAATTGACCGGTCCCCACATGTTGTTCAGGTTGCCCTGCCCGCGGTCGGCGACGACCATCCGGATGTAGGCCTGTCCGACCGGGTCGCTGGTGCGGGCGCAGCCGCTGTAGGCGGCGGCCGACCGGTAGAGCTTCGGTGCGGCGATCGCGAGGTTGAGCACCGACGTCCCGGCCATCGAGATCCCGGCGATCGCGTTGACCTTGGTGGTGTCGAATTCCTTGTCCACCAGCGGCGGGAGCTCCTTGGTGAGGAACGTCGTCCACTTGTTGCGGCCGAGTACCGGATCGTCGTGCTGCCAGTCGGTGTAATAGGAGAACGCGCCGCCGATCGGCGTGACGACGTTGACCTCTTTGTCGGAGAAGAACTTCGCGTACTGGGTCTTGGCCGCCCAGGTTGCGGAGTCCTCGCCGCCGCCCGCGCCGTTGAGCAGGTAGAGCGTGGGGCGCGACTTGGTGGTGTCCTTGGGGCGCAACACGTTGACGGGGATGAGTTTGCGCATCGCCGCCGAATACACGATGAGTGTCGACTGCTGGGCGGAGTCGTGGACCACGGTGTCGATGCGAGCGCGATCGGGATCGGGGGTGGGCTCGGCCAGCGCGGCCGGAGCCCATCCGGCGGTCGCGACCGCAACGGCACATCCGACGACGCACAGTCGTCGCAACCAGGAGGATCGCACCACTAGCCCCTTCTGTTAACAGAATTCTCAGACGTAACAAAGGTAGCCGAGTTCGAGTGGCGCTCCCAAGTCGAGAAGGTGCTCGTCACCCAGTTGTGACGTCACGTTCGAGGGGAGAACCCGATTACTTGACGCGATCCTTGAGCAGGAGCCGGACGGTGAGTTCGAGCCGGTTCGTGACGTCGGTCGCCGACGCGCGACGGGTCAGCCACTGCACCAGGTTCGACATCCACACATCGGAGAGGACGCGCGCGATCGCGAGATCTTCCTCGGTGGGTTCGCCGTCGTCGACGATCGCTCCGGCGAGGAGCCGGTCGATGATCCCGGCGACCTGGTCGACCTCGGCGGTCGCCGACGCGTCGGCGAACATGAACGCACGCGTCATCGCCTCGGTGAGAAGCGGATCGCGCTGCATGGCGAAGGTGATCATGTCCAGGACATGACGGAGGCGGTCGATCGCGGTGTCGCCGCGCAACTGCGAACGATCGACCTTCGACTCGACTCGCTCGAACTCTCGGGCGAGCGCGGTGACGAGAAGGTGGACCTTCGACGGGAAGTAGCGGTACAGCGTCCCGACGGCGACGTCGGCCTTGTCGGCGACGGTGCGCATCTGCACGGCGTCGTATCCGCCCTTGGACGCCAGCGCGAGGGTGGCGTCGAGGATGCGGCGGCGGCGTTCGCGCTGCGCGGTGGAGCCGGCTTCGGGCGAGGCGGCCGGCGCCGCAGCCCCGTTGGGGGCGTCGACCGCGGCGTTGCCGGGTGCAGAACGGGCCATGTGCTCTCGAACATCCTCACGTGATCAAACGTCTCAATGGGTGGATCGTGGGTGGCTACCCGATCCGAGTACACCCATGGCATATTAGAACAGGTTCTAATTATTCGTCACAACTCGACATACAGGGATTGCCAGTGACAATCGCCACGTCTTCCGAGCAGATCGCGGTCCGTGACAGCATCGCGTCCTGGGCGCGCTCCACCAGTGTGACCGACATCGTGCGGTCCGACCTCGACAAGCCGAGCGACCAGTGGACCGGTCTATTTTCGCAGATCGCCGATCTGGGCGTGTTCGCCGCAGCGGTCCCCGAGGCGTCCGACGGTCTCGGCGCGAGTTTCCTCGACGTGGCCGCCATGCTCGAGCAGTGCGGGGCAGATCTCGTCCCCGGCCCGCTCGGTCCGACGGTGACCGCAGCGATCGCGCTGGCGGTTCGCCGTGCGGATTCGCCGCAGGGCGACACCGACCGGTCTGCCGGACTGCTGGGCGAGGTGCTGGCCGGGTCGGTGCCGGTGGTGACGCCCGCGACGAGCTACGCCGGGGCGGGTCTCGTCCTGGCCGACGGCGAACTCGACCTCGGGCTCGTCGCCGGCTACGTCGAGGGCTGTGCCGTGCTGGTCGAATTCGGGACCGACGATCGGGAACGGTCCTGGTGGATCCTCCCGCCGGGTGCGGGAGTCGCCGACGTCACGCCGCAGACCCCGCTCGACGGAACCGCGTCGGTCAGCCATGTGACACTGTCCGGGGTCGCCGTCGAGGACCTCGTCGAACTGGGTGACGGGACGTTCGTCGCGGGCCTGTTGTCGGCGACGCTGGCCGCCTATCAGAGCGGCGTCACCCGGTGGGCCCTCGACACCGCCGTCGAATACGCGAAGGTCCGCACCCAGTTCGGGGTGCCGATCGGGTCGTTCCAGGCGATCAAGCACATCTGCGCCGAGATGCTGTGCCGCAGCGAACGCGTCACCGCGGTCGCGTGGGACGTCGCCGGCGCGGTCGACGACGTGCTCGCGGCCGCGGCGGGGGACGAGCTCGCTCCGGCCCTCGAGCAACTCCAGATCAGTAGGCTGGCGGCGGACGTCGTGGTGGGCCGCGACCCGGTCGCCAACACCAAGGACTGCGTCCAGGTCCTCGGCGGCATCGGGTTCACCTTCGAGCACGACGCCCACCTGTATCTGCGCGCCGCACTCGCCGCGCAGGCGTCGCTCGCGAACGCGTCGTCGCACGCCGCCACCCTCGCCCGGCTCGGGCTCGCGGGGGCGCGGCGGCGCTTCCGTCTGGATCTCTCGCAGGTCGAGGACCGGCGCGACGAGGTCCGCACCACCGTCGCGAGGATCGCCGACGCCGAACCCGATGATCGTCGCCGTCTCCTCGCCGAGACCGGCTACCTGACCCCGCACTGGCCGGCGCCGCACGGTCTGGGGGCGGATGCCGCGATGCAGCTGCTGATCGACACCGAGCTCGAGGTGGCCGGGATCGAGCGGCCCGACCTGGTGATCGGCGCTTGGGCGATCCCGACGATCCTGGAACACGGCACCGACGCGCAGCGCGAGCGGTTCGTCGCCCCGACGCTGGCCGGCGACATCGTGTGGTGCCAGCTGTTCTCCGAACCCGAGGCCGGCTCGGACCTGGCCGCGTTGCGCACACGGGCGGAACGGGTCGACGGCGGCTGGCGCCTGGACGGTCAGAAGATCTGGACCTCTCAGGCACACAACGCCCAGTGGGCGATCTGCCTCGCGCGCACCGATCCCGAAGCGCCGAAGAACAAGGGCATCACCTACTTCCTCGTCGACATGGGTTCGCCCGGCATCGACATCCGGCCGCTGCGCGAGCTCTCCGGGCGGGCCAACTTCAACGAGGTCTTCCTCGACGGTGTGGTCGTGCCGGATGACTGTGTCGTCGGCGAGATCAACGGCGGCTGGCGGCTGGCCCGCACCACCCTCGCGAACGAGCGGGTGGCGATGGGCGGTACCGGTCTCGGCAAGGAGATGGAGTCGCTGCTCTCGCAGGTGCGGTCGATGGATCGGGAGCTGACCGCCGAGGAGTCGGCGTCGCTCGGCACCCAGCTCGCCGACGCCCACGTCGGCCGGGTCCTCGACGCGCGGGCGGCGACCAGGCAACTGGCCGGGCTCGACCCCGGTGCGTTGTCGAGCGTGCGCAAGTTGATCGGCGTCGAACATCGCCAATCGGTACCCGATCTCGCGCTGCGGCTCCTGGGGGTCGCGGGTCTGGCGGCGACCGAGGCGTCCGACGCGGTCCTGCAGAACCGCTGCCTCTCGATCGCGGGCGGCACTACTCAGATCCTGCGCACGGCCGCGGCGGAACGCATTCTCGGTTTGCCGCGGTAACCGGCTGCGGCGACAGTGCCGAAACCGCAGATAAGCGCCGATTCCGACACCCTTGCGCGCGGACTCTGATACAACTAGAACAGGTTCTAGTTCTTGACGGGTTCATGGTGAGGGAGGCGCAGGGTGGACTTTGCCCTGGACGGCACGGCGATCGCGGTTCGCGACGTCGCCGAGGACGTGTTCGCGCGACGGCAGCCCGACTGGGAGTCGACGTTCGGTGGGCGTCATTCCGGTGGGACGGCAGCGGCCGAGCCGGAGGCGACCCGCGGCGGGTTCGAGGCCGATGGCTGGCAGGCGCTCGTCGACGCCGGACTGCTTGCCCTGCCCCTGCCGGCCTCGCTCGACGGTGACGAGGTCGACGAGGCGGGTCTGCTCCCGTTGTTCCGCCGGATGGGCCGGGCCGCGGCGGTGACGCCGGCCCTCGGATCGCTGACCGCGGCGCTTGTGTTCGCCAGGGCCGACGCCCAGGACGGCGAGGGATCGGTGTGGTCGCGGTTCGGCAGTTCGCTCACCGGCGGCAGCTGGGTGTCGGTGGCGATCGGCGAACACGGTGACGCCCTGACGGCGCATCCGCGGACCTCGGTCCGCGACGGGCGGCTCAGCGGCACGAAGGTCGGCGTCCTGCACGCCGACGGTGCCTCGCTGTTCCTGGTGGCCGCCGATGCCGGTGTCGTTGCCGTCTCGCCAGCCGCCGACGGGGTCACCATCACGCGCACGCCGACCTCGAGCGGCTGGGGCGAGTACACGGTGGCCTTCGACGACGTTCCCGTCGACGACGCCGACATCGTGGTCCGCGACCTCGCGATCCTCCGTGACCGCTACCGCCTGGCGTTGTGCGCCTACGCCGACGGCCTGGTCGCCGGCGCCACCCGACTGACCGCCGACCACGTCTCCACGCGAGAGCAGTTCGGCAAGCCGATCGCCTTGTTCCAGGCGGTGGGCCAGCAGCTCGCCGACATCTACGTCGTCGGCCGGTCGATGGAACTCGCGACCACCTCGGCGGCCTGGCGGTTGTCCGAAGGTCTGGACGCCGCAACCGATCTCGCGATCGCCGCCTACTGGTTGGCCGAGGAGGTCCCGCCGACCACGCGGACGATGACCCACCTGCACGGCGGCATCGGCGTCGACATCACCTATCCGCTTCACCGCTACTTCTCGCTCACCAAAGACCTCGCGCGTCTGGTGGGCGGAGCGCACGTGCGGCTCGACGAGCTCGCCGACATCACCGACGTCCCCGCCGACGACACCCGTATCGCAGAGGTGCCCGATGTTCATTGATCTCACCCCCGAACAGCGCGCGCTGCGCGCGGAACTGCGCGAGTACTTCGCCGACCTCGTCACTCCCGACGAGGCGGCGGTGATGCTGACCGAACGCCACGGCCCGACCTACCGCAAGGTCATCAAGCGGATGGGTGACGACGGCTGGTTGGGCGTCGGATGGCCGACGGAGTTCGGCGGCAAGGGTTTCGGTGAGATCGAACAGCAGATCTTCACCAACGAGGCCGTGCGCGCCGACGTCCCGCTGCCGGCGGTGACGCTGCAGACCGTCGGGCCGACGCTGCAGGTCCACGGCACCGAGGAGCAGAAACAGAAGTTCCTGCCCGCGATCCTGGCCGGTGATGTGCACTTCGCCATCGGCTACACCGAACCCGAGGCCGGCACCGACCTGGCGTCGTTGACCACCACCGCCGTCCGCGACGGCGACCACTATGTGGTCAACGGCCAGAAGATCTTCACGACCGGCGGTCACGACGCCGACTACATCTGGCTCGCTGTCCGCACCGACCGGGATGCTCCCAAGCACAAGGGCATCTCGATCCTCATCGTCGACACCTCCGACCCCGGTTTCACGTGGACGCCGATCATCACCGCCGACGGCGCGCACCACGTGAATGCCACCTACTACCAGGATGTCCGGGTTCCGGTGTCGATGCGTGTCGGCGAGGAGGGGGGCGGGTGGAAGCTGATCACCACTCAGCTGAATCACGAGCGCGTCATGCTCGGCCCCGCCGGCCGCATCGACGGGCTCGCGGCCCGGGTGCGTGCCTGGGCGCAGCGGCCGGGCCCCGACGGGACGGTCATCGCCAAGCATCCCGACGTCCGTCGCGCGCTCGCGACCATCGACGCCTACGGCCGCATCAACGAGTTGCTCAACTGGCAGGTGGCCGCGACAGGTGAGGCCATCTCGATGGCCGACGCGGCGGCCACCAAGGTGTTCTCGACCGAACGCATCCAGACCGTCTGCCGGATGGTCGACGAGATCATCGGGCGCTACGGCGATTTCGCCGATCCGGAGACCGCGGCGCTGGTGAACTGGCTCGACGTCCAGGAGAAGCGTCACGTCGTCATCACGTTCGGCGGTGGCGTCAACGAAGTCATGCGCGACATGATCGCGACCGCCGGCCTCGGACTCCCGCGGGCCAAGCGGTGAGCGCGCCCGAGCTCGCCCGCGACGGCGTCGCCGGAGACGAGGCGATCAGAGCCGCCGCGCAGGAGATCATCGACGCCGGACCGAGCGCACCGGTCACCGGGCGGGACCCGATCAATCAGCCCATGATCAACAACTGGGTCGAGGCGATGGGCGACACGAACCCCGTCTACACCGACGACGCGGCGGCCCGGGACGCCGGCCATCCCGGCATCGTCGCACCGCCCGCGATGGCGCAGGTGTGGACGATGCGCGGCCTCCACGGGGTGCGGACCGCGGACGACCCGCTGGGTCGCGCCAGCGAACTCTTCGACGAGGCCGGCTTCACCTCGGTGGTGGCGACCAACTGCGACACCGTCTATCACCGCTACACCCGCCCGGGCGAGGAGGTAGCGCTGTCGGCCGAACTCGTCGAGGTCGTCGGGCCGAAGAACACCGCGCTCGGTGAGGGCTGGTTCTTCACCACCCGCAACGTCTGGTCGGTGGGCTCAGGCGACGGGTCGCGTGAGGTCGTCGCCGAGATGCGCTTCCGCATCCTGAAGTTCCGTCCCGCCGCACGTGCTGCTGCCGAGCCGGCTTCCGACGCGGGGGTTCCCGACGACCTCGACCCGGCGCGGCTGCTCAAGCCGAGCGCATCCCGGGACACCGCCTTCTTCTGGGAGGGCGTGGCCGCCCACGAGCTGCGCATCCAGCGCGACGGAGACGGGGTGCTGCGTCATCCGCCGGTCCCGGCGACCTGGAAGCCGCGCGAGGCCGACGGAACCGTCCCGCCAACGGATTACGTGGTCGCGGCCGGGACCGGCACCGTCTACAGCTATGTCGTGCATCGAGCGCCGAAGGTGCCCGGGCGGCAGCTGCCGTTCGTGGTGGCCCTGGTCGAACTCGACGAGGGAATCCGCATGCTCGGTGAGCTCCGGGGCGTCGAACCCGAGCAGGTGGCCATCGGCATGCCGGTGCGCGCGACCTATCTCGACTTCCCTGCCGATGACGAGGCCGGGACTCCGGCCTGGACCCTGCACGCGTGGGAACCGGCCGTGCCTACCGAAGGGGAGCCCGCATGACAAGCGTTGCCACCGACCCCGCTGCCGTCGGAACGATGCTGCCGGCGTTGACGATCGAGGCGACCCCCACGTTCGTCGTGGCGACCGCGCTCGCCACACGCGACTTCCAGGACGTGCATCATGATCGCGACCTCGCGCAGGCGAAGGGGTCCAAGGACATCTTCGTCAACATCCTCACCGACACCGGGCTGGTCGAGCGGTTCGTGACCGATTGGGCTGGCCCGACCGCCCGAATCCGCTCCATCGCGCTGAAACTCGGTGTGCCCTGGTACGCCTACGACACGGTCACCTTCACCGGCGAGGTCACCGCGGTCGACGCCGGGGTCATCACCGTCGCCGTGACCGGGACGAATTCGCTGGGCAAGCACGTCATCTCGACCGTCACGCTGACGATCGGCGCCACCGAACCCGACACGGTCGGTTCGCCCGCGGGTCGAGGGGAGGGACTCTGATGGGGTCACTGTCCGGTCAGGCGGTCATCGCCGGTATCGGTGCCACCGAGTTCTCCAAGGATTCCGGGCGCAGCGAACTGCGACTCGCCGCGGAGGCGGTGTCCGCGGCGATCGCCGACGCCGGTCTCACACCCGCCGACGTCGACGGTCTCGTCACGTTCACGATGGACACCAACAGCGAGATCTCCGTCGCCCGGGCCGTGGGGATCGGGGACCTGACCTACTTCTCGCGCATTCACTACGGCGGTGGTGCGGCGTGTGCCACGGTGCAGCAGGCCGCGATGGCGGTGGCCACGGGTGTCGCCGACGTCGTGGTGGCCTACCGCGCGTTCAACGAACGGTCGGGACTGCGCTTCGGGCAGGTGAATTCGGCGGTGGCGAACCAGGAGAACTCGTCCGGCACCGAGAACGCCTTCACCTACCCGCACGGGTTGTCGACACCGGCCGCGTTCGTCGCGATGATCGCGCAGCGCTACATGCACGACTTCGGCGCCACCAGTGAGGATTTCGGGCGGATCGCCGTCGTCGACCGCAAACACGCGGCGGTGAACCCGGACGCGTTCTTCTACGACAAGCCGATCACCCTGGAAGACCACCAGAACTCGCGGTACATCGCCGAGCCGTTGCACCTCCTCGACTGCTGCCAGGAATCCGACGGCGGTGTCGCGCTGGTGATCGTGTCCCCGGAACGCGCGAAAGACCTGCCGCACAAGCCCGCCGTGATCGCGGCCGCCGCGGCCGGCAGTGCTGCCGACCAGTACATCATGACCAGCTATTACCGGGACGAGCTCGCCGGTCTGCCGGAGATGGGGCTCGTCGGCCGGCAGCTGTGGTCGCAGTCGGGTCTGAACCCCGACGACATGGACATGGCGATCCTCTACGACCACTTCACCCCGTACACACTCCTGCAGCTCGAGGAGCTGGGATTCTGCGGTCGGGGCGAGGCCAAGGACTTCGTCCGGGAACCGGGTGCCCTCGAGGTGGGTGGCCGGTTGCCGCTGAACACGCACGGCGGTCAGCTGGGCGAGGCCTACATCCACGGCATGAACGGGATCGCCGAGGGGGTCCGGCAGATCCGCGGGACCTCGGTCAACCAGGTCGAGGCGGCCGAGAAGGTCGTCGTGACCGCCGGGACCGGCGTTCCCACAAGCGGATTGGTGCTGACCGCATGACAGCGGCCGATCTGAGAATCCCAGACGACCCTTCGAGGCTCGTCGCTATCGCTCCTCGCACCTCAGGGAGCAGATGGTCGACCGCTATCGCTCCTCGCACCACGAAAGAACTCCGCTCCCTGAGGAGGCCCGGAGCTTGCGGAGGGCCGTCACGAAGGGTTGTCGGCGTCATCGCTCCTCGCACCTCAGGGAGCAGATGGCGAACCCCCACCAATTCACTCCGTATGACCAAGGAGCGCGCACGATGAAGTTCAACCTCGCCGATGTCTTCGAGACCGTCGCCGACTCGGTGCCCGAGCGGATCGCGCTCAGCTACCAGGGCCGCCAGATCAGCTACGCCGAACTCGACACCCTCTCCAACCAGGTGGCACATCTGTTCGCCGGCGCGGGGATCGGTGTGTTCGACAACGTCGCGCTGTTCCTGAAGAACAGCATCGAACACGTGACGAGTCTGCTGGGGCTGCTGAAGGTGCGCGCGGTCCCGGTCAACGTGAACTACCGCTACACCAACGCCGAACTGCAGTACATCTTCGACAACTCCGACTCCCGCGCGATCATCGTCGAACTGCCCGAGCACCAGCGCAGCGTCGCCGCGCTGCTCGCCGAGACCCCCACCGTGCGAACGGTGTTCGTCATCGGGGACATCGTCGAGGAACTCCGTGCGGCGGTCGCCGACCTGCCCGACGACCGCGTCGTCGAGATCGTGTCGTTCGCCGACGCGGAGTCCAAGCCCGACGGCCGGGACTTCGAGCCGCGCAACGGCGAAGAGCTCTACCTGCTCTACACCGGCGGCACCACCGGGTACCCGAAGGGCGTCATGTGGCAGCACGACGACTTCTTCCGCAAGCCGCTTTCCGGCGGCAACCCCTACGGCGAGGCCCGCAAGGATCTCGCGGAGATCGGCACGGCGGTCAAGGATTTTCCGCCCATCGCGTTCCTGCTCGCGGCGCCGCTCATGCACGGCGCGGCGTCGTACTCGCTGTTCACGTTCTTCACCCTCGGTGGCCGGCTGGTCATCCAGCGCGACTTCGACCCCGAGGCGATCGTGACCGAGATCGAGAAGGAGAAGGTCAACATCGTCCTCATCGTCGGCGACGCCATGGGCATGCCGCTCGTCGAGGAGCTCGAGAAGCGGAAGGACTCCGTCGATCTGTCGTCGATGTTCTCGATCACCTCCGGCGGCGCGATCTGGTCCCAGCACGTGCGTGACCGGATGCTCGCGGTGAAGCCGGATCTGGTGCTGCGCGACAACTTCGGCGCCTCGGAGTCGGGTAACGACGGCGAGATCATGATGGACGAGAACGGGAACCTGAAGGTCCCGCCGACGGACCGGATGATGGTCGTCGACGAACGCCACAACAAGATCGAGCCGGGCTCGGGCGAGGTCGGTTACATCGCGCGCATCGGCAACGTCCCGCTCGGCTACTACAAGGACGAGGAGAAGACGGCGAAGACCTTCCCGACGCTGGCCGACGGCACCCGGATCTCGATCCTGGGCGACATGGGCACCGTGGAGGCCGACGGTTCGATCGTGTTCCTCGGACGCGGTTCGCAGTGCATCAACACCGGCGGCGAGAAGGTCTACGCCGAGGAGGTCGAGGCGGTGCTGCACGCGCACCCGGCGATCGCCGACGCACTCGTCGTACCGGTTCCCGACGAGAAGTACGGGCAGCGGGTCGCGGCGGTGGTCAACGTCGCCGACGGGGCCGACGAGCCGTCGCTGGAGGAGATCCAGGACCACTGCCGGGAGACCCTCGCCCGCTACAAGGTGCCCCGCACGGTCGTCTTCGTCGACGAGGTAAAGCGGACCCCGGCCGGCAAGGCCGACTACCGCTGGGCCAAGGCCGCAGCCGCGTCGAACGAGACCGCCCCGGTCTGATCAGCCCTCGAGTGCCAGGCGCACTCCGAGCCCGATCAACGCGACTCCGCCGATCGCTTCGACGCGACGGCGGATTCGTGCGCTCTGCAGCCATCCGGCGATTCGGCCGGCGGCGCCCACCAGCACGGTGAAGTACGCGGCGGTCAGCGCGATGTAGATCGCCCCCAACCCGAGGGTCGTCCCTCCCGTCGAGTAGCCGTCCGGCACGAAGCCGGGCAGGAGACTGATGAACAGGATGCCGATCTTCGGGTTGAGGATGTTGGTGAGCAGGCCGGCGGTGAAACCGGAGAACAGCAGGCCCGCCTTCCGGCCCGCGGGCGGCGCGGCCGCGTCCTGCGATGCTGCGAGATCGGGTGCGGCGCGCAGCAGCGCGCGGACCGAGCTGATACCCATCCACACGAGGTAGCCGGCCCCGACGATCTTGAGGATCTCGTAACCGGTCTCGCTGGCCTGCAGCAATGCCGACAGGCCCAGGACGGCGGCGGTGACCCAGACCATCAGTCCGCACACGATGCCGGCGGCGGTCCGGAAGGCTTCGCCGCGTCCACCGCGGACCACTCCGCGCAGGACCACCAGGGTGTCCGGACCCGGCAGCAGCACGATCAGCGTCGCGGTGACGATGAAGGACAAGAGCGCGGCGAGCATGAAGGTCATGGTAGGAACCGGGGCGCGGGCGAGCGCGCCGGGGCTGCCGCCCCGCGGACTGTCGAGGGCCCGCGGGGCGCGTCCGACGGCGGCGGGGCGCCCGGATGACTACGCCTGGATCGGGAAATTCGTTCCCGACGCCGCCGCGGCGAATGCCACCCCGAAGCCGCCCGGTGTCCCCCCGCTGATGAACCATCGTCGGGTCACGGCTCGATCACCAGCCGGCTGATCAGGGCGCCGTCGAGAACGAATCGGTAGTGCAGATCGGCAACGCCTCCGGGGAAGTCGCCCTGCAGATGCTGTCCGACGTCGACGGTGTCGCCGGTCGCGGTCGCGCCGGTGAACTCGGACGTGTAGGTGTACCCACTGCCGCTGACCGAGGCTGCCAGCCAGGCGCTGATCCCGTCGCGTCCCGCGTGGTCATGGCCCTCGTCGGTCACCACCGCATCGGCGGTGAACAGGTCGAGCGCCCGGTCGTCGTCTCGGGCGTCGAGCGCGGTCATGAAAGTCCTGATCGTGTCGGGGAGTGCATCCCATTCTGTGTTCATGACCCCACCGTGGGGCTTCCCCCAAGGGGAGAGTCAACCCCGCATGCTGCAGTGTTGACCTTGCCCCGGGGGAAGGTTGCACGATGTTCCCACCTGGCACACCGGATCACCGAGGAGGACGCACATGGGGGCACGGGTCTCGATCGGTGACTTCGCGGTGATGACCGGCTTGAGCCGGAAGGCGTTACGGCATTACCACGACATCGGCATTCTCGAACCGGTCCAGGTCGATTCCGACACGGGTTATCGCTTCTACGACACCGGCCAGGTCGACCACGCGCACATCATCCGCCGGTTCCGATCTCTGGGCATGTCCATTCCCGACATCAAGGCGCTGCTGAGTGCAGACGATGCCGCGACTCGCACCGACATCATCACCACTCATCTCGAGCAGATGGAGGCGCAGCTCCAGCAGACTCGAGACAGCGTCGGCGCCCTGCGCGAACTGCTCTCGCCGGTACGCACCCCCGCGCCCATCGCGGTACGTCATGAACCTGCGCTGGCCGTGTGGTCCGTCGGCGCCACCATCGAGACCGCGGAGATCGACGACTGGTTCGAGGCGGCGCTGAGCACGCTGCGGGACGCAGTTGCCTCGGCAGCCGGGGCACCTGTGGCGGTCGTGCCCGGAGGCCTCTACGACCGGGCACTGTTTCTCGAATCACGGGGCGAGGCAATCATGTTCGTGCCCGCGCCGCCATCGGCGACCCCGCCGGCAGGCGTCCGTGCCGACGTGTTGCCGCGGGCCGAATACGCGGTGCTCACCCACTCCGGCGGTCACGACGGAATCGACCGCAGCTACGGTGCCCTGGGCACGTTCGCGAACGAGCACCTGATCAGCCGCCAGGGGCCGATCCGCGAGCACTACCTCGGCGGCACGATCGCCGATCCGACCGCGTTCACCACCACCGAGATCTGCTGGCCGATCCTCGGCACGAGCACACCGCCGGAATGACGGCAGCCCGACACCGTGGACCGCGGGCGGCGCCGTCAGGTCAGCCGGAGCACGCCCCACAGCGCGACCACCGCGACGACGAGCGTGGCGGGCACGGTGAGTGCGCCGAGGCGTAGGTACTCGCGCGAGGTCGGGGCGCCCGTGCCCCCGCCGGAGCCGTCGCGGTGCATGATGTCGCGCCACAGCAGGTTGGCCAGCGACCCGAAGTAGGCGAGGTTGGGTCCGAGGTTGACGCCGAGGAGCATCGCCAGGACCAGGCCGGGCTCGTGGGCGACGAGCGGGATGAGCAGCAGGGTGGCGGGCAGGTTGTTCACCAGGTTGGCGAGGACCGCGGCCAGGGCGGCGACCGCGAGCAGCGCGAGGAGCGATGAGTCGTCCGGGATCAGGTTGCCGATCCAGTCGCCGATCGGGCCGGTGCGCACCGGGAGGATGACGACACCGAGCACGGCGACGAATCCGAGGAACGGGATGTTCAGGGCCTGCACCGTCTCCCGCGCAGTGGGCAGCGGTGAGTCGAGCAACCGCGGCACCGTGAAGGCGACCGCGCCCACGCCGGCCACCGCGGCCAACGGGACGCCCAGCGGTTCGGTCACGACGAAGGCGAGCAGCAGCAAGCCGAGCATCACCAGCATGAGGGTGGGGCGGGGCGGCGCATCCACCGGAGCCGGCTCGCCGGCGGTCGAATCGGCTGCCGGGGCAGTGCGCGCGAGCGAGTCGGCGAAGTAGATCCGGAAGATGAGGTATTCGACGACGATCGCGGCGACCCAGGGTGCCAGCATGACGCCGGTGAAGCCGAGGAAGGTCAGCCCGGTCGCGGTGAACGCCAGGAGGTTGGTCAGGTTCGACACCGGCATGAGGGTCGACGCGGTGTTGGCCAGGTGTGCGTTCGCGAACGCGACCGGGGTCACCGGCGCGCCGATCCGCCGTGCGGTGGCGACGGCGACCGGCGTCAGCAGGACGATCGTGGTGTCGAGACTGAGGACCGCGGTCGTCGCCGCCGCGGCCAGGAAGACGATGCGCAACAACCGATGTGGTGAGGCCCGACTCCACCGGGCCAGGAGGGCGCCGATCCAGGTGAAGACCCCGGCGCGGGCGCAGGCGTCGGCGATCACCAGCATCGCGGCCAGGAAGCCGATGGTCGGCGCCATCGTGGCGATCTCGTCGGCGGCCTGCTCGACGTCGGCCAGGCCGAGCGCGAGGAGCAGCGCGGCGACCGGTGCGGCCACCACAACGGCCGGAACACGCTGGGCGACAACGGTCGCGACGATCACCACGAGCAGGGCGGCGACTCCGACCAGGGTGCCGGCGATGCTGTCCGCGGTGAGTACCACCGGGACAGGCTACTCAGTCGCGGGCGTAGGTGTCGTCGCGGTCCTGGTCGGGGTCGGACTCGATGGTCGGCGGCACCTCGACGACACGTCGCGGCGTGAGCCACAGCAGCGCGACCGAACTGACGAGCATGATCCCGCCCAGGACGAGGCAGGCGTACTCGAACGGCACGTAGAACGCCTCTTGACTGCCGTCGGCGATCTTCTCCGCGAGCGATGCGGCCTGACCGGACAACCGGTCCACGACGACCGTCGCCTCGGCGAGGGATCGCTCGATCAGCGTCCCGGCCTGTTCGGCCTGGGCGACCATGGCCTGGCCACCGGCGGTGTCGCCGGCGGCGATGCGCTGCTCACCGGCGGCGGTCAGTTGATCGCGGGCCAGTTGTGCGGTCTCGCCGATGCGCGACTGGTATCCCGCGGCGACGATGCTGCCCGCGATCGCGATACCGATCGCGGCGCCGATCTCCCGGGCGGTGTCGTTCACGGCCGAGCCGACGCCCTGGTTGTCGAGCGGGGTGTTGGACATGATGGCCGTCGTGGCGGGTGCCGACGCCAGACCGATCCCGACCGCGATCAACGCGACCACGCCGGCGAGCGTCCAATACGTCTCGTACCGGAACATGCCGAGGAGGATCAGCCCGACGCCGGACAGCAGGGCGCCGGCGGCGATGACGAACTTGAGCGAATCCAGTCGTACGGCAAGCCAGTTCGCGATGAGCGTGGTGAGGCCGACGCCGGCCACGAACGGCATCAGCGCGACCGCCGACTGCAGCGGGGTGTAATCGAAGACCAGCTGCAGCAACTGCAGGAGCAGGTAGAACATGCCGAACGAGGCGAGGAACTGGACCGCGACCGACAGCGCCCCGGACCCGAAGGCGCGGTTGCCGAGCAACCGGACGTCGAACAGCGGCGACGTCGAACGCAGTTCCACGGCGACGAACCCGCCCGCGAGCAGGACGCCGCCCACAATGCAGATCAGGACAACGGGATCCGCCCAGCCCCGGTGAGGTGCCTCGAGCAGACCGAGGACGACGCCGGTGATGGCCAGGACCGAACAGACGGTCCCCGGGATGTCGAAGCGACCGGGGTCGCTGTCCTTGGAGGTGCCGATCGTCAGACACAGCGCGGCCGCGACGGCTGACGCCGCGGCGAAGGTGATGAAGATCGAGTGCCAGGAGAAGAACTCCAGGAGAAGCCCGGTGACCAGGAAGCCGGCGATGGCGCCGCCGCCGGCGATCGCCGACCAGATGCTGATCCCGACCGCGCGTTGACCTTCCGGCATCCCGGACGTGATGAGGGACAGCGTGGTGGGCATGATCAGCGCCGCAGCGGCACCGGCGAAGCACCGCGCCAGGATCAGCTGGGTCGGGCCGTCCACCCAGATCGCCACCAGTGAGGCGATGCCGAAGAGGAGAAGGCCGGCGATCAGTACCTCACGGCGCCCCAGCCGATCGCCGATCGCGCCCGCCGGGAGCAGGAGCGCCGCGAGCGCCAGGGTGTAACCGTCGACGATCCAGGTCATCTGACCGGCGTCGGCGCCGGTGTCGATCGCGATGTCGGGCAGGGCCGTGTTGAGGGCGGCCATGGCGGCCACGACCATGCTGACCGACAGACAGGCGACGAGGACGAGCCACGCGGACCGGGCGTCGAGGCGGATGGCGGACGGTAATCTCATTCGGCGTCCTGCGCTTTCGGGGTCGGCATACGGAACCGGTTCGGTCGGCACGTTCGCCGCCACCGCGGTGTTGCGGTTTCGTTATCGCGACACGCTATGTGGGCGCCGACGCTACTCGAGTAACTTGTGACACATTTATCACTGCAGTATCGATACCGGGCGAACGCGAGACCGCGCCGGTCCCCGTTGGCCCCGGACAACCGAAAGTGGTGACAGGTCATGGCCTCACCCCGAATCGCACGAACCCCCGCCGCTGCCGCGACCGCGGCCGCATCGCCCGACGTCGCCCCGAACGGGACCGAGATCTCGCCCGCCCGCGTCCATGTGTGGCGTGTGCTGTCGATGCTCGCCGCACTCATCGGCGTCGTCGTGGCACTCGTGGCAATCGCGTCGTCAGCGGTCTGAGCCGACTCCCTCGGGAGGCCGGTGTGACCGCCGACGACGCGCGCGCCGACTCCTAGGCGGCGTGCCGCTCGATGGCGGCACCCAGACGCGGCAGTGCCGCGATCACGTACTTCTTCCCCTTGCCGCGCAGCGAGTTGTACGCCTTCGCGAGTGCGGGCTTGGCGGTCTCGGCCTGCTGGTCGGTCACCGTCAGCAGGGCCTCGGCCGCGGCGTCGCCGTTGGCCGAGAGGTGATCGCCGAAGGCGACACCGGCAGGCTTGGAATCCCAGAAGGGCGCCAGCACCTTCAGGAAGTCCTCGGCCATCTGATCGGTGGCGCTGCGCACGACACCGGGCTTCACCTTCTGCACCGCGGAGTAGGCGGTCTTCACAGCAGCGCCGCTCAGACCCGACTGGTCGGCCACCTCGGCGTCGATGACACCGACGAGGTCGGTCACCAAAGCACTGCGGTTGTCGGCGAGTAGGGGCGTCAGCGAATCGCTCATGGGCGTCTCCTCGGGGATATGCGACGTGGAACCTGCGGGCCGCCTCGCGGTCCGCAGGTGTAGCGTACTGGCCCCACCAGACAGCGGCTCGGGGCTGCGCCCGGGCCGCCGCGGCGTAGGTACTACTGGCGACGTTCGCAGACCACATTGCCGAGGGCCTTCGCGCCGTCGCGTTCGACGACGGTCGCGGTGGCCAGCAACCGGGGGCCGTCCTCCCAGACCTCGACCGCAAGGGTCTCGCCCGGGAACACCACGCCCGCGAACGACGCCGAGTAGTCGGCGACCGCGGTGACGTCGCCGCCGAGGACCTCGTCGACGATCACGCGGCAGACCGTGCCGTAGGTGCACAAGCCGTGCAGGATCGGCCGGGGAAAACCGGCGCGAGAGGCGAATTCGGGGTCGGAGTGCAGCGGGTTGCGGTCTCCGCACAAGCGGTAGAGCAGTGCCTGCTGGGGGAGCGTCGCAACGGTCAGGCGATGATCCGGCGCGCGGTCGGGGTAGTCGACCTTCGCCGACGAACCGCGTTCGCCGCCGAACCCGCCCTCGCCCTTGGCGAAGATCGACGAGCGGGAGGTCCAGAGCGTCTGGCCGTCGTCGCCGGTGGTCACCGACTCCTGCACGATCACCGCGGCCGAACCCTTGTCCTGGATCTCGGCGATCCGGGTGCGGGTGGTCGCCTTGCCGGCGGCCGGCAGCGGCCGGTACGCGGTCACCTGCTGGCTGCCGTGCACGACCTTCGCGAGGTCGATGTCGATGCCGGGGAACGACACCTTCGGGGGCTCGGTGGTGTGGAACCCGGCGGCCACGGTGGCGAAGGTGGGCAGCACCTTCGGCGTCGCGTCGTGGATGTACTCGAGCCCGGTGGTGTCCATCGGGTCGGCTGCGGCACCCACCGCGAGGTTGTAGAGGGCGGCGTCGGAGGCCGACCATTCGAAACTCACCTCGGGCAGCTCGGCACCGAGGGCGACGGAGAGGTCGATGGGCATCGGGTCAGGCTCCTGTCGATGTCGCGGTGGCGGCCTTGGCGGCGATGTCGGCGGCGGCCAGATATCCGAAGACCATGGCCGGACCGATCGTCGCGCCCGGGCCGGCGTACGTGTGCCCCATGACCGGGGCGCTGGTGTTGCCCGCCGCGTAGAGGCCTTCGATGACCGAGCCGTCGGCCCGCAGCGCGCGACCCGAGGCGTCGGCGTTGATCCCGCCCTTGGTGCCGAGGTCGCCGGGCACCATCTTGACCGCGTAGAACGGGCCCTTGCTCACCTCGCCGAGGCTCGGGTTCGGCTTGTTGGTGATGTCGCCGTAGTAGTGGTCGTAACCGCTTGTGCCACGGCCGAAGTCCTCGTCGACACCCGTGCGGGCGAAGCCGTTGAACCGCTCGGTGGTCGCGGTGAGCGCGTCGGCCGGGACGCCGATCTTCTCGGCGAGTTCCGCGATGCTGTCGGCCTTGACGACAACGCCTGACTCGAACCACTTCTTGGGCAACGGCTGTCGCGCGTTGATGCCGGCGAAGAGGTAGCGGTTTCGGCAACGCTGGTCGAAGATGAGCCACGACGGCACGTTCTCACCGGGGCCCTCGCCCTGGCCGAACTCGCCGCCGTACATCTGGTGCACCGCTTCGACATACGGCAGGGACTCGTTCATGTAGCGCTGTCCGCGCGTGTTCACCATGAAGGTGCCGGGTACAGCTCGCTCCGACAGCGCGAACCACGGACCGCGCGGCAGCGGGATGGTCGGACCCCACCAGGCGTCGTCCATGAGCGACACCGCCGCGCCGATCTTGAGGCCGGCGTTGATGCCGTCGCCGGTGTTGCTCGGGGCGCCGGTGGTCCACTCGGAGCCGATCGGGTCGCGCTGGTACTTCTTGCGCATCTCGTCGTTGTGCTCGAATCCGCCGCAGGCGAGGATCACGCCGTGGCGGGCCCGGATCTCGACGCGCTTGCCGTCGGATTCGGCGATCACCCCGACGACGCGACCGTCTTCGGTGATGAGGTCGGCCAGGCCGGTGTTCAAGCGCACCGGGACGCCCGCCTCGCGGACACCGAGGAGGAGCTCGGCCGCGAGGGCTGCGCCCATGGCGATCAGCTTCTTGCCGCGGCTGCGCGCCCAGAAGAACCGGCTGCCGACCTTCGCCATGCGCAGCGGACCGCGCCAGTGACGCAGGCCGGTGTTGAGCCAGCGGTAGTCCGACTGCAGGACGACCATGTTCAGCGGCGCCTTGGTGTACTGCGGGTGCAGGGTCTTCAGGTCGTCCCCGAGCCGCCGCGCGTCGAACGGGCGCGGTTCGATCGACCGTCCGCCGAGCCGGCCGCCGGGTGCCTCCGGGTAGTAGTCCGAGTAGTTCTTGACCCACTCGAGGTCGAGGGGCGCGTGCGCCATGAGGAAGTCCAGCGCCTCGGGTCCGCGGTCGATGTAGGCGTCGATGCGGTCAGCGGGCGCGTGTTCGCCGATGATCGCGTGGACGTACTCGCGGGCCTTGTCCGGGGTGTCGGTCACGCCGTCGCGGCGGAGCACCGAGTTGTTCGGGATCCAGACCCCGCCCCCCGAGCGCGACGTCGAGCCGCCCCAGTACGGCGATTTCTCGATCAGGACCGTCGACAAGCCCTTCTGAGCTGCGGTGATCGCCGCGCTCAGGCCAGCACCGCCGGCTCCCACGACGACGACGTCGAAGGTCTCGGGTTCGGTACTGGTCTGTTCTGGTTCGGTCGAGCCGGCCATGGGGTCCCCTTCGTGCGGGCAGCTGGAACGTGTTCTACCTGAATTAGAACACGTTACAGAAATGCCACGCCAGGGGTGCTCCCGATCCCGTCGACTGTGCACCCGAACTCGTTCACTGTGCGCCCGGATCCGTCGACTGTGCGTCTGTTCCCGTCGACTGTGCGACGGGATCGGACGCACCGCTGATGAGGTGCCACGAGTCGACGCCGTCGTCGAGGATGCGCGCCGCCAACTGCTCCGACCAGTCGTGCTCGGTCCCGTAC
The DNA here is from genome assembly GCF_042672305.1 of Gordonia sp. NPDC127522. Taxonomy (NCBI): domain Bacteria; kingdom Bacillati; phylum Actinomycetota; class Actinomycetes; order Mycobacteriales; family Gordoniaceae; genus Gordonia; species Gordonia sp. NPDC127522. The sequence goes on from NZ_JBHXVK010000001.1 coordinate 203,708, forward strand.
CGATCGCGCCACGTCCACAACGCGGTGGTGAAGCGCCCCAGCGCGTGCTCGGCGGTGAATCCGATGGCTCCATGGATCTGATGAGCCGCGGCCGCCACGTCGTGCGCGGACCGCGATGTGACGATCTTCGCGGCGGCGATCGCGTCGCGGGCCGTATCGATATCTTCCGACGCCGCGGCGGTCGCCGCTCGTGCGGCGGTCTCCATCAGCGTGGTCTGCGCGGCCATGTGCGCGAGAGTCTGCTGGATGGCCTGGAACTTGGCCAGCGACCGGCCGAACTGGACCCGCTCGGTGGCGTAGCGGACGGTCCGTTCGCGCACGGTCCGCGCAGCGGCCGCGAGGGCGACGGTGTAGACGAGCGCCCCTCGAGTGCGCAGCTCGTCGACCGTGACCGGCGACGGGGCGGAGAACGTGACCACGGCATCGTCGAAGACGATGTCGCTGTATTCCGATCCCGTCAGGTCGGTGCCGGGTTCGACGCGCAGCCCCGGTCCGCGACCGTCGACCACCGCGATCACCGCGCCGTCGGCGGTCGAGGCCAGGATCACGATGACGTCCGCCGACGCGGCGTACGGGACTCCGATCGCGCTGCCGCTGAGTCGAATTCGCTCGTCATCTCCTCGGACGGTCGCCTCGTCGACGACCGCGACGGTCGCACTCAGCCCGTCGAGCGCGTGATCGACGCGTCCCGCGAGCCACGCAGCCAGCAATGCGTGTTCGACATACGGGGTGATCGCGCCGGCCTCGGTGAGGGTGTCGAGGACGGCGAGAGCGTCGGCGAGGTCGGCGCCCTGACCGCCGGCCCCCTCGGCGACGTCGAGGGCGGTGAACCCGGCGTCGACCAGGGCCTTCCACAGCGCGGGGTCGGGTTCGGTGGCCGGGGCCCGCAGGTCGACGGGAAACCGTGTCACCATCGCGGCCGTCGCGGCGGCGAGTTCTGTTGCCAGATCGGTCATCGCATCCCCAGTCCGCGCGCGACGATGCCGCGCAGGATCTCGTTGGTACCCCCACGCAGGGTGAAAGCCGGTGTGTGCAGGACTGATTGAGCCAGCAGGCGGTCGAAGTCCGACCCGCCGGTGCGTCGCGGGGTCGCGCCGGACGAGTCCCGGATGGCAGTGACGAGGTCGCCCTCGAAGGTCGACCCGAGGTCCTTGACCATCGCAGCAAGTACATCGGGCTTGTCGCCGACGGACAACTGCCGCGCCACCTGCAACGACATCTGACGCAGCGCCCAAGCCTGCGCGGTCAACTCACCCAGGACCTTTCGCTGCTGCGGCGTCGCACCGTGTTTTCGAAGCAAATCGGTCCACGCGCGCAGAAGGGGCAACGTGCTGAGATACCGCTCCGGCCCCGACCGTTCGAAGGCCAACTCGCTCATCACCTGTCGCCATCCCTGCCCGCGCGCGCCGAGCAGGGCCGAGGAGTCGACGACGGCGTCGTGGAAGATCACCTCGTTGAAGTGCGCGTCGCCGTCGATGCTCGCGAGAGGACGGATCTCGATGTCGGGGTGCGGGAGGTCGACGACGAACTGCGACAGTCCCTGCTGGCGGTCCTCGGTGGTGCCGTCGGTGCGTGCGAGGAGCACCATGGCGTGCGCGATGTGCGCACCGGTGGTCCAGACCTTGGTGCCGCTGATCGTCCACGAGTCCCCGTTGTCGGTGGCCCGGGTGCGGACCGCGGCCAGATCGGACCCGGCGTCGGGTTCGCTCATCCCGATCGCGAAGAACATCGTGCCCGCCGAGATCTGCGGGATGTAGTGCTGTTTCTGCGCGTGCGTCCCGTTGGCGAGGACGCCCGGGGCCATCTGCCGATCGGCGATCCAGTGCGCGGCGACCGGCGCGCCGTGCGCGAGGAGTTCCTCGGTGACCACGAAACGCTCGACCGCCGAGCGCGCCTGTCCGCCGTACTCGGCGGGCATGGTCATACCCAGCCAGCCCCGATCGCCGAGTCGTCGACTGAAGTCGGGATCGAAACCCGTCATCCAACTGTCGACGTCGGGACGGAAGGCGCCCCCGGCGAGTTCGATTCGCAGGAAGTCGCGCACCTCCTCGCGGAGGGTGCGCAGGACGTCGTCGGAAACGTCCTCTGCTCCCGGGCTCATGGCCGGCCGGGACCGGGCTTCTGCTCCCTGAGGAGCCGCGGAGCTTGCGGAGTGGCGTGCTTCTGCTCCCTGAGGAGCCGCGGAGCTTGCGGAGTGGCGTCTCTCTGCTCCCTGAGGAGCCGCGGAGCTTGCGGAGTGGCGTCTCGAAGGGTCTGCCCCGTTCTGGCTCATGACCGGCCGGGCCCGCGGGACGACCAATTCTGGCCCTTGCGCGCCATCGACCACATCTGGGTGCCGCGCTCGATCTCGATCGCCGACTCCCACGTCACCGCCGGTGGGCCGAGTTCGAGGCGGACACTGGCCATCACGCGACGCGTCAGCTCGGGGTCCCGGGCGGCGGGTCCGGTCAGACCGCCGACGATCGCCGGGATGTCCGCCGTCGGCGCGCACGCATACGCCAGGCCCCGCTCGACGGCCTGCTCGCCCGTGAGCGACTCGCCGCAGGCCGCGAGCGCGATGGTGTTCGCGCGTCCCACCGCGCGATTGAGGAGGGTGAGATGGCCGCCGCCGGGGTGGATCCCGCGTGCGAGGAACCCACTGTCGAGGACGGCATCGGGCGTCGTGATGAGCAGGTCGACGGCGAGCGCGAGGTTGAGACCCGCCCCGACGGCCCCGCCGACGACGACCCCCACCGTCGGCACCGGCAGCGAGCCGACGCGTACGAACGCACGGTAGACGGCCGACAGCTGGGCCACCGACTGCGGCGCAGCGGGGTCCGCGGACGCGCTGGCGAGGATCCGCGTGTCGGCGCCGCTGCAGAAATAGGAACCGGCGGCGTCGACGACCACCGCGCCGATCTTCTCGTCCTCGGTGACCCGGTCGCAGAACTCCTCGATCGCCGCGGCCATCTCGAGGGTGATGGCGTTCTTGCGGCGTGGGTTGTTGAGGGTCAGCCTTCCCACGCCGTCGTCGAAGGAGGTGAGGACGGCAGCCGTCTCGTCGCAAGCCGAAGGTGCGGGTCTCGAGTCTGGGCTCATGGCTCGACGGTAGCGGCTGTGCGTGGACCGCCTTACGATTTCCGTCTGAGCGGGCAACCGCACGCGTCCACTGGTCGCACGGTGGGGTCAGAGGACTTTGGCGATGGCCTCGGCGATGTCGTCGATCTGCGGGACCCGCGCTTCGACCAGCTCCGCGGGCGTCGGAACGTTGACGAAATCCGCGGTCAGTCGGATCGGAGCAGCACGCAAGCTGTCGAGGCAGTTCTCTGCCACCAGTGCACATACCTCGGCGGCGATGCTGCACGGAGCCGTCGCCTCCTGGACGACGATGAGCCGCCCGGTCTTCTCCACGGACTCCAGGATGGTTTGGGTGTCGAGCGGCGAGATGGTCCGAGGATCGATCACCTCGACCGAGATACCCTGCCCGGCAGCATGTTCGGCGGCGTCGAGGGCACGATCGACCATCCGTCCGGTCGCCACGATGGTGATGTGTTCGCCGGGACGGCGGATCTCTGCAACGCCCAGTGGGATCAGGAAATCCGGATCGAGTGGTGTCTCCCGACGCACGGTGAGGAGCCCGTTGGTCTCGATCACCAGTGTGGGACTGTCATCCCTGATCGCCGACTTCAGAAGCCCTTTGGCATCGCGAGCATTCGACGGCATCACCACGCTGAGGCCCGGGATGGCACAGTACCAGGACTCGAAGCTCTGACTGTGCTGCGCGCCGTATGATCCGCCTGCGCCGCTCATCGTGCGGATCGTCAGCGGCAGCGGGTTCCCGGTGAAGTACTCGAACTTGGCAGCTTGATTGACGATCTGGTCCATCGCGATCATGCAGAAATCGAAGAACATCAGCTCGACGACCGGACGGAAGCCCATCGCCGCAGCGCCGACACCCATGCCGACCAGCGTTGCCTCGCTGATCGGTGTGTCGCGAACGCGGTCCTTGCCGAAGGTCTTCTGCAGGCCACGCGTCACCCCGTAGGGCCCGCCCGGGGCGCCGACGTCCTCCCCGAACAGGATCACGCGCTCGTCCCGTTCCATCTCCTGGACAAGCGCCTGGTTGATGCCCTGCCAGTACTTCAGGTCCTTCGTCGCGTTGTCGACTGGCGTGCTCATGCGATGTCCTCCACTGACACAGGTTCACTCTTGAGTGCGCGGCCCAGCGCGTCTTGGATCTCGGCCTCGACCTCGGCGTCGATGCGATCTGCCTCGCCGTCGTCGAGTTCGCGTCGAGCTATTGTGAGAGGGTCGCGCGCGCGCCACCGCTCGGCCATCGGGTGATCACGATTCGACGGATCTCCGACATAGTGGCCAGACAATCGGTAGGTCATCACTTCCAGCAATGTGGGCCCACCGCCCGCTCGGGCTCGCGCGACCGCAGCACGTGCCGTGGCGGCGACGATCGACACTTCGGTGCCCTGCACGCGCATGCCAGGAAAGTCGTGTGCATCGGCTCTCCGCCACAGTTGGCCGGCGACATGGACAGAGGTCGGGGTCATCTCGGCGAATTGGTTGTTCTCGCAGACGAAGACGATCGGCAACTTCCACAGAGCGGCGATGTTCAGTGCCTCGGCGAAGTTACCGGTCGCGGTGGCGCCGTCACCGAAGAAGCACACGGCGACGTCGGATGAGCCGCGAAGCTGTATCGCGAGAGCGGCTCCGACCGCTATCGGTATTCCGCCGCCGACGATTCCGTTGGTTCCCAGGAGCCCGATGGAGGTGTCGGCCAGATGCATCGACCCATTGCGCCCCCGGGAGTATCCGTCCTTGCGGCCAAGCAGCTCTGCCATGAGTTTGCCGAGGTCGGCCCCCTTCGCCACGCAATGGTGGTGCCCGCGATGCGTCGACGTGATGACGTCAGTGTCGGTCAGTGAAGAACACACCCCGGCCGCGACCGCCTCTTGCCCGATCGAGAGATGGAGTGGACCTGGGACATTGCCGAGGTCGTACTGCTCGTGCACGGTTTCCTCGAAGCGCCGGCACAGGAGCATGCTCCGGTAGTGCCACGCGGCGTCCCTGCTCGGTCCCGGTCCGGACATGGTCGGTACCTCCGTTGTCGACGTAGTTGCCAGGTGCGCTGATCAAGCAGATCCGGCGTTGGCAGTGTCCCGACCGTTCGGTCGGTCGGGAGTCGGGTTCACGGTATGCCACGCGCGAGGGTTGGTGCAAGGCTCTGGAGGACGGGTTGGCGCAAGGCCTTGGAGGGCGGGTTGGTGGCTTGGTCACTGGGGGCGCCGGCTCGACCCGCTGTCGACCACCGACATTGACGTGTGACTCCGATCACGGCTAGTATTCGACGGTACCGACCGACCGGTCGGCTGGGAATGATCACACAGCAGTGCTTGTGGGCCGGCGATGTGCGGCCCCAGGCCTGCACTCGACAAGGAGGCTCGAGTGAAAGCTGTCAGGATTCACGAGTTCGGTCCGCCGGAGTCATTGCGGGTCGATGAGATCGACGTGCCAGAACCCGGCCCCGGCGAGGCGCTGATCCGAGTTCGGGCGGTGGGTGTGAACCGGATGGACGTCGAGCAGCGCGCCGGTGTGTACGGCAAAGAGTCGTTGATGGATTTCTATTTCGGTCAGGCCATGGCGTTTCCGCACATTCCCGGCATCGAGCCGGTCGGTGTCGTCGAGGCGCTGGGCGAGGGTGTCTCCGGAATCGCGGTGGGCGACCGGGTTGCTCCGCACTCACACATCTCGTGCGGACGTTGCCGGGAATGCCTCGCCGGGCACGACAACGCGTGCGGGTCGATCGAGGTCCTCGGAGTGTCCACGCCGGGTCGCGGCGGTTACGCGGAGTATCTGGCATGGCCTGCCGAGCTGCTCATGCCGCTTCCCGACCACGTGTCCTTCGAGAGTGCCGCGGGTCTGCTCGTGAACTACGCCCCGGTCTGGACCGCGCTCATCGAGCGCGCGGAAGTGCGTCCCGGTGAAGTGATGCTGGTGACCGGTGCGACCGGTGGATGTGGCCACGCGGCAATCCAGATCGGGAGACTTGCGGGCGCGCGTGTGCTGGGCCTTGGCGGCTCGGACGAGAAGCTGGCCGAGCTCGAGGCCCTCGGTGCCGAGCCGATCGACTACCGGTCGGATGTGCCCGGTCAGGTCAGTCGGGCCACGGACGGCAGGGGAGCTGACGTGTTGCTCGAACTGGTGGGTGCGGACACATGGGCCGACACCATCGCCAGTGCCGCCCCCCGGGCCCGACTGGTGGTCGTGGGTTCGCACGGCGGTATCCGCGCCGAGTTGAACCTCGGAATGCTGTTCGCGCTCAATCTGCAAGTCCATGGAGCGACGCGCGCAAATCGCGCGGCGACCGCCGAACTCGTTCGCCTTCAGGGAACCGGACAGCTCGACCCGACCATCTGGAAAGTCCTCGGTCTCGAAGAGGCCGCAGAAGCTCACAGATTGATGGACGAACGCCGCCACAGCGGCAAGATCGTCCTTTCTGTCTAGACGCGGACGATCAGATCGGACTGAAGATGGACTACTCCTACCCACTGCTGTGCGCTTGTGAGCGGAACCCTGCGCGTATCGCTCTGATCGGTCCGGGCGAGAACGTCTCCTTCGCGGAGTTGGAAGACCGGATCGCTGCGATGGCCGGCGGATTCGTAGCGACCGGAATCGGCGGTTCGGCCGTCGGGGTGATGATGTCGAACACTCCTGCGGTCGTCGTCGTGCTCATGGCGCTCGCTCGGGCGAATTGCATTGCAGTGCCGATCAATACGCGACTCACCGCGAAGGAGCAGTCGGTCATCGTCGTGGACGCCGCCGTCGAACGGATCGTCGCCGACGATGCACAGGCAGAGCGCGCGGGGCGGCTGCTCGGCAGCGACGGCGGTGTCATCGCGGTCACCGGTTCGCCATTCGCGGGAGATACGCTGACGGCGCTTGCCGGCCGCGGCACGCCGGTCAAGCCATGCGCCGACTCCGACGGTGACGACCGTATCGCGACGGTGACGTACACGTCCGGTACCACTGGAACGCCGAAAGGTGTACAACGAACCCATCGCGCCAACACCTGGAACGCGGTGAACTCCGCCCTCGGGTCGCCACGCGACAGCAACGATGTGGAGTTGTTCAACTTACCGGCGTTCGGCATCGGATTCGTGCATTTCGTCCTGCCCGCATTGATCGGTGGCGCGACTGTGGTTCTCGACGAGGCCTTCGACGCGGTTCGAGTATGGCAATTGATCGAGAGACATCGGGTGACGAGGACCTTTCTCGCTCCCACCATGATCTCCGCCATGCTGAGCGTTCCCGCCGAGCAACGATCCGATACCTCGTCGCTGACGACGATCTACACCGCGTATGCCTTTCCATCGCGGCTACGCGCCGCGGCTCTGCAGGAGTTCGGGGATGTGTTCGTGTATATGTATGGCCTCACCGAAGCGCAGTTGACGTGTGCGGTCGCGGACCAATTCCGTTCGGATCCAACAAACGTCGGTGTGCCGATGGGCGTTGCCCGCATCGGGGCGTTCGACGAAGACGGCAACAAGGTAGGGCCGAACAGCGTCGGCGAAATCGGCTTCTCCGGCCCGTCGACGATGACCGGGTATCACCAGCGGCCGGACGAGACCGCCGCCGTCGTCCGCGGTGAGTGGGTCATGACAGGGGACCTCGGGACCGTCGACGACAACGGTCATCTTCGCTATGTCGGTCGGCTGAAGGAAATCATCAAGACGGGCGGCTTCAGCGTGGATCCCTTCGAGGTCGAGGAGGTGATTCTCGAATTGCCGACGGTATCCGAGGTGGCAGTGGTCGGAGTTGCCGATGATCATTGGGGGGAGGCGATAGTCGCGTTTGCGGTGACGAGCGGTACCGACCTCGGAGTCGATGAAGTCCGCGAGTTCTGCCGCGACAAGATCTCCGGGTTCAAGGCGCCGAAGGCATTGTTCAACGTCGAGGAGTTGCCGAAGAACGCGACCGGGAAGATCGATCGAGGCCGACTACGTGGCCTGGCCGCCAGCCTCTACCCGACCGGTTGAGTTCGCTCCGAACCGGTCGGCCGGACAGAATGAGGCGGCCACGCAGATCTCGGAACGGTGGTTTCGGCGGATTGTCGTTGGCGCCGGGCCGAATTCGAGGCCCGTCGCCGCCGTCGACCTCGGTTCGCGACAACCTTCGTAATACGCATACATCGTAAGGAGAAATTCATGCGCGCTGCTCTGCTCACCGGTTACGGTGAGGACTTCGCGATGGCCGACGTCGACGATCCCGCGATCGAGAACCCAGACGACGTCATCGTCCGAGTCGGTGCAGCCGGTTTCTGTCGTACCGACATTCATCTCTGGCGCGGCGAATTCGATGCCATGCACAAGGATGCGGGGGTGGGCCTTCCGTTCATCTGCGGGCACGAGACCGCGGGCTGGATCGAAGAGATCGGCCCCGGCGTCAAGAACGTCTCGGTCGGCGACGCGGTCGTACTGCACATGTATGCAACCTGCGGATTCTGCAAGGCATGCCGAGCGGGAGACGACATGCACTGCAAACAGAGTACCTGTGCAGGAGTGTTCGCCCCCGGCGGATTCGCCCAGTACGTGCGTACGAATGCCCGTGCCGTGGTGCCTCTTTCAGAGGGCATCACGCCGGTCGAAGCCGCGCCACTCGGCGACGCGGGCCTGACCGCCTACCGGGCAGTCCGCAAAGCCCTTCCCCTCGCGGTCCCGGGCACGAGGACTGTCGTCATCGGAGCGGGAGGTCTCGGTCACATCGGAATCCAGGCCCTACGGGCTCTGAGTGAAACCGAGATCATCGTGATCGATCAGAACGCGGCGGCCCTCGACCTGGCCCGTGGGTGGGGTGCGGACCATGTCGTTCTCGCTGAAGCTGATCACTCGCATGTCGAGCACGTTCGTGAACTGACGAAAGGTGTCGGCGCCGAGGTCGTGATCGACTACGTCGGCGAGGGGGGCGCGCAGCGCGACGCCGTGGACCTGCTCGCGGACAACGGCATGGACCTCATGGTCGGATACGGGGGAAAGTTGGAGGTGGAAATCCTCACGCAGGCCATATTCCCGGAGACGAGCTTCGTCGGCAACGTCGGCGGAAGCTACAACGAGATGGTCGAACTGACCGCATTGGTCGCGCGTGGGGTCGTCGAATTCACCACCACGACATATCCGTTGAACCGGATCAACGATGCGCTCAGAGCCTTGGATTCCGGACAGCTACGCGGCCGAGGTGTATTGATCCCCGACTGACGGCTCCGTTCGCTCCGGACCGGAACACGAAGAATCAGACAAGTGGAGGTGTTATCAATGGGACGAGTAAGTGGGAAAGTCGCATTCATTACCGGAGCCGCTCGCGGACAGGGCCGAAGTCATGCACTACGCCTGGCCGCCGAGGGCGCGAAGATCGTCGCAGCTGATCTCTGCGCGCAGGATGACGGTATTCCGTACGAGATGAGCAGCCAGAGCGATCTGGATGAGACCGTCCGGCTGGTACAGGAGCAGGGCGGCGAGATCCTGGCACGGGTCGCCGACGTTCGGGACACGGGTCAGCTGGACGACGTCGTGCGCGACGGCGTCGAGGAGTTCGGCAAGATCGACATCGTGGTCGCCAATGCCGGCATCGTCAGTTTCAGTCCTCTGGTGGACATGGACGACTTCATGTGGCAGCAGATGATCGATGTGAACCTGACCGGCGTGTACAAGACGGCGCGTGCCGGTATCAAACAGATGATCAAGAGCGGGAATGGCGGTTCGGTCGTGCTGACCGGATCTGTTTTCGGGCTCAAGGGGGGTACGACGATCGGCCACTATGTCGCTGCCAAGCACGGGGTCATCGGACTCGCCAAGGCGTTCGCCAACGAACTCGGCGAACATCGGATTCGTGTGAATGCCGTGCTGCCCACGAATGTCGGTACGCCGATGATCCTCAATACCGCGACGATGCGGATGTGGCGTCCTGATCTCGAGTCCCCCACCGAGGCCGACGTCCTTGAGCCGATGTCAGCGGTGCACGTGTTCGACAAGCTGCCGTGGGTCGATTGTGAGGACATCAGCAACGCTGTCTTGTATCTCGCCTCGGACGAGGCGCGCTATGTGACCGGAACGAGCCTGGCTGTCGACGCGGGGTGTCTTGCTATGTAGGTCGCCGCAGCGGCCACCCACAGCAATGAGATACGAGGAGTCCCGATCGGGACTCCTCGTATCTCATTGCTGCACAACAGGGCTCGCGGCCCTGCTCCGCCCGTTCAGTTCCGGGTGAGGAACTCGACAAGGCATTTGTTGTAGACCTCGGTCTGCTCCCACTGGGGCCAGTGACCCGCGTTGCTGATGAGCTGGAACTCTCCGTTCGGCATCTCCTCGGCCATACGCATGCCCTCTCCCGCCGGGCCGGAGGGATCGTCACTGGTCCAGACGACCAGGGCGGGCGTCGAAATCGACGGCAGGTCGCCGGAGACGATATTTCGAGCGCGGATCGTCGGGTTCTGCAGGCAGAGAATATGTTTCATCGAATCGGCGAAGCCGGGTTGGGAGTAGATGCCCCGGCGGATCGCGACCAACTCGTCTGTCACCGAGGACGGATCGGCCATGAGCCACTCGAGCCGGGCGCGAACGGTAGCCGGTTGCGGATCGTCGGCCGCGGCCTGGCTCAGCGAGCGGATGCGCTCCATCACCTCAGGTGTGGCCATGGTTCCGCCCGGCGTGTTGAGGACCATCCGGTCGACGAGTTCTGGATGTGTGGCGGCGAATTTGATGGAGACCCATCCACCGAGGGACTCGCCGCTCAGATGTGCCCGCTCGATACCGAGCTCATGCATGAGCTCCTTCAGATGTGACACGTATTCGGGCGTCTCCAGGTCGTGATCGGAGAAGGTGGTGTAACCGTGGCCCGGGAAGTCGTAGGCGATGACACGGAAGTGTTCGGCCAGCGCTTCGATGTTGCGACTGTAGGCCTCGAGGTGCCCGCCAGTGCCGTGCATGAGAATCAGAGCGGGCCCCGAGCCGGCTTCGAGCACGCGGGTGTTCCAGTCGCCGACCTGCACATGCCGGAGGGTGTAGTCGACGTTGTTGAGTGTGTTCCAGATGCTCATGGCTCTCCTGGTGATTGTCGGAGCTCAGGTGGTCGGTCAGCCGGCGTTCACCAGTCGGTTCCCGGACGGTGAACTGCCGCGTGCATCCCATACTCGTTCGCCACTCTGCAGCGCTCAAGGGAGTGTTTCAACGGCCGGAACGCGTGGCTCGCCGGCGGTCGGCGAACAGTGACGCGCTCCGTCGAGGGCCGCTCGCGGCGGGCTACGACCACGAGCGTGATGTGGATCTCGTAGAGGAGGCGGTGCGGCGAGCCTGCTGGTCGTGGTGTGTTTGGGCCCATGCGACGAGCAAGGCCAGGCCATCGGCGGTGGGGCTGTCGGGGTCGGCGGTATAGGTCGTGATCGACACCGTCGGGTCCCCGGGCAGGACGAGGTCGGTGTAGACGAGGTCCAAGGCGCCCACGCCCGGGTGGTGGAATGTCTTGCGGCCGTGGGAGTGGCGGTGCACGTTGTGTTTGCCCCAGCGGGCCGTGAAGTCCTCGCTGCGAGTGGCCAGCTCGCCGATGAGGCCGCTGAGTGCGGTGTCGAGGGGGTCTCGGCCGGCGGCGGCGCGCAGCACCGACACCGTGAAGTTCCGGGCTCCTTCGTAGTCGCCGTAGAAACTCGCGGCGCGTGGATCGAGGAAAGCGAACCGTGCGAAGTTCGGCTGTCCGGTCATGCTGTAGGGCCCTGGGTACAGGGCGCGGCCGAGAGCGTTGGCCGCGATGAGGTCCATGCGCGCGTTCTGTACGACTGCAGGCACCGTCATCGAGTCGATGACCTGCTGGACGGCCTCGGTCACTGCAGGCCGCGACTGGGACTTTCGCCGATTCCTCGACGAGGCACTGGCGCTGCGCGCCAGGTCGTAGAGGTGAGCCCGTTCGTCCTCATCGAGTTGAAGCACTCGGGCCAAGGCCTCGAGCACGCTTTCGGAAGCACCACCGAGGCTGCCCCGCTCGACTCGCGTGTAGTACTCGACGCTGATCCCGGCGAGCATCGCGACCTCTTCGCGCCGTAGACCAGGAACCCTGCGATCGCCGCCGGCATAGGGAAGCCCGGCCATCTCGGGTGAGATGCGGCCCCGGCGGCTCATGAGGAAATCGCGGATCTCGCGCCTGATGTCCATGCGTCCATCGTAGGACCGGTTCGGGCGAGGCGAGGGTCCCTGACAGTGCCTGTCACTGACTCGCCGATCGACGCACTCTGGTCATCGACCCAGGGACTGCACGCCACGTACGGCGCACAGAAGCGCGAGGAATCGGTGACGCCGCCGGTTGACGAAATGCCAACAGCCGGTTCCGTTCCTGACTCTGTTGGCCGACAACAGCAGTCGAGGGTCACGTCATGGGATCGGCATCGAGAAGGAGAAACACATGAAAATCGCTGTCATCGGCACCGGTGGCGTCGGCCGCACACTAGCAGCCGCGTTGACGGGCGCCGGGCACGACGTCGTCATCGGCACCCGCAATACCGACACAACCCTGTCCAACACCGATTCCGACGCGTTCGGCAACCCGCCCTACAGCCAGTGGCAACGAGACCACGACAACATCGCGCTGGTCACGTTTGCGCAGGCAGGCGCGTTCGCGGAGGTCGTGGTCAACGCGACCAACGGTGCGAACTCGCTGGCGGCGCTGGAGGCCGTCGGGGCAGACAACCTCAGCGGAAAAGTGCTGCTCGACGTCGCGCTGCCGTTGGACCTGTCGCAAGGTATGCCACCAACCCTGACCGTGGCCAACACCGACAGTTTGGCTGAACAGATCCAGCGCGCATTTCCGGCCGCCAAGGTCGTCAAGGCCCTCAATTCGGTTGCCTTCCCCCTCATGGTCGACCCGAGCCGCATCCCGGGCGAGCACGACCTGTTCGTGGCCGGCGATGACGAGGACGCAAAGGCGACAGTACGCAGTCTGCTAGGGGGGTTCGGCTGGCCTGCGGGGTCAGTGATCGATCTCGGCGGTATCACCGGAGCACGCGGGGCAGAGATGTACTCGCGCCTGTACTTCACCCTCGCAGGTGCCCTGGACACCTTTGATTTCAACATCCACGTAGTACGAGCCTGATTGCTGCGTGCGGGCCCGACACCCGCGACACAGCCCCCGCCAATCGTCAACGCGTCACCACGCCCACCCCATGTAAGGAACTCGGATGGAGACCATCGCCCTGAATAGCGGCATTGACTGGCGAAGATCGGCCTCGGCGTGTTTCAGATGACCGATGAACAGGTTCGCGACACCGTGCCGAAGGCCATCGAGGCCGGTTACCGGTTGTTCGACACCGCATCTCGCTACTACAACGAGACCGCTCTCGGCCGGGTCCGCGCGATCGGCGTGTCGAACTTCTATCCCGACCGGTATGCCGACCTGATTGCCCACAACCGGGTTGTGCCCGCGGTGAACCAGCGCGAGACGCACGTGTTCAACCAGCAGAAGGACATGGCTGACCTCGCCGGGAAGCACGGCACCGTTCTGCAGGCGTGGGCGCCGCTCGTGCAGGGCAATCCAGAAGCACACCGCAACCCCATCCTTGCTGAGATCGCCTCGGCACACGGCAAGACTGTTGCCCAGGTGATGTTGCGTTGGCTGACCCAGCGCAACGTTGCCCTGGTGGTCAAGTCCACTCACGAGAGCCGGCTCAGAGAGAACATCGACATCTTCGATTTCTCCCTGACCGACGAAGACATGACGGCGATCGCGGAACTCGACAGAGAACAACCAGCTGTCGGGTTCACTCACCGCGACCCACGGATGCTCGACATGCTTCGTCGCCTCGAATAGACAACCTCCGCGCAGCCCACCGGCGGCGGTGCCGACCCTCCGGCGGTGTCAGTACCGGACACCCGCTGCCACTGCGTGGCCACGCGACAGATCGACCCCCGACCGCGACCCGCGGCCGTCATCACGGGGCGATGAGCCCTGAAGTCGGCAGTGTCGCGTCATGGACCCACCATTTCCAGGAGAACCCATGTCAACTTTCACCTCCCCCATCACTTCGCGGAATCGGATCGTCCTCGGTGTTGGTGCCGTCGCGGCGGTAGCTGCGCTCACGCTGTCCGGATGCTCGACAACCACTGAGGACCCCCGCAACGCGGAACAGTCACACAGCGAGGCCAACGAGCGGCTGGTCCGTGAACTGTACGAGTCCAACGGTGACCCGGCAGCATTCGAAGAGCTGGCCGCGCCCGATCTGGTCTGGGATATCACTCCCGGCTTCCCGTTCTCTGGTGTGTACACCGGGCCACAAGGAGTCGTCGAGTACTTCGGCCAACTGATGCCGGCGGTTGACGAGTGGCCCACCATTGTCGAGGACTACTTCGCAGCCGGCGACGAGCGTGTGTTCGTCACTGGTCACTACGCGCCGACCAACGACGGAGAAACCGTCCAGATTCGATTCGTTCACGAATGGACGGTCGAGGACGGCGTGCTCACCGGCATGAGACAGGCCGCCGACAGCGCGATCGCCAGAGACATCGTCGACAACTGAAACACGCGTCGGAGAGCCAGGTGTGGGTGGGCGCAACTGGTGAAGGCAGAACGTGCGTGCTCTCCCGCTCCATCCGCCGCAGGTTCGAGAGCCTCCAGCAAAGCCGATGCGCTACAACGCCGCGACACGACGATCAGACGGCGGGCGTTCCAGGCGCTGGAACAGAGTGCCGCGCGGGCCTTGCAGGTCGGCCAGAATCCCAGAGGTGCATACAGCCGGAGACGGACGGTATCGAGTAGCTCACGAGCTCGATCGCCCTCGGTCCCGGTGCGGTGAGGTCTGGTTCGGCAGAACATGGCCGGCGCCCTCGAATCGAGAACCACCGTCGACGCCCTGACGGTCAGGAAAGGAAGACACCATGAATTCAGGTCCTGTGGCGGATCCTGTCGACACCGATGTCCTGGTAGTGGGTGCAGGCCCAGTCGGGTCCACGATCGCGCTCGACCTCGCGCAACGCGGCGTCGACGTCGTGTTGGCGGAAGCGGCGCCGGAACCGCGCAAGCTGCCCAAGATGGAGCGGTGCAACGCCCGAACGATGGAGATATTCCGCCGGCTCGGGGTGGCTGACACGCTACGGGAAGCAAGCGCGTTCACCCCGTATCCGATGGATGTATTCGTTGTGGCCGACACCCGGCACGACGCCCTCCTGCATCTCAAGTACCCCTCGGTGCCGGAGGCGAAGGAACTGGCTCGACAGAGTCGTGACGGATCGCTCCCCTTCGAGCCCCAGCAGCTCGTCTCGCAGTACACCGTGGAGCCGATCCTTCGCGGTGCCGCGATCGACGCGGGCGCGGATTTGCGTGCGGGTGCTGAACTCATCTCGTTCGAACAGGACGACGACGGCGTGACCAGCCAACTTCGACTGCACACCGGAGACACGTTGGTCGTGCGGAGCCGGTGGCTGGTCGGCGCCGATGGTGGTCGCAGCACCGTGCGCAAGCAGCTCGGAATCGCTCATCAGGGTGACGGGCGGATCCGGCCGGTCCGGCAGGTGTTCTTCCGTTCGACGACACTCTTCGAGAACATGCCGTTCGGACCCGGACGCCATTACTACTTCACCTCGGGTGCGCTCGTGGTCCAGGACGACCTCAAGCATTTCGTCGTGAACTTCCTCGACTGGAAGGACGGCGACGTCGCGGTGGACCGGCTCAAGGACCTGCTCGGCGACGTCCTCGACGAGGTGGAGGTCCTCCACGAGGGCGATTGGTACCACCACCTACTCGTCGCGGACAGCTACCGCGACCGCCGAGCGTTCATCGCCGGCGACGCGGCACACCTCGTGATTCCCCAGGGTGGCCTCGGTATGAACACCGGCATCGGCGACGCGGTCGACCTCAGCTGGAAGCTGGCGGGCGCGGTCAAGGGATACGCGGGTGAACACCTGCTCGACTCCTACGAACTCGAGCGCCGCGAGATCGGATTGTTCAACCGGGAGGCGTCCCGGGCTGCAGCCCAGGGGGTCGGCCGCTGGCGCTCGGCGGCCACCGAGGAATTCAAGAAGGACACGCCGGCCGGAGAAGAGAACCGTCGTCGTGTCGCAGAGCTGGCGGCCGAAGGCCAACCGATCGGCCACGAACTCGCGGGCACCGAGACGTCCTATCGGTACTCGCAGTCACCGGTGATTCTGACCGAACCCGGCTCTCCGGAGAATCAGATCCGGCGCTACACCCCAGGTGCGTACCCGGGCGTGCGTCTGCCCCACATGTGGCTCGACGACGGCCGACCCATCCAGGACGCGCTCGGACAGGATTTCACCCTGCTCGATCTCGGCGCCGCAGCGACCGACACCGCGCCATTGGAGCGGGCATTCGCAGCGGTCGGCGCCCCGATCGAAATCCTGCGCGTCCCGGATGCCCGGCTGCGTGAGGCGTACGGACGTTCGCTTCTGCTGGTGCGCCCTGACTTGCACGTGGTGTGGCGAGGTGACGTCCTCCCGGACGACGCGGACAGGATCGCAGGCGTGGCCACCGGACGGGTCGATGCGCGCGAGCAGACTCTGGCTGCCGTGTGATCAACCACCATCGATGAAAATGCCGAGGCCGTACCCATGGATGGGTGCGGCCTCGGTCTGCTGTCACCAGCACGACACGGAAGGAGCGGAGCAGCCCATGACTCCCTCGCAGAGCCCGCCGATGGGCCGGGTCGACATCCACTCACACTTCATGCCTTCTCGGTCCCAGCGTGGCGATTCCGACCTCCCGCGTCTCGTCGTCGATCCGGGCGAGGGTCGAATCATGATCGGCGAGAGAATCTTTCGTACCGTGCAGCCGGCATTGTGGGACGTCGAGAAACGTCTGACCAGCCTCGACGAGGCGGGCATCTCGCACCAGGTGATCTCGCCGGTACCGGTGACGCTGGCGGGCTCCGCGTCCGAGGCGGACACGACCAGGTATCTCCAGGCCCAGAACGATGGATTGCTCGACGCGGCTGCCCGGTCAGGCGGGCGACTGCTCGTGTTCGGCGCGGTCCCGATGTTCACGATCGCCGGTGCGGTCAGGGAACTCGACAGGCTGGCAGGTTTCCCCGGTGTCGTCGGCGTCGAGATGAGCAGTCTGCCGGGCGGTCGGGAGCTCGACGACCCGGAGTTGTGGCCGTTCTACGCCGCAGCCGAGGAGCATGATCTGGCGCTGTTCGTGCATCCGACGCAACAGCAGAGTGCGGTGCGGGGACGTGAGAAGCCATATCCCTTCGCCATCGGAATGCACACCGACACAGCGCTGGCCGCATCGGCGGTCGTCCTCGGGGGAGTGCTCGAACGATTCGCGAACCTTCGTCTGGCATTCGCGCACGGGTGCGGCTCGCTCCCATGGACATATCCACGTCTCCGTACGGCCGCCTGCGCCGACGATCCGGCGCAGAGTGAACGACTCGACGCGCTGTTGGCGCGACTGTGGTGCGACACCCTGGTGTTCGAGCCCCGATTACTCGAACTCCTCGCCGCACGGTTCGGACCCGACCACCTGCTCATCGGCAGCGACTACCCGTTCTACCGGACGCCACTGGCCGAACTCGTTGCGATAGGGGACAAAGCAGGCGAAGCCGGCGCCATCGACGACGACACGGTCGACGCCATGTCGTTGCAGAATGCTGCCGCTTTCTTCGGTCGCCGGTCGCCCCTTGGTCCTCCGAATTCCTGATTTCGTCAGGTCTGCGCGTGTCGGCGGCACATCGGGTCCACGCTGTAGAGATGGGCGGCATCGGGCCGGTCGTATGACGTCAGGAAGTCGAGGTGACCGCGCGCCATGGGACGGGGCCACCTCTCGGGTATGGAGCAGCATCAGGTGTCGAGGTCGATGCGTGCCCGGTTCCACCTCCCCGATCTTCCTGACCACGGGCCGTTCCAGCGCCCGGAACATGCGGTGGTACGCCTCACATCGGTCCTCCACTATTCGATGAGTCGCATTTTTGGCACCAGGAGGGCGCGCAACCGCGACCCGGTTCACGGGGTGACAGCCCGTCGTCTGTGACCCGGACGTCGGCCTCGACGGACCTGGCCCCGCGCGTACCTCGACGAGGAGGAGACAGCAGTGAACAATTTGTCCAGACGATCTTGGCTGGTCGTCGTCGGCAGCACTTTGGGACTCATGGTCGGGGTCGGGCCGATCATTCTCCAGACCGTCGGCATCTTCATGATCCCGCTCGGCGAGGAATTCGGTTGGAGTCGGACCGAGGTCAGCGGCGCGAAGAGTCTTGGCGGCCTGTTCGCCGCTGTCGCGGTGATCCTGGTCGGCTACGGCATCGACAGGTACGGACTGCGCCGGGTGATGATTCCGCTGATCGGGTTGTTCGGTCTGTCGCTGATGGCGATCTCGCAGGTACCCAACAGCCTGGTCGTCTTCTACGTCTTGTTCATCATCACCTACTGTGTCGCCGCGGCACAGAACGTCCCGCCGTACGTGAAGGCGGTGTCAGGGTGGTTCGACAACCGGCGAGGGCTGGCCATCGGCCTGGCCATCTGCGGCATCGGACTCGGGACAGCCGTGGTTCCCAGCTACACCCAGTTCGTCATCGACAACTTCGGTTGGCGCGCGGCCTATGTCGCCCTAGGCATCCTGGTCGTCGCGGTCGGTATCCCGTGCTGGCTGTTCCTGGTCCGCGAGCCGAACGCCAAGGAGCGCCTTGCTCTCGAGGTGGCAGCGGACGAACGGGCCTCGGAGGTCGCCGACGGCTCGTCTCCGGCGCCTGAGACGGTTCCCGGACACACACGCGCCGAAGCGTTGCGGACGCGCCAGTTCTGGATCCTGGCGGTATCGACGATCATCGCTTCGCTGGCGATCAACGGCGCGATGGCGCATCTCGTGCCGATGCTTCGCGACGGTGGCATGTCCGCCGCCGAAGCGGCCGGTGTGCTCGTACCGGTGGGCATCGCGTCGTTGCTGGCCAGACCTCTCGCCGGGCTGCTCGTCGATCGCTTCCACGGTCCGACGGTCGCGGCCATCCAGCAGGTGCTGCCCATCGTCTCCTTTGTGCTGATCGCGAGTGGACAGTTTTCCGTCATCGGTGCATTGCTGCTCGGACTTGTCATCGGCATCGAGGTCGATGTGACGTCCTACCTCACCACCAGATATTTCGGGCTTGCCCACTTCGGCAAGATCTACGGCATCATCTTCGCGGTGTTCACGGTCGGCTCCGCCGCCGGCGCGCTCGCCTTCGCGTCCTCGTACGATCTCTACGGCACTTACACTCCGACCTTTGTGATCGTCGGTGTGGGACTGGTGATCACCGCTGTCGCGTTCTTGTTCCTGGGGCCGTACACCTTCCCGGTCAAAGGCCGGTCCGGCCGTTCCTCGAAGCTGGTCAAGACGTCGTCCTGATCGGCTTGCGGGACAGTCCGTGCCACAGCGGCCGGTGAGCGCAGAATCCGCGCTCACCGGCCGCTTTGCCTACGGATGAATCACGGTTCCGAGGGCCGGAACGTGCTCTTGGTGGCCACCCCGGGGGGCGGCATCATATTCAGTGAACGCGACCGTGGCACTCGTGCAGGCGGCCCCATGATCACTGAACTAGCGCAACGAGGAGGTTGCCACCGATGGCATCGTCACTTGGTCTCGGATTGACCCACTACCCACTGCTGGCCGGAACCGATGAGAACATGGCCAACCTCCTTCGGTGGACCCTGCAGGACCCCGACATCCCCGAGCATCTGAAAGACGTGGCCTCGTGGTCGGATGAGAAGAAGCGCGAGTGGTCCGACGACAACGGGCGGGCCGCCGCAGCCGAGCACCGGGCCGCACTGGTCGAGAACCTGGCGACATGTCGTGCGGCTCTCGACGAATTCGACCCGGACATCGTGGTGGTGTGGGGCGACGACCAGTTCGAGAACTTCCGCGAGGAAGTGATTCCGCCGTTCTGCATTTTGGCCTACGACGATCTCGAGGTCCACGCGTTCGGCAAGATGGTCGACCGCGGTCTTCCCAACGTCTGGGGGTTGCCGGCAGAGACGAAATTCACGTTGAAAGGGGACGTGGACGCTGCCAGGGAGTTGACAGATGGTCTGCTCGAGTCCGGCTTCGACATGGCCTATTCGTACCGGAAGCGGGAAGAGACGCACTTCCCGCACGCCATCGCGAATACGCAGCTGTTTCTGGATTACGACAACGCCGGCCGGGAATTCCCTTACCCCATCCTGCCGATCACAGTGAATTGTTATGGGCAGCACGCGATCGCGCGCCGCGGCGGCATCGCGCGGTTTGCTGAGATCGCCGACGAGAGGCTCGATCCCGCGGGTCCGAGTCCCGCGCGATGCATGGCACTCGGGTCGGCGGTGGCCAAGTGCATGTCGCAGACGGGCAAACGTGTTGCCTACGTGGCGTCTTCGAGCTGGTCGCACGCCTTCCTCAACGACAAGGACTGGCATCTGCAACCGGACATCCCGGCCGACCAGAAGTTCTTCGATGCGATGGTCGACGGCGACCGCGAGTACTGGAGATCGGCGACTGGCCGTCAGATCGTAGAGGCCGGACAGCACGAGATGCTGAACTGGTTCTGCATGCTCGGTGCTGTCGACGAGCTCGGTTTGAAGCTCACGCACTCGGATCTGGTCACAACCGAGATCTTCAACTCCAACAAGGCATTCGCCGTCTACAGCGAGTAGATCGAGACAGTCGACCGGCAATGGTTCCGCTGGCCTGCAGTGGGTCGGCGGTGGCTGCCCGGTCGCGGGCGGCGAGCGGGCAGTAACAGTGGCGTGAGAAGTGGGGATTGACAATGCACTCGGATTCAGGCGGACTCCTCGCCGGATCGGCGGCATCCGCCGTGACACCCTCGCTTGCGGCATCGGGGCCGTCACGGCCCGCGCCGGACGCGGTCGCCGCAGCGATGTCGGCGGTGAGACGTAGCCGGATCGAGGCAGACGACTCGGCGCTCACCAGGTCGTTGTACGCGTCGGACGCCTCGGTGTACCGTGTCGCGCCCAGCGCTGTGGTCTTCCCGCGCGACCTCGACGAAATCCACTCGGTCGTAGCAGCCTGTTCGGAGAACGGCGTCCCGATCACCAGCCGAGGTGCCGGCACGTCCATTGCCGGCAACGCCGTCGGTGCCGGAGTCGTGATCGATCACAGCAGATATCTGTCAGCGGTGCTCGCTGTGGATGCGGAGACACGGTCGGCACGTGTCGAACCGGGTGCCGTGCATGCGACTCTCCAGCGCCACGCGGCCGCCGAGGGATTGCGGTTCGGACCGGACCCGTCGTCGCACTCGAGGTGCACTGTCGGCGGGATGATCGGCAACAACGCATGTGGCTCGCGAGCCCTGGGATACGGCCGGACCAGCGACAACGTTCGTGGGCTGGCGCTTGTCACGGCGTCGGGGGAATACCTCAGGTTGGGGTCGCTGGCCGGCGCCGGCGACGATCGGTCGGCGACACTCGACGCTCTGCGGAGAACGGTCTCGGGATCGCTGGCGACGATACGAACGGAGTTCGGACGATTCGGTCGTCAGGTCTCCGGCTATGCCCTTGACCCGCTACTGCCGGAGAACGGGTTCGACGTCACGAGATTGATCGTCGGATCCGAGGGAACTCTCGGTGTGATCGTGGAGGCGGATGTGGCGCTGGTCACCGACCCGGGTCACCGGGTCATGGGGGTACTCGGTTTCGAGAGCATGGTCGCCGCAGCTGCGGCAGTGCCGGCCCTGCTGCCGTTGTCGCCGATCGCCTGCGAAGGACTCGACAGCAGGATCACCGACGTCGTTCGTGCCGTACGGCCGGGTGGGTTGCCGGACATGCCGCGCGGGGCGGGATGGCTCTTCGTGGAGTTCGCCGGCGAGGACCGGGCCGAGCTCGAGGCCAGGATCTCGCTCGCCGCATCTGTCAGTGACGCAATCGATCACCGCCTCGTCGGTTCGACCGCGGAGGCCGCGGCGCTGTGGAAGATCCGTGAGGACGGGTCGGGATTGGTTGCCCGTACTCCGAGTGGTCGGCCGGCCCACGCCGGTTGGGAAGACGCCGCAGTTCCACCGGAGCACCTCGCCGACTATCTGGAACGGTTCGAGGAGTTGCTGACCGACCACGGGCTGAGCGGGGTGCCGTATGGGCACTTCGGTGATGGATGTGTGCACGTGCGCATCGACTTCGACCTCGATGTCGATGCAGGTCGACGACGCTACGAGGATTTTCTCGACGATGCGGCACGGCTGGTCGGCAGCTTCGGGGGATCGATGTCGGGCGAGCACGGCGACGGGCGTGCCCGGAGTTCGCTGTTGCCGCACATGTACTCCGGCGATGCCATCGCGCTGTTCGAGCAGGTGAAGCATCACTTCGATCCACACAATCTGATGAACCCCGGGATCATCGTCGATCCCCGGCCCGCGTCGGACGACGTGCGTTACACGGCCGCGCCGGGCGCGCCGTTGCCGCTGGCTTTCGCGTATCCACACGACGCCGACGGTCTATTCGGTGCGGTCCATCGCTGTACCGGTATCGGCCGTTGCGTCGCACCCAATCCGTCCGCGAGCGTGATCTGCCCGTCCTATCAGGCCACCAACGCTGAGAAGGATTCGACCCGAGGGCGAGCACGTGTACTGCAGGACGCGGTCTCCGGACACCTCGGGCCGGCAGGGCTTGCTGCGCCGGAGGTTCACGAGGCACTCGACCTGTGTCTGAGCTGCAAGGGTTGCAAGTCGGATTGCCCGACCGGTGTCGACATGGCGACGTACAAGGCGGAGGCGCTGCACCATAGATATCGAGGCAGGATTCGGCCGCGTTCGCACTATTCTCTCGGCTGGCTTCCCATGTGGCTCCGGTTCGCCCGGCGTATGCCCCGCGTTGCCAACAGGCTGAGTCGCGTGCGTGCGGCGCATCCGCTGGTCGCCTGGGCCGCCGGTATCGACGCGAGGCGCAGCATCCCGACCATCGGGGCGAGCGCGGATCGCCGGACCTGGCGCAGAGCCCAGGAGAAGACCTTGTCCGCTCCGGCAGGCAAGGATGTGGTCCTGTTCGTCGACACGTTCACCGACAGCTTCACTCCCACCATCGCGAGCTCGGTGATCGAGGTGCTGGAGGGTGCCGGTTACCGGGTGCATCTGCCGGAGCGGAGCACGTGCTGCGGACTCACCTGGATCTCGACCGGGCAGTTGGACCGTGCCCGCACGCGGCTGGAAGACACGGTGGATGCACTGCATCCGTATGTGACCCGGGGATTCACCGTCGTGGGCATCGAGCCGTCGTGCACGGCGGCGCTGCGTTCCGACCTGCCTGAGTTGGTGAACACACCCGAAGCGCATGCGGTGGCGCGTTCGACGAGCACGTTGTCGGAACTGCTCGTCGCTGATCAGGACTTCCGCCTACCAGATCTGACCGGAGTGAAGGTGATCGCGCAGCCGCACTGTCACCATCACGCGGTGTTCGGCTGGGACGACGACCGTCGGCTTCTGGAAAAGGCCGGAGCCTCGGTCAAGACTCTGGGGGGTTGCTGTGGCCTGGCCGGCAACTTCGGTGCCGAGCGCGGCCACTACGACGTGTCGGTTGCGGTTGCCGAGACGCAACTGATGCCCGCGCTGCGCGCGGCCAGCTCGACCACTGTTGTTCTGGCGGACGGGTTCTCGTGCCGGACGCAGATGGAACACCTCGCCGGTACCCGGGGCGTGCATCTCGCGGAACTCCTCTCCGGCGCGGTGGCCGTACGAGACAGTGAGTGACGATCGACGACACCGGGGACTCCCCGGTCGGCATCGGCAGACTGCGATCGCAGTGGTCGTCACAGCACCATCGACCTCGAGTCGCCCAGCTGCGCCTTGACGGCTGCTGCGATCCCGGCTGCGGTCTTGCGCAGCGCCAGTGAGAGGTCCTTGGGAAGCGGCGAACCGAGTTCGAACGAGGCGGAGACGGCGGCAACCGTGGAGCCGTTGACCACGACCGGAGCGCCGAAACAGGTCATTCCCAGTTGTGCTTCCTCTCGTTCGACGGCGATGCCCTGATGACGAATCGTCTCCAGGTCGGCGAGCAGCGCAGCGACGTTGCCGACAGACCGGGGTGTCAACCGGGGGAGGGGATCGTCGAGCTGTGAACGCAGCGCCTCGGGATCCTCGTAGGCGAGGAGAGTTTTGCCCACGGCTGTGCAGTGCGCCGGCAGCCGTGCTCCGATCTCGGAGATCACCGACACAGACCGGACAACCGGCACCTTCTCCAGATAGACGACGTCCGTACCGCGCAGCACGCCGAAATGCACGGTCTGACGGGTGTAGCGATGGAGGGCCGCAAGGTGTGGAAGCGCTCTGTCACGCATGTCCACCTCGGGGGGGAGCGCGCCCAGCTGGAACATCGACAGAGCGATTCGGTAGCCGGCGCCTTCTTGTTCGATCGCGCCGAGCTCGATCAGCCGCGCCAGCAGTCGGTGGACTGTCGACTTCGGGAGGCCGGATGCGAGTGCCAGGTCCCGGAGGCTCATCACCCTGTTCCGCGAATTGAAAGCGTTCAGGACATCGAACGCCTTCGACAGGATGGAGGGGGTCGGCGTGCTGACGTTGTGAGCCATTGTCTCTCCTCTACGTACGGGAGTATCCGTCGACAGGGCGGACGGTGGGGTCCCGCGTTCGGACTGTCATCCGGATCAGGCGCGGTCGAGGTGCCAGCGGAGTGTGACGTCGGCCACGCCCTGGGGTCGAGGCTAATGGTAGAACCATTAGAAGTCAAAGGTCGGAAATCTTCCGCCGAGGGTCGTAAGGTGAGGAGCCGAGAAAGTGGCAAGTCCATCCGATCCGAGGAGGTCGAAGCGGTGACCGAGCCTGTCGGCAGTGAGGTGCCCGTGCCGGCGAGTAACCTACCCGAGAGCGGATTCACCCCGGTCGCCCGCCCGAAACGGGGCCACGAGTACATCACTGCCCAGATCCGCGAAGCCATCACGAGCGGTCGGTATCGCCCGGGGGACCGATTGCCCGCCGAGCGTGAGATGGCGGCGATCTTCCAGGTGAGCCGTAATGGCGTTCGCGAAGCGATGCGAGGTTTGGAGTCGCTGGGATTGATCGAGATCCGCTTGGGCGTGCACGGTGGCGCCTTCGTGGCGACCGGTCACCACGGAATGGTCACTCAGTCGGTGAAAGACCTCGCGTCTCTCGGGGCACTGTCGGCGGACAGTTTGCTCGAGGCCAGGATTCTGCTCACGTCTGACGTTCTACGTCTCGCTTGCGAACGTGCCACCGAGGAAGATCTCGAACGACTGGAAGAAAACATCCGGGTGATCGAACGCTTACGCGATCAGCCCGACGTCCGCAGGGCGCGGATCACCGAATTCTATCGACTGTTGGCCGAGGCCACCCACAACGACGTCCTCGTCATGTTGAACGACTCGCTCGCCCAGGCAGTGCATGTCCGGATAGTTCGGGGTGGGCCACCGTTGTTACACCACGTCGGCGAGCTACGGCGTCGCGTGGTCGAACACATCCGGGCGGGTGAACCGGAACCGGCGATAGCCGCTATGACCGCACATCTTCGGGCTGTCGAGGATTCGATGCGGGACGAAACTCCGACCGCCCTCGCCGAAGCCTAGATCGCCCGGACGGGCGAGGGCCTCCGAGCCGGTCGGAGGTCGATCGCGGACTCCCGCTCAGTGGTAAGGGGGCGCGCGACCCCGACGTCCTGGTGCGATGATCTTTCTATTCGCTGCGGTGCCAGCCGGTTTGAGCGGTGTCCGGCGTGTGTGGGTACGTGTGCGTCTTGCCGATGCGTCGGTCATCCGACCCCCGGCGGCGGGCTTGTCCCGAACGACTCGGTTTCCCATGTGGCGACGCTGTGCAGGCGTGACGGGCGGGTCGGCGAGACAACCTGAGGCGGGGATCGCCCGCCGAACTGCAACGTGTTCTAAAATAGAACACGTTCACATTACGGAAGTGGGAGTGGAATGGCGGTTGAGCAGGGGATCCGCGAGCAGATCGCTGCCGATCTGGCGCGGGCGGAGGCGTCGGCGACCGCGATCGACCGGCCGAGCGATGCGTATCCCGACCTCGACGTGGTCGATGCGTACGAGATCCAGCTGATCAACATCCGCAAGCGACTCGACGCCGGGGCGAAGGTCGCCGGGCACAAGGTCGGCCTGGCGTCCGAGGCCATGCAGAAGATGATGGGCGTCGACGAACCGGATTACGGCCATCTGCTCGACGACATGCAGTACTTCGAGCACACCCCGATCGACGCGAAGAGGCTCTGCTACCCACGCGTTGAGGTCGAGGTCGGCTTCATCCTGGGCGAGGACCTGCCGGGGGAGGGGTGCACCAACGAGGACGTCATCGACGCGGTGGCCTGGGTGGTGCCCTCGATCGAGCTGATCGACTCCCGGATCAAGGACTGGAAGATCACGCTCTGCGACACGATCGCCGACAACGCGTCGTCGTGTGGCTGGATTCTCGGTCAGCAACGCGTCCCGATCTCCGAGATCGACACCGGTGACATCGACGCGACGCTCACGCGTAACGGAGAAATCATCGCCAAGGGCAATTCGTCTGCGGTACTGGGACATCCGCTCAACGCCGTGAGTTGGCTCGCACGCAAGGTCGAGGGCTTCGGGGTGCGCCTGCGCAAGGGTGACGTGATCCTTCCCGGCACCGCGACGCGGGCCATCGACATCTCGTCGGGCGATCACTTCGTGGCCGACTTCGCGGGACTGGGCAGCGTCACCCTCGATTTCACCTGACACGAAGTGTTCTTCGAATTCACCGAGACACGAACAACTTTCACAACAAGCAAGAGGAGGAACCCGTGGCAGCCAAACTGACCGCTGCGATCATCGGGTCGGGCAACATCGGCACCGACCTGATGTACAAACTGGAGCGCTCCGAGGTGATCGAGCCGCGCTGGATGGTCGGCATCGATGCCGCCTCCGAGGGTATGAAACGCGCGGCCGATCACGGCCTGATCACGATGAGTGGTGGCGCCGACGAACTGCTGGCGTCGTCGGAACGTCCGGATCTGATCTTCGAGGCGACCTCGGCCTATGTGCACCGCGAGTACGCGCCGAAGTACGAGGAGGCGGGCATCATCGCCGTCGACCTCACCCCGGCTGCAGTCGGCCCCGCCGTGGTGCCGCCGGCCAATCTCCGCGAGCACCTCGATGCGCCGAACACCAACATGATCACCTGCGGCGGTCAGGCGACCATCCCGATGGTGCATGCGGTGAGTTCGGTTGTGCCGGTGCCGTATGCCGAGATCGTCGCGTCGGTGGCCTCGGTGTCGGCCGGGCCGGGCACCCGCGCGAACATCGACGAGTTCACCGCCACGACGTCGGCGGGTGTGGAGACGATCGGCGGGGCGCAGCGCGGTAAGGCGATCATCATCCTGAATCCGGCCGACCCGCCGATGATCATGCGCGACACCATCTTCTGCGCCATCCCCGAGGATGCGGACACCGACGCGATTGCCGAGTCGATTCACCGGCGGGAGAAGGAGATCCAGGCCTACGTACCGGGATACCGGTTGCTGCAGGACCCCCAGTTCGACCCGCCGAGCGTCCTGAACGGCGGACATGCCCGGGTGTCGATCTTCGTCGAGGTCGAGGGTGCGGGGGACTTCCTCCCGCCGTACGCCGGGAATCTGGACATCATGACCGCTGCCGCCACGAAGGTCGGCGAAGAGATCGCCAAGACCAAGTTGGGAGTCCCGGCGTGACCACCAGCGTGAGTGCCCTCGAAACAGCAAAGACCAAGTTGGGAGTCCCCGCATGAGTACCAATGTGGTTCTGACACCGCGTGACCCGAAGCTGATGGCGAACGCGCGCAAGTACTCCGACACCCTCGACATCCGCATCACGGACTCGTCGCTGCGTGACGGCAGCCACCACAAACGTCACCAGTTCACCGAGGACGAGGTGCGTGCGATCGTCGGTGCACTCGACGAGGCCGGGGTGCCGGTCATCGAGGTGACCCACGGTGACGGTCTGGGTGGGTCGTCGTTCAACTACGGCTTCTCCAAGACCCCCGAGCAGCGGTTGATCAAGGCTGCCGCCGAAACGGCGAAGCGTGCGAAGATCGCCTTCCTGATGTTGCCGGGGCTGGGTACCAAGGACGACATCCGCGCGGCGCAGGACAACGGCGGTCAGATCTGCCGCATCGCGACGCACTGCACCGAGGCCGATGTCTCGATCCAGCATTTCGGACTCGCTCGTGATCTCGGCCTGGAGACCGTCGGGTTCCTGATGATGAGCCATAGCCAGCCTCCGGAGGTCATCGCCAAACAGGCCCGCATCATGGCCGATGCCGGGTGTCAGTGTGTGTACGTCGTCGACTCCGCAGGTGCGCTGGTCCTCGAGGATGTGACGGTCCGGGTGGAGGCCCTGGTGGCCGAACTCGGCAATGACGCGCAGGTCGGGTTCCACGGGCACGAGAATCTCGACATCGCGGTGGCCAATTCGGTGAACGCGATCCGCGCGGGCGCGCAGCAGATCGACGGCTCGATTCGGCGTTTCGGAGCAGGCGCCGGCAACACGCCCACCGAGGCCTTCGTGGGTGTGTGTGACAAACTCGGCATCACCACCGGCGTCGATTTCATGAAGATCGCCGACGCCGCACAGGATGTCGTCCGTCCGGCGATGCCGTCGGAGTGCCTGGTGGATCGTTCGGCGATGATGATGGGCTACGCCGGGTGCTACAGCTCGTTCCTCAAGCACGCCGAGGGTCACGCGGAACGCTACGGCGTCTCGGCCGCAGAGATCCTCCTCGAGGCGGGCAGCCGCAAGCTGGTCGGTGGCCAAGAGGACCAGCTCATCGACATCGCGCTCGAGCTCAAGAAGAAGCAAGACGCCAACGCCGGAGTCTGACGGGATGGCCGCTCATCGGATCGGCCGTGCGCCTGGCGTCGCTGCGTGGGCGAGAGCGCGGTATCCGATGAGCGGCCACCCGCGTCGACGACAATCGCGATGCCGGTGTACCGACTCAGGAGTTGCGGTACACCAGCATCGCGATCGGCAGGCCACCTCGAACGGGCTGGTCTGTCGGCTTTCCGTCAGAGCCAATCTTGATTTCTGCTCAGCGGGAGAAGGCCGGCGATCGATTCGGCATTCCAGGACGGCTTTCGCGTCGGCGGCGCGGGCACGGATTGGGCGCGACGAAACGGCTTCGAGTTCGGATCAGCGGGAACCAGTTCCTGGGTGATCTTGTGTGCCGCTTCGACGAGCAGGCGGGCGTGTTTGTGCAGCAGGTTGTCATGTGCGGCGCCGACAATCGAGATGGCTCCGAGCGGACCGGCCGGCCCGCGAAGCGCAATTCCGGCACACGCGATGTTGGGGAAGCACTCCCCACGTTCGAACGAGAGGCCGTGGTTGCGCCGGATGTGATTGAGGTTCTGATGGAGTGCGCCGAGACTCGACACCGTCTGCGGCGTGCGAGCCGAGAGCGTGTGGAACCGATCGTCGACGTGTTCCGGTTCGAGCCACGCGAGCATCGCCTTGCCCAGGGCGGTCGCATGCGCCGGCGCACGCCCGCCTACTCGCGACGGTATCTCGACGGCTCTACGCCCGCCGAGCTTGTCGAGGTAATAGACCGCGTTGCCATCGAGGACACCGAGGTGGACGACAAGATCGGTCCGCACGGCGATGTCATGAAGAACCGGCGCCGCGGCCGCGCGAAGCGCGCTGTGCCCGATCTCTCGCCCGCCGAGGCCGAGTGAACGCGGCCCGAGACTGTACAAATCGGCATTTCGATCGAGCCACGTCATTCGCACCAGCTGCTCGAGAATTCGGTGAGCTGTCGAGCGCGGCAGGCCGGTGGTCTGGACGACAGACTCGAGATGGAGTTGGCTCTGCGGGCAGTCGAAGCAATCCATGATCAGCGTCATTCGTTCGACCATCGACGACGGGATGGTCGGCTGGTCCTTCACGGGCGGCGGGGCTAACACCGTCACGATCACACCTCGTTCCTAACTGAAAAGTTTTCTAGTTCTGCACTGTAACAGTGATGTGCGCCACTGGAAAGCTCGACTTGGTGCTGCGACACTGCCGCCGCGGTCACCAGTGCCGCGGGCTGCGCTTTCAGCCGCGCGACAAGTAGTCTTCGCTGAGGCGGACGGCTGAGGCGGACGATGGCCGCGGACGACGTCCGAGCGGGTGCGTGGAATTAAGATGAGACGCCAGCCGCGCCACGATCGGCGGTGAGGCCGATGAAGGGAGTGTGGTGGGTAGACCGCCAGACCCTGACAAAGTCGCAGCGGAGCCTGCGAATCAGGGTCAGATGTTGCGCCGCGAGAAAATACTCGCGGCGGCGGCGACCCTCGGTGACCGTGATGGGTTCGAGGCCGTACAAACCACCGAGATCGCGCGAGAGGCCGGTGTCGCCATAGCGACTCTCTACCGGTACTTCCCGACCAAGCCGCAGCTCTACGCAGCGGTGCTGGATTCGGAACTACGTTCCTTCGCGGCGGACTGGGAGGACATGGCGACGGCCGGGACCCCGCTCGAAGATGTCGCAGAGCACCTCGAGTACCTCACCGAACGACTCGCCGCGCGGCCCAAGCTCGCAGCGGCGATGGTGCAATCCGCGTCTGCGGGGTACGTGGGCGCGAGCGTCGGTGAGGTGTCGATGCAGCAGATGCCGTTGCGGGATCGTATCCTTCGCGCGTTGGGTGTTGTCGATCCGACCGTCGAGGATCAGTCCCGAGTGAAGCTGTTGCAGTACGCATGGTGGGGCGTTCTGTTCTCGGTCGTCGACAGCAAACTCCCGCTGGCGGAGGGGAAACGCGAGATAAGGACTGCTGTTCGTCTGATCCTGACAGACTGTGATTGCTGGCGGACCGACAGGCGGACGTCTGACGCGGTCGGCGCCGGCCGCGAACTCTGACCGGCTGGCAGCCATAGCGCCCGTATAGAATCGTCACCGGGTGGATTCCGGTCAGTGGGACAACTCGGTGGGCGTGCGTCGGCGGCGCTTGGTGGTCGGCGATTGTGGGATGAATCGGCCGTTCAGCGGAAAGTCCGGCTCCGATGGGCATCACGCACTCATATCGTCCGATGTATGACGATCACAGTCCATGGACAACATGACGGTAAAGGCATCGAGCCGACTGAGTTTCGTTTCGCGATGGCGGAATTCGCGACTGGAGTCACGGTCGTGACGGCCCATGACTCTGGCGGCCCCGTCGGTTTCGTCTGCCAATCGTTCGCGTCGGTGTCCCTGGATCCCCCCATGGTGCTGTTCTGTGTGGATCACCGCAGTCGCTCATGGCCGCGGATTCGGGAGGCGGGACGGTTCTGCGTCAATGTTCTCGCGGACCATCAGCGTGAGGTGTGCCAAAGTTTCGGCTCGAGTCAAGGGAAAAAGTTCGACGGCGCGCAGTGGGAGCTGTCGGGGTGGGGTGTGCCCGTGCTCTCTGATGTACTCATGCGCGTACACGCGGATATCGACTCCGTGACGACTGCCGGCGACCATGATGTCGTCATCGGTCGTGTCATCGACGTCGAGCGGGTCGACGGTGGACACCGACCAATGGTGTTCTTCCGAGGGGCGTTCGGCTCGTGAGGACTGCCGCCGCCGCAACGATGGCCGGGCGTCGTCGACCGACAGTGGCGGGATCTGAGACGCCCGCCGGTCGACCGACCATGCGGTAGTGTGTGACTGATTGTGGACGATGGACCTGTCCACGCGCCAACGGGAAGGAGCGGGATCGATGCCCACGTCGCCAGTAGCCACAGGGCGTCAGTCCCAGATCACCGAGGTGGCCGCGCGCCTGTTCAACGAGAACGGTTTCCACGAAACCTCGATGGACGACATCGCGCAGGCGGTCGGGATCAAGAAACCCACTCTGTATCACCACGTTCAGAACAAGGCGGCCATCGTGGCCTGGATTCATGACGAGTGTGTGCGGGCGATCCTTCCCCCTTTGGAGCGGTACCTCAAGGAAAACCTGCCGCCGGCGGACATTCTTCGCCTGGTGGCGGTGGACATCTTCACGCTGCTCGATCAGCGCCCGGGTTACCTTCGAGTGTATTTCGAGCATCATCGCGACCTGGACAGTCGTGCCAGGTCGCGCAGCAACAAGAAACGTGACAAGTACTTCGATGGCGTGCGTACCGCAATCGAGCGGGGCAATGCCAGCGGCGAATTCGCCTTGGAAGACTCGACGCTGGCGACGATGGCATTCTTCGGGATGTGCAACTGGGGCTACCAGTGGTACCGCCCGGGTGGGCCGCAGACCGCCGAAGAGGTCGCACGACAGGTGTGGTCGGTGTTCATGGGCGGAGCGCTGACGCCCGGTCCGACGCGGATCGACGTACTCTCGGCGTGAATCCGACGCCTCCCTGATCTGCTCGAGTCGCGGTCTGCCCAGGAGGGCGGGATCGGGTTGCGCGCAGATCGTCAGCTGCGTCTGATGGCAGCCAGGCGTACCTGGCGACGGCAGACGATCGCTGCGGGTCTCGAGACCGCTCAGGGACATGTCTCCATGTCGATTCGTGCGTTATCCGTGTTGCGCCGCTCGTGGCGCGATCTCCAGGTCCAGACGCCTTGACTCGCCACGGGCTTCGGGGTTTAACTGGAGTCGCCCGACCGGTCGGTTGGGCGACTTCCGCGACCGGAGATCGACGGATCGACGCCGTGTTCGTCGACCACATGCCCGAGATGAGGAACGAAGATGGACTTCTCGCTGTCCCCGGAACAGAGTGAGTTCCGCGACCACCTGCACAATTGGGTCGAGAAAAAGCTGCCGAAGGCAACCGCAAGGGAATGGGAAGCCAAGGAGCACGAGTACCCGGACGAGCTCTGGGATCTGATGTCCGAACAGGGTCTGCACGCTGTCGGACTGCCCGAAGAGTACGGCGGCTCCGGGTCGGATGTGATCTCACAGGTCATCATCGGCAGGGAACTCTCCCGCACCCTGGGTGGCCTTGTCTGGACCTGGGGGCTGTCCTCGTTTTGTGCTCGATCGGTGGCCGAGTCGGGTTCGGAGGAGATCAAGGCCGAGCTCCTGCCCAAGCTGGCGGCGGGTGAGATCAAGATCGCCATTGCGGTGACCGAGCCGTCCGGAGGCACCGATCTGCTCGGCCAGATGCGGACGACCGGCAAGAAGGTCGAGGGCGGCTGGCAGATCCGGGGACAGAAGATCTGGTCTACCGCGGCCCACGTCTCGGACTACCTGCTCTTGCTCGCCAAGACGGACACCGGGGCGGAACGAGCGAGTCGGGCGATGACGCTGTTCCTCGTCCCCAACCCCGCGAAGGGCCTCGAGATCCGTCAGATCCCCAAGCTCGGTATGCGGGCCGTGGGGTCGTGCGAAGTGTTCCTCGACGACGTTTTCGTTCCGGATGCAAACGTGTTGGGCGAGGTGAATGCCGGCTGGCAGGGCATCCTCACCAGTCTCAACAACGAACGGATCATCGTGGCCTCCCTATGTCTGGGAGTCTTGGACGGAGTCCTCGAGGATGCGGTGGAATACATGAAGACCCGCGAGGCCTTCGGCCGGCCGATCGGGCGTTTCCAATCGTTGCAACACTACGTCGCGGACATGGCGATGTGGCAGCGCCAGAGTGAACTGGCGATCTACTACGCCGCCTGGCTGCAACAGTCGGGACGTGAGATCGGTTCGGCCGCAACCATGGCCAAGGTCATCGCCTCGGAGTACGCGACTCAGGCCGCAGACCTGGGAATCCAGATCCTGGGTGGTATGGGCTACGCACAGGAGACCGACATGCAGCGGTACTGGCGCGACGTCCGGCTCTACCGGATCGGTCCGATCACCAATGAGATGGGTCGGAACGTGATTGCCGAATCCTTCGGTCTCGGCCGATCGTTCTGACGTCGTGAATGTGAACCGAATATCGCCGGCCGTAGCGTTCGAGGGTGACGCTCGGACCGGTGAGGTGCCGGCCGTAATGCGAGCGTGGGTGTTCGCCGACCACGGAGAACCCGATGCCGTCCTCCGGTTGGTCGACGATTGTGCCGTCCCGCGACCCAGGGCGGACCAGATCCTCGTTGCCGTCGAGTCTGCGGCGGTCAACTTCGCCGATGCGCTGATCATCGGAGGCACCTACCAGTCGAGCCCGCCACTCCCGGCGGTCGCCGGCATGGAGCTCAGCGGTACCGTAGTCGCCGCCGGGCCCGACAGTCCCGTGGTGCGAGGCGATCGGGTTGCCGGACTCGGGGCACACATGAGTGGAGCCTTCGGTGAGTATGCCGTTCTCGACGCGGGCAGCTACTTCGTCCCGCCGGCCGACTACTCTGCCGTAGAGGCAGCCTGTTTCACGGTCGCTTATCAGACGGCGTGGTTCGCGGTCCACGTTCGCGGAGGTACCCGGAGCGGGGATGTCGTGCTGGTCCATGCTGCCGCTGGAGGGGTCGGCCTGGCCGCAGTGCAGATCGCCGCGGCAGCGGGTGCCCGCGTCATCGGGGTCGTCGGGAGCCCGGACAAGGTCCCCGCGGCGACCGCTGCCGGTTGCTCTGATGTCCTGGTCCGGGACGGTGGAGATCTCGTCGCCGCCGTCAAGGCGGCCGCTGGAGGTAGCGTCGACGTCGTCGTGGACCCGGTCGGCGGGCGGTCTCACACGGTCTCCGAGCGAGTCGTCGGCTTTGCCGGCCGGATTGTCATCGTCGGATTCGCCAGTGGCGAGATCCCCCCGGTGCGCGCCGATCTCCTGATGGTCAAGAACTATTCGGTGGT
This sequence comes from Gordonia sp. NPDC127522, assembly GCF_042672305.1. Classification (NCBI taxonomy): domain Bacteria; kingdom Bacillati; phylum Actinomycetota; class Actinomycetes; order Mycobacteriales; family Gordoniaceae; genus Gordonia; species Gordonia sp. NPDC127522. Next base: position 238,312 of record NZ_JBHXVK010000001.1, read on the forward strand.
GGGGCTGCACTGGGGCCTGTATCGGGATCGCCGGCCGGACATCGTGAGCGGCGAGTACGCGAATCTGTCCGCCTGCGTGACTGATTCGACAATAAGGCCACTCGTCGGTGAGGAGTTTCCGTTCACCGAGGTGCCGGCGGCGCTGCGTGCGGTGACCACGGGTCGGAATGTCGGCCGCGTCGCGGTCCGCGTTCGGTGACGAGCGCTCCGCTCGCCTGATAGGTCTTGAATCTGGCGACGACGTTGCGTTAGAGTGAACAGCAGTACCGACCGACTGGTCGGTTGAATGATCGCCCATCAGACGATGAGTTCGCAGAGGAGTGAGTCCACATGACAGCAGGCGCTTCGAAACCGACCCGCTTCGGACCGGCTTCCGCGCACACTGCGGACAACGACGCCAAGCACCTCATCGCGTTCGCGTTGGCATGGGCACCGTTCGGAGGGCCGTCATCCGAGGACATCTTCCTCGGGTTCGGCGTCACGCGGGCGAGATTTGTCGAGAAGTTGTGGCACTACGTCCGCGAATCACAATGCACATCATGGGAAGTCGACACCCTCACGCGTGCATATCCGTTTCAGACCCCGGACTCCTGGTGGCGGCGCCACACGGACGAGGCCGCGTTGAGGAGACGGGCGGGATAGCGCTCTGGCGTCGCCTCCGACGTTCGGACAAGTCGCCGCGTGGGGTCCGGCGGTCAGCTGCCAAACGGCATCGGTCTATTGCGGGGCAACGATCAGAAATTGGGCGGCGAGACGACGGCGAAGATACGCGCCGTGGTGTCGCCACCATTGACGACGGTGTGCCCACGTTCTCCCGAGTACCACGCGGTGTCGCCCTCGAAGAGCTCGATCACCTCGGAATCGGGTTCGAGGACGAGATGTACCGTGCCGGCGAGAACATGGATGCACTCTTCGCCTGGATGCCGTCCCACGTCTGTGTGCCCGCCACCGGGGCGCATCTCGACGATCATCGGCAACATCGACCGACGTTCGTCGCGCGACAGCAGGTAGATGCTCAAATCCTCCGCAGGAGACGGAAGTTCACGGAGCTCGTCGCGACGAATGAGGTCGTAGTCGCCCTCGCTGATATCTGCGATCAGTTCGCTGATGTGTACTTCGTAGTGGCGAAGAAGCCGCATGAGTCGACTGACCGAGATCTCGTTCGCGCCTGATTCCACCAGCGACAGGAACGACCGCGAAATCCCCGTTGCGCGTGCCACTCCTGCGAGTGGAAGGCCCTTCTCCGTTCTGATCGCTTTCAGCCGTGCTCCTAATGCGGGCTGTAGGTCGTGGTCATCCGGTTGGATGTGTGGTTGTGCGCTCATGGATCCTCGTGTCATGTGGAACCGGAATGAAGCCGGGGCACCGGTCTAGGCCGGGTCCACGACTGCGTGGCCGAGTGGTCCGAGCATAGCAACGGCCGGTCGGGAGTGTTTCTGCAAAACCGACCGAACCATCGCTGGTCCGGCCGGTTTGCCGACGAGAACGTGCGTCAGCCGATGGCTGTCGCGGTGCTGCTCCGGGTCGCCCCGGTCATCGATTCTGTGAGTGAGTATTCGGTGAGTCGCGCGCCTGCCAGCTCCTCCACGACCCGGCCTCGTCGGATCACCACGACCCGCGAGCAGAGCAGCGCGAGTTCTCGAGGATCGGACGAACCGACGACCAACCCCATTCCTTCGGCGGTGAGCGACCGAAGGACGTCGTGAAGTTCCTGACGGGCCGAGATGTCAACGCCCACGGTGGGGTCCTCGAGGACGAGGAAGTGAGGTTTGCCGAGAAGCCTCCCGCCGACCAGAGCTCGTTGCTGATTGCCTCCCGACAGCTGTCCGATCTGGCGTTGATACACCGGGGCCAATCCGAGACTGTCGGCGATGGTCCGACAGAAACGGGCCACCCCGCCGGTGGTGAGGAACGATTTCCACGACCCCTCGGACAATGCGGACAGCACCATGTTGCTGGGCACGCTCTCCTCGGCGAGAAGGACGTCGCGACGCGACGCTGGTAGCGTCGACACACCCATCCTGGTCGCGGACCGCACCGAGCGGATGACCCGCGGACCCAGACGTACCGACCCCGAATCCGGCCGGGAGGCGCCGGAGAGGATCGCGAACACTTCTTCGACACCGGAACCTGGAAGGCCGGCCACCCCCACGAGCTCGCCGGGCGCGACGTCGAGGTCGAACTCGGTCAGAATCCCACGAGAGGTGCCGTGGGCGACGAGATGGTCGCCGATGTCGGACACCGTCACTTCGCTGACGTCGGCCATAGGCGGCGCGGCCTGCAAAGCCTTCTCGTCGTCACGCATCATGATCCGGACCAGGTTCGAACTCTCCGTCTCGGTGCCGGTCAGCGTCTGGATCTTCTTCCCGTCTCGTAGGACGGTCACCTCGTCACAGAGGCGCTCGACCTCTTCGAGGCGGTGGCTGATGTAGAGCACCGCGACACCGTGGTCACGCAGATCCTCCACCAGCTGCGCCACTCGCTCGGCGTCGTCGGGGTTCATTGCCGAGGTCGGTTCGTCGAACGCGATGATCCGGGACTTGCGGTAGAGCAGCTGCGCGACCAGCACGATCTTCTGCCACGACACCGGGAGCGAGCCCACCGGCGACTCGAGGTCGAGATCGAGGCCGAGGCCGGTCACGATCTTGTGCACCTCGCTTCGCTCGCGACCCCGGCCGATGAGGCCACCGCGGTGGGGCTCCGCACCGAGGGTCACCGCCTCACGAACGGTCATCTGCATGGGCAGGATGATCTCTTGCGGGACCGCGACGACCCCGTGGGAGGTCGCCTGACCTGGCGAGGAGAAGGTGACCGGTTCGCCGTCGAGCACGATCTGGCCGGCATCCGGGGCGTGCCTCCCGGTCAGCACACCGACGAGTGTGCTCTTGCCCGCACCGTTCCGCCCGATCAGCCCGTGCACGACGCCGGGACGCAGGGCGAGGTCGACGGAGTCGAGAACTGTGCTGTCGCCGTAGGTCTTGGTGACGCCGCGGAGCTCGATCAGTGCGGTACTCATACCTTCTGTTCCTGTCGTGCCAGGATGACCGCCGCGATGAGGACGCCGCCCTCGATCAACTGGATCACCGCACCGGGCTTGTTCATCATGACCAGACCGGTTTCCAGTGCGGCGATGAAGAACACGCCGTACACCGTCGCAAGGACCGAGAACCGGCCGCGACCCACCAGAGCCGCGCCGAGGAAGACCGCGGCGTACGGCGGCAGCAGCAGACCGGTGCCGCTGTTCGGGAAGGACGAACCGCCCTGGGACGTCAAGAACACACCCACGATGCCCGCGAACAGACCGAGTATCACGAAGGCGGAGATCCGGACGGTCGGAACCGAGATGCCGGCGAGACGCACTGCCGTGCGGTTCATTCCGGTCGCACGAACCCGACGTCCATAGGTGGTGTAGCCCAGTGCGACACCGACGACGACGACGAGCGCCAGTGCGAGCCAGGTCGACAACGGGAAGCCGAGAGTTCGCTCGAGCGTCAGATCCGTGTACGTCGAGGTGACACCCTCTGAGATGGTCTTGTCGTCGGTGAGCAATCGTTCGACGCCGGTGGCGATGAATCCGATGGCCAGCGTTGCGATGAAGGCGGGAGCCCGTCCGTAGGTGACGGCGAGACCGTTCAGCAGGCCGACGATCACGCCGACCGCGATCGCCGCCAAGATGGCGACCCCGGTGGGCCAACCCATGGCCGTCATGCTCAGGATGCCGACGGCGCCGGAGAGCCCGATCGTCGATGAGAACGACAGGTCGAACTCGCCGATGAGCAGGACGATCGTCACGCCGAGAGCAAGTACCAACAGGCCGACCTGCTGGTCGATGACCGACCGCAGGTTTTCCCAGGTGGGATAGGTGTCGGGCAGCTGCCAGCTGAAGAAGGCGACCAGCAACACCGCCAGGACGAGTCCTGGAACCCAGGGGTACTTGTGCAGGAGGCGCATGACACCGGGCTTGCCGGGCTGCTCGTTTCGTGCGGAATCCGTGTCGGCACGTTCGATTGATGTAGTCATTACTTTCACTGTTCTGTCGTCCCGAGGAGGGATTGGAGAAGTTCAGCCGAGCTTCTGGATCAGCTTGGTCTCGAGGAACTCGGACATGCCGTCGAGTCCGCCTTCACGGCCGAGTCCCGACTGCTTGAACCCGCCGAAGTTGTGCAGCACGCACATGTCCCACCCGTTGATGCCCACCTGTCCGGTCCGGATGCGACGGGCGATCTGCTGGGCCAGCTCGTCGTCCTCTGCGAAGACTGCGCCGGACAGTCCGTATTCGGAATCATTGGCGATCGCCACCGCCTCGTCGATCGAGTCGAACGGGATGACACAGATGACGGGGCCGAAGATCTCTTCCTGCGCAATCCGCATGTCGTTGCGCACGTCTGCGAAGAGGGTCGGCTGGACGAACCAACCGCGGTCGCGGTCGGCCGGGCGGCCACCACCGGTCACCAGGCGGGCGCCCTCATCGATACCGATGCGGATGTAGTCCTCGACTCGGTCTCGCTGGCGCTCCGAGATCACCGGTCCGAGGGTGCTGTTCGGATCTTCGGGTCCACCGACCGTGAAGTTCCGGAACTCCGCGGCCATCGCCTCGACGATCTCGTCCTGGCGCGCTCGCGGCACGAGGACGCGGGTGATGGCGGCGCACACCTGTCCGGTGTGGCCGACGCCTGCACCCACGAGTTGCGGCACGACCCTGTCGATGGCGATGTCATCGGCGACGATACCGGCGGATTTTCCGCCCAGTTCCAGTGTGACGCGGGCAATCCGGGCCGCCGCACTCGCCATGACCTCGCGTCCGGCCGTTGTGCTGCCGGTGAAGGAGACGGCGTCGACATCGCGATGCGCCACCAGATGCCGTCCGGTGTCGCGGCCGCCCGACATGATGCTCACGACGCCTTCGGGGAGTTCGGCGGCGGCGACTGCCTCGGCCAGGATGTGGGTGCCGACCGGCGCCTCCTCGGCTCCCTTCACCACCACGGTGCAGCCGGCCGCAAGTGCCGGGGTGAATTTCAGGCTCGCGGTCGGGACGGGCCCGTTCCAGGGCACGATCACGCCCACGACCCCGACGGGCTCCTTCACCAGTGTGCCTGTGGTGCCGTCCCATTCGCGCGGCTCCTCCATGTCGACGCGCTCATGGAGCGATGCGGCGTCTTCCCAGATTCGAAGCGCCATGTTGTGGAAACCCTCGCTCAGCCCACGGGGAGCGCCCAACTCGGCGGAGAACGCATCGACGAGTTCGGGAATGCGCTTGGCGAGCTCATCCCGCACGCGGAGTAGCGCCTCGGCGCGTTCTGCCGGCGTCATCCGCGGCCACGGACCCTCGTCGAAGGCCTTGCGCGCCGCGGCAACCGCGGCGTCGACATCGGCAGGCGCAGCGGCGGGCACGGTCGCGACCTCCTGTTCGGTGACCGGCGAGACCACGGAGATCACGTCTGATGTCGAAGGGTCGACGAACTTCCCGCCGATCAGGATCTGGGAGAAGCTGCGGATCGTGTTGTGGGTATCGGTCGTGGACTGCTGGGCCGTCATCTCTGTCTCCTACGAGGTGAATCGCTCGGCAACCGCCGAGGTGTGAGTGCCGGGTTCGGTCCGATGTCATCGGTGTGTCGATCACACGGTGGACTCGTCGGCAGGGGGAGGGTGCTGCTGGTGACGCGGCGGGGCGAGGCGCCCGGCCGCTCTGGAACGCGCGGTCGCCGTTGTCATCGGCGACAGCCTCGATCACACTCGAGAGCGGGTGTAACGCATCTCACATGGCAGCGTAGGCGTCCAACATACTGGCGTCAACTACCGGAATTCTCTTGCAAATGGCGAACATATTGACCACCGAGGTGTGATCGTGGTTACATCAAGGGCGCAGAAGCAACCGAGACCACCATGCTAGCGCAAAGTACCGACCGTCCGGTCGGGCGAGGCGAAATTCGTCCCAACCGAGGTCGGGACAGGTCGGTGTCCGGGACGCGATCGCATTCGACAGATCACTGATGCACCACGCGGGCATCAGACCCCGAAGGAGAACACCATGCGAAGTTTCAAGGGCCGCGGCGTGGCCGTCGCCATCAGTGCGTGCGTTGCGCTGGCCGTTGGCGCATGCAGCAGCGGGGGCGACGCCTCCAGTGGCGGCACGGACGGAGTCGTCGAACCCATCACGATCGGATGGCTCGATTCGACTCTGGCCGGCGAGTTTCAGCAGCGTCTCTACCAGACCGCGACTGCCGCAGCCGAAGAACTCGGCTGGGAGATCAAGACGGTGGACACCGCCGGCGATCCGAGCAAGGCTGCTGCCGGCGCGGTCACCTTGGCGAACCAGGGTGTCGACGCCATCATCATGTCCTCGGTGAATCCGTCCAATGCGCGCGCCGGACTGACCCGCGCGGCCGCCAAGGACGTCCCCATCGTGATGATCGGGTCCGAGGTGGACGGCTCACTGAACGAAGAACTCGGCATTGTCTACTACGGCAAGAAGGAAGCCGACCTGACGGCCCCGCTCGCCCAGGCGATCGTCGACGATCTGGCTCCCGGCGACCAGGTGGGCATCCTCAACTCCACTCAACTCATCAGCGGCACAATACGATCCGACGGTATCGAGGGGCCGCTCAAGGATGCGAACATCGAGGTCGTCGGTACGGTCGACACTGGTTTCGCATTCAATGACGCGCTCGGCAATGCCAACTCGTTGATCGCGCAGAATCCGAATCTGAAGGCGATCGTGCCGGTGTACGACATCTGGACCGCGCCGGTGGTTGCGGCCGTCAAGGCATCCGGCCGGGACATCAAGGTCTATCCCTTCGAGGCCGACCCGGTGAATGTCAAGCTGATGCGTGAGAACCCGTCGATGATCCCCGCGCTCACCGATGGCAACCTGATCGACAGCCCGCTGATCGCCTTCGACCAGCTTCTGAAGCACTTCGTGGAGGGTCAGGACCTCGACCCCAACGCGGCGGATGGCGCCTTCGACATGTCGGCCATCCGTTTCGAGCAGCTCCCGCCGGGATCACAGAACGGCCCGGTTGCGATGCAAGATGCCCTGCAGCCCTACCTCGACCGATGGAACGCCAGCTACCAGCTGCCGTGACGTCGTCGAGTCAGTTCACCTGATCACCAGCGCAAGGAGAGTATTCGCAATGTCATCGACCATCCGACGTCAACCGCATGCAGCAGATGCGCTCGTCGATAAGACCGTCATCGTCACCGGTGCCGGATCCGGAATCGGCAAGACCGTTGCCCAGGTTGCCGCATCCGCCGGTGCGACGGTGATCGTCACCGACATCAAAGGCCATGAGGCGACGGCGGAAGCGATCGCCGCGGCAGGTGGTTCGGCGCAGGCCCGCGAACTCGACGTCACCAGTTCCTCGGCGTGGAAGTCACTGGTGGAGGCGGTGATCGGGGACCGGGGCAGTGTGGATGGCCTGGTCAACGTCGCCGGCATCGTGTTGAACCCGGATTCGCTGCTGACGCAGGACGAACGTGGTTGGGACCGCGTGATGGACGTGGATCTGAAGGGCCCGTTCCTCGGCATGCAGGCGGTGGTACCGCACATGCTCGAGGCCGGGTTCGGACGAATCGTGAACGTGTCCGCGGTGGCCGGTGTCCTCGGTATGCCGCACGTCGTTTCGTATGCTGCTGCGAAAGGTGGGGTCAACGCGCTGACCCGGCAGGTGGCCGTCGAATTCGCGGACCGAGGTATCCGGGTGAATGCGATCGCGCCGGGAGTGATCGACACGCCCATCCTCCAGACGGTCACGCCCGAACTCATCGCCGAGGCCAAGAAGGGTGCTCCGACAGGAGAACTCGGAATCCCAGAGGACATCGGGGACATGGCTGTCTACCTACTCGGCCCGGCGGGGAACTTCATCACGGGTCAGACGCTGGTCATCGACGGCGGATGGACCGTTGCCTGACTCGGGCTCGGTACACGCAGAACCAAGACAGAACAGATAGACGAAAGGACAGTCGTAATGAAGTCGCTAGCCGCAATCATGTGGAGCAGCACCGGCAATTTCGAGATCGAGGAAGTCGAGCTCGATCCGCCCAAGGAAGGCGAGGTACTGGTCAGGTGGGAGCATGCCGGCCTCTGCCACTCCGACGAGCATACCCGTCACGGAGACCTTCCGGTCACGCCCCCGATCATCGGTGGACACGAAGGCTCCGGTGTGGTCGAGGAAGTCGGGCCCGGCGTGACACGCGTCAAACCCGGTGATCGCTTCATCAGTTCGTGGATGCCGCAGTGCAATCAGTGCATCTACTGCCTGCGCGGTCAGCACAACATGTGTGTCAACGGTGCATACATGATGACCAGCACCATGCTGGATGGAACCCAGCGCGCACATGCTCGCGGTCAGGGTATGGGCGGCGTGGACCTGCTCGGGAGCTTCTCTCAGTGGAACGTCATCCCCGAGGCCGGTGTGGTGGTCGTGGACGAGAGTGTCCCGCTCGATGTGGTCGCCATTCTGGCCTGCGGTGTCCCGACGGGTTGGGGATCGGCGGTCAACGCCGCCGACACCCGCCCCGGCGACGTGGTGGTCGTGTTCGGTGCCGGTGGCATCGGCATCAACGCGGTCCAGGGTGCGGCATTCGCCGGTGCCCGCATGGTGGTCGCGGTCGATCCGGTCGAGTTCAAGCGCGACACGGCCCTCAAGCTCGGTGCGACGCATGCGTTCGCGACGGCCGAGGAAGCCCAGGATTTCGTCATGGCCGAGACCTGGGGCCACGGTGCGCAGTCGGCGATCATCACGATCAGTGTGGGGACGACACAGATCGTGACCGAGGCGTTCAACATCATCGGCAAGCGCGGCACCGTGGTTCTGACTTCGGTGTCGAATCCGGCAACGCAGCTCTCGCTGCCGATGCTTGACACGGTTCTCTACGAGAAGCGGCTCGTGGGAAGTCTTTTCGGGACCGGAAGTCCGCACTACACGATCCCGCAGCTGCTCAAGCTGTACCAGGACGGACACCTGCGGCTCGATGAGCTGATCACCAACCGGTACCCGCTCGAGAAGGTCAACGAAGGGTACGACGACCTGATCGCGGGCAAGAACATCCGCGGCGTGCTCGATATCGCACATTGACCGGAACCGTTCGGCGGTGGCGACTTCCGGTCGCCACCGCCGAACGTCATCTCCCGATGTCAGCGCTCCGGGCGTTGACATGTCACCGCAAGAGGAAGGACGCCGACATGGGGCGCGTCGACAACAAGGTCGTGTTCATCACTGGAGCTGCCCGAGGGCAGGGCCGTGAGTTCGCGCGGCTGCTGGCAAGCGAGGGTGCTGACATCATCGGCACCGACATCTGCGACGACGTGGTGGGTATGCCGTACCCGATGGCGAGCCGCGACGAGCTCGCGGAGACGCAGAGGCTCGTCGAGGCCGAAGGTCGACGCGCCCTCATGATCGAGGCCGACGTTCGCGACGGTGACGCGATGGACGAGGCAGTGCGTCGTGCTTACGAGGAATTCGGCAGGATCGACGTCGTGATCGCCAACGCCGGCATCTCTAATCCGGGACCGAAGATGTGGGAGATCACCGAGGACGCCTGGAACGCGCAGATCGACATCATGCTGACCGGTGTGTGGCGAACCATCAAGCCGGTCATCCCCCGGATGATCGAGGACGGTACCAGGGGCTCGATCATCATGATCAGCTCCGTCGCGGGGATCAAGCCCGAGCCCCACGTTTCCGCTTATGCCGCCGCCAAGGCCGGTGAGGTGGCGCTGGGCAATTCGCTCGCCAAGGAGGTCGCAGAGTACGGAATTCGCGTCAATACCGTGCATCCCACATCGGTGGACGCCGACATCATCCGGCTGAACTACCCGCTGCAGCGGTCGGTTCGGCCCGACCTCGACCGACTGCCGACCAGGGAAGAGTTCGGCGAGGCGGTGTCGAAGATGAACATCATGCCCGTCTGGTGGCTCGATCCGATCGATGTCGCGTACGGCGTGCTCTACCTCGCGTCCGATGAGTCCCGCTACGTGACAGGCACGCGACTGTCCATCGACGCGGGGGCATCGATCCGCTAGGGAGCGAAAGCAGCTTCTGCGCAGTGGATTTCGGCGCTACGAGGCCCTGATCTGAAATCGGTCGGCGGCTTGACCCGACTGGGAGCACTCGCTACCATCGATAGGCGACCGACTGGACGGTCGGGAAGGATCGAAGATAGATGACGACGTACAACACCATCAGCGTCGAGCGTGACCAGGGAGTCATCCGGGTCACCCTCGATCGGCCGGAACGGTTGAACGCGCTCAACCCGGAGATGCTCGACGAGTTGGTCTCGGCTCTGGACGAGGTGGCACGTTCGGATGCGAACGCCATGGTCCTCACCGGGCGAGGACGACTCTTCTCGGCCGGGGTCGACCTGGACACCCCGTTCTTCATGGAGCACGTCGACGACCCGTCGATCTACTCGGGCAAGCGACTTCTGGATGCACAGCATCGTGTGATCGAGGCGATCTACGAACTGCCGATGCCTACGCTGGCCGTTCTGAACGGACATGCCTGTGGCGGTGGCGGCCTCGGACTCGCGATGGCCTGCGACCTGCGCTTCGCGGTGCCGGGGGTCAAGATCTGGATGGTTCCGGGAGCGCTCGACGTCGTCCAGGATTTCGGTTTGTCGTGGCTTGTGCAGCGGGTGTCGAATCCGTCCCGTGCGCTGCACATGGCACTCACCGGCTATCGGGTGTCGGCCGAGGAGGCCCTGGACTGGGGTCTGGTCAACGAGGTCCACGCGGACGCCGAGGCGTCCGCGGCAGCCGTGGCCGATTTCGTCTCCACGGTCACGACGATGAGCCCGGATGCGGTCCGCATGCTCAAGACCGTCATACGGCTGGGCCACACCTCGAATCTGCGCGAGCAGATGCAGGTGGAAGCCATCGCCAACGGGCTTGCGTTCCAGTCCGACGAATTCAAGACCAAGAAGAAGAACTACCTCGACAAGCTCGGAGGAAAGTGATGACCGTCGTCGACGACACCAAGCTGGCGGTGGTCCCGACCACCATGAGAGCGGCGCGACTGCACGAGGGGACGAACGGACTCGAACTGCGCGTCGACACCGATGTCGCCGTCCCGCAATGCGAGCCGGGACAGGTGCTCATCAAGGTGCGCAGTTGCGGCCTGAACCAGGTCGACCTGCTGACGCGTACCGGCCAGACCCCGCAGGCTGTTCCGCTGCCCCACATCTCGGGTACCGAGGTCGCCGGCGATGTCGTCGCGGTCGGTGACGAGACGGACAGCCATCTGGTGGGCACCGCCGTCGTGGTCGATCCGGTTGTGGCCTGTGGCGAGTGTGCGCAGTGCTTTCGTGGCGAGACCAACATGTGCCGTCACGGACTCATCTTCGGCGTGCAGACACCTGGTGGTTACGCCGAGTATGTGGCAGCCCCCGCTCGCCAGATCGTCGCGCTGCCGGCTTCGCTGACCTACGAGCAGGCGACCGCCATGGCGGTCACCGGGCCGACCACGTGGCACATGATGCACACGCGCGCACGGCTGCGCGCCGGAGAGAACGTGCTGGTCATCGCCGCCGGCTCCGGGATCGGCAGTCTGGCCGTCCAGATCGCACGCTTCAGTGGCGCGCAAGTCGTCGCCACGGTCGGCGGCGCAGAAAAGGTGCGTAAGGCGAAGGAGCTGCTGCCCGCGCATCACGTGGTCGACCACTTCGACCCGGATTGGCCGAAACAGGTTCGTGCGCTGACCGGCGGTCATGGGGCCGATCTGGTCTTCGAGCATGTCGGGGCCAGTACCTGGGAGGGCAGTCTCACCGCAATGGCTCGTGGTGGGCGCCTGGTCACCTCGGGCGGACATTCGGGTTTCGAGGTCGGCATCAACCTCTGGCATCTCTTCATCAAAGAGCAGACGCTCATCGGCTCGTACGCGGGTTCACGGACGGACTTCACGACCATCATGGGTCTGGCCGAACGGGGAGTCGTCTCGCCGATCATCCAGCAGGTCTTCGGTCTGGAGGAGATCACCGACGCGCAGACACTGCTCGAGCAGCGCAAGGTGTTCGGCAAGCTCCTGCTCGATCCGCAACGTCTCCTCGGAGACGCGGGCAACGGGAGCAAGGCGTGAGCGTCACCGCGTCGACGCTGATCGAGAAGGTATTCGCCTCGGCGAGCGCGGTCGTCGGCGAGGTTTCCCGGATAGAACTCGGCACCGTCCGCGAGCTCGACCTGCAACGATTCGATGTGGCGGTGTCCGGAAGCCTGGACGGGCTCACAACAGGGCTGTCGAGACAGCTCTACCTCTCCTCGGTTCTCGCTTGGAGCGATGGCCCAGCCGAGAGCGATCTGCTGCCCGACGGCAACGCTGCGGACCCGTTTTCGGGATTCGACGTGGCCGGCCTACGTCTCATGGCCGGCGGTCAGGATCTGACCTTTCATCGCGACCTCACTCCCGGGTCTTCGGTGACCCTCGACGTCAAACTCGCCGACGCGCAACTGAAGGACACCAAGAGTGGCCGCCTGCTCGTGCTGCGGGTGGAGCGGGTCTACTCCGACAGTGACGGACTGCTCACCGAATGCCGAGAGACCTTTCTCGGTCGAGAGGCGCTGGCATGACCGACATCACCGTAGGTCTCGAACTCCCGCTGCTCGAGGTGCACCCCACCCACATCACGCTGTTCCGGTTCAGCGCGGTGACCTGGAATCCGCACCGAATCCACTACGACGAGCCGTATGCGGCCACCGAGGGTTACCCGGGTGTGCTCGTCCAGGGTCATCTCCACGGCAACTGGCTGCTGAGCGCGGTGCGCCGCTGGCTTGGTGACCGGGGTCGGGTGGAGCAATTCTCTTGGCAGAATCGACATTTCGCCATCCCGGGCGACACCTTGACGATCTCCGGACGGATCACCGAGATCGACGGACGGTCGGTGACAGTCGAACTGCAGGAGACCAACCAGGACGGCGTGATCTGTGCGCCCGGCCGCGCGGTCATCCAGCTGGCGGAGGGGCAGACGCCGGCATGACAGCGACCAACGCCGTCGACGCCGTGGACATCGATCGCGGTCGCGCGCTCGAGTTGTACACGACGATGGTGACGATCCGTGCTTTCGAGACCGCGGCGGGCGAGCTTTTCGCCGCGGGCAAGCTGCCCGGATTCATCCACCTGTCGATCGGGCAGGAGGCGATTGCCGCGGGCGTCTGCGCCGCTCTGTCGGACGACGATTACATAACGACCACTCATCGGGGGCACGGGCACTGCATCGCCAAAGGCGGGCACGTCCTGAAGATGATGGCCGAGCTCTACGGCCGTGAGGGCGGGTACGCGCTCGGACGGTCGGGTTCCATGCACATCGCGGACAGCACCGTCGGCATCCTGGGCGCCAACGCCATCGTGGCCGGCGGGATTCCGATGGCGCTGGGGGGCGCCCTCGCCGGGCAGCTACGCGGCGACGGTCAGGTCTCGGTGTCGTTCTTCGGTGACGGCGCGGTCGCCGAAGGTGTCCTGCACGAGTGTCTCAACATGGCAGCGCTGTGGAAGCTCCCGCTCGTTTTTCGTCTGCGAGAACAACGGCTACGCGGAGATGACCCCGGTGACGACGCACCTGGCGAATACCCAGGTGGTCGAACTGGCGGCGGTGTACGGCATCGCCACTCGCCTGGTGGACGGCAACGACGTGGCCGCGGTGCTGACGGCCGCCGAGGACGCGGTCGCCCGCGCTCGCGCCGGCGCAGGCCCGACCCTCATCGAGGCCCAGACCACCCGCTGGCGGGGGCACTTCGAAGGCGATCCCCAGAAGTACCGATTGCGAGAGGAATTGCACGCGATGACCGAGCGCGACCCGATCACCGCCTGGCGGACCGTGCTCGAGAACCACATCGGTGTGGCCACCGTCGAGCTCGACCGGATCGAGTCGGAAGTGACAGCCGCAGTCGCCGCGGACGCCGAAGAAGCCGAAGCGATGCCGCTCAGCGATGCCGATGGGCTCGACCGTCATGTCTACCCGGGAGATCCGCGATGACGACGGTCAAATACTGGCAGGCGATCAATCGCGCACTGCGTGAAGAGATGGAACGCGACGAGAAGATCATCGTCCTCGGCGAGGACGTGGCCGCACCTGGCGGGCCGTTCGGCGCGACCAAGGGACTGTTGGACGCTTTCGGAGCCGACCGGGTCCGTGACACACCGATCAGCGAGGCGGCGATCGTCGGCGCGGGACTGGGTGCCGCAATGGCCGGGTACCGGCCCGTCATCGAGATCATGTTCTTCGACTTCGTCACCGTCGCCATGGACCAGGTGGTCAACCAGGCGGCGAAGGTCTCGTACATGTCCGTCGGGAACTTCGCGGCACCGATGGTCATCCGATCGGTGTGCGCGAGCGGCCGTCGGACGGGCCCCCAGCACTCGCAGAATCTCGAGGCGTGGCTGGCTCACGTCCCCGGACTGAAGGTCGTGTGGGGTTCGACTCCGGCAGACGCCCGGGGCCTGCTGAAGGCCGCGATCAGGGACGACGGTCCGGTCTACGTCATCGAGAGCCTGGCGGAGTGGTCCACTCGTGGCGAGATCTCCGAGGGCGAGGGTGTGGTGCCGATCGGCCAGGCAGCGGTACGCCGTGAGGGCACCGATCTGACGCTCGTCACCTGGGGTGGCGCCGCGCCGAGGTCGCTCGCGGCCGCCGAGGCGGCCGATCACCTCAGCATCGAGGTCATCGATCTGCGAACGATCTCGCCCTGGGATCGGGAAGCTGTGTTCGCCTCGGTCCGCAAGACCGGGCGGCTGCTCGTCGTCCACGACGCGGTCATGGAATTCGGTGTGGGAGCCGAGATCGCGGCGACGGTCGCCCACGACTGTTTCGTCGACCTCCGAGCGCCGGTCGAGCGACTCGGTGCGCCCTACGCGCCGTCGCCGTTTGCGCCGCACCTCGAGGCGGCGTACCTCCCGCACCCCGAAGCGATCATCCGGGCGGCGGAACGCACGGTACAACCAGTCAGGAGTGCATCATGAGTGACATCGTGGTCCCGCAGTGGGGCCTCACCATGGAAGAGGCGACCCTGGTCTCGTGGCTCAAGGCCGTCGGAGACCACGTCGACGAGGGTGAGCCGATCGCCGACCTCGAGACGGACAAGACGAACGCCGAGCTCGAATCCACGGTCGCCGGAACGATCACCGAACTGCTCGTCGAAGAGGGCACCGAGGTCGTCCCGGGGCAGGTCGTCGCGAAGGTGCAGGATGACTGACGGGGTGACCGAGGTCAAGTACGACCGGTTCCGGCGTGCTACCGCGCGGTACATGACCGAGTCGGTCACGACGAAACCGCAGGTCACCCTGCATCGCGGTGCCGATCTCACGGAACTCGACGCAGCCCTGCAACGTGAGCGCGATCGTGTCGGCCCGCGGGCCCCGGGTTTCACCGCGGGTCTGCTCGCGGCGATCGTGGCAGGCACGACGTCGAGCCGAGTGAACGGGACGGTTGCCGAGCAGGTCATCTCCCTCCATGACGGTGTCGATCTCGGCGTGGCCGTCGACGTCGACGGCTCGTTGGTGGTCCCGGTCATCCGGAACGCCCAGGGCCTGTCGGTCGCCGAGATCGGATCGGAACTGGCCAGACTCGCCGACGCGGCCCGCGCCCGCCGACTCCGCCCCGAAGACGTCGGACGTGCCACGTTCACCGTGACGAGCCTGGGGCCGTTGGGTGTCGAGTACTTCACGCCGATCGTCAATCCGCCGCAGTTGGCCATCATCGGTATCGGCGCGATCCGCGACCAGGTGGCCGTTGTCGACGGAGAGATCGGAGTCCGCCGCACGATCGGCCTCAGCCTCAGTTTCGATCACGCCGCCACCGACGGTGCCGACGCGGCCCGAGCCCTGGACGCCATCACCCGCGCCATCGAATCACCGACAAACCTCCGCTGGGTCGATTCGGTCGACACCAGTGGACAACTAGCCGCCCCGGCAGGGACCGGGAACTGAGAGGACGCACAATGTCCAGCCCCACCATCGACGTCGTCGGAAACCGCACACTTCGTGATCTGCTCGACGAACGGGCTGATCGGTACGCCGACAAGCCATTTCTCGTGTTCGAGGACAAGGACGGCGTGGTCAGCGAGACCACCTACGCCGAGTTCCGGCAGAAGGTCGACAAGGTCGCCGCCGCGTTGACCGATCTCGGAATAGTGCAGGGCGACAAGGTCGCCGTACACATGCCGAACAGCCCGGAGATCCTCGAGGTGTGGTTCGCGCTGGCGACCATCGGCGGAACGATGGTCCCGTCCAACACCGCCAACACCGTCGGCGAACTCCAGTACGTGCTCGACTACTCCGGAGCGATCGCGGTCGTGACCCAGCCCTCCTTCCTCGAGACGGTCGCCAGTGCTGCCGACGCGGCGCCGGCGGTCAAGCATCGGATCCTCGCGCGGACCACCGAGGTCACGCCCGGTACCGTGCTGCTCTCCGACATCGTGAACACCGACACCGTTGCTCCTCGGCCGGAGGTCGACAGCGAGGACGTCGTCCAGATGCTGTTCACCTCGGGTACCACCGCACGTCCGAAGGGGGTGCTGCTGACCCATGCCAACGCGCTGCACGGCGGCGAGCGCGAGTCGCGTGGTCTGCTGCTCGACGAGTCCGATCGGTGCATGACATCACTGCCGATCTTCCACGTCAACGCCCAGGTGATCACCGTGTTGTCGAGCATGACCGTCGGCGGCACCGCGATCGTCCTCGAGGAGTTCCGCGCGTCCAAGTACTGGGATCAGTTGCGCAAACACGGCGCGACGCAGACGAGCCTGGTCGCCATGCAGGTCCGTACCTTGCTGGCTCAACCGGCGCGCGACACGGACCGCGATCATCGTCTCCGCCGACTGTTCTACGCGCTGAACGTGTCCGACGAGGAGAAGGACGCTTTCCAGAACCGTTTCGATGTCGAACTCATCAATGCCTACGGGTCGTCCGAGGCCATGACCCTGGTGACCCTGAGCCCGGTGTTCGGGCCCAAGAAGTGGCCCTCTATCGGGAAGCCGCTGGTGGGACGGACGGTTCGACTGGTCGACATCGAGGGCAACGATGTCCCGGTCGGCTCGGTGGGTGAGATCATCGTCCAGGGCGTGCCGGGGCGAACCCTGATGAAGGGCTACCACAACAATCCGGAGGCGACCGCGGCAGCGTTGCGGGACGGCTGGTTGTGGACAGGGGACAACGCGTACGCAGACGAAGACGGGTATCTGTACTGGTTCGACCGCCGGTCGGACATGATCAAGCGCGCCGGCGAGAACATCTCGACCGCCGAGGTCGAGTTCGCGATCAGCGAGCACCCCGATGTGGAGGAGGTCGCGGTCATCGGTGTTCCCGACCCGCTGCGTGACGAGGCGGTCAAGGCCGTGGTGGTGCCCAAGCCGGGCGCCGAACTCACCCCGGAAGCGATACAGGAGTTCTGCGAGGGACGGCTGGCCAAGTTCAAGATCCCGACTGTGGTGGACCTGCGTGAGGCACTGCCCAAGACGTCCATCGGCAAGATCTCCAAGGGGGTCCTCCGAAAAGAGTCCGCGGCGAACAACGCTGGCTGACAGCGTCATCCGGTGTCGACGACGCATCATCATCGGAGGCGCGTCCACCGAGATCGTTCCGTGCCGGCGAACAGAGAGGACACCGTGTCAGCCAGGCCCGACGGTCGCAAGCTCCTCCGCCTCGAGGTGCGGAACTCGGCCACCCCGATCGAGGCGAAACCGGATCCGTCCGGCCTTCGGGTACGACCGGTCGCTCGACGTGCTGAGACGGGCGCGCGATTCGGGTCTGGTGACCAAGTCGAATCTGATACTCGGCATGGGTGAGACGCGCGCCGAGGTGTCCGCGGCCCTGGTCGATCTGCGTTCTGCCGGATGCGAACTACTCACCATCACCCAGTATCTGCGTCTGACCGCGCGTCACCTCCCGGTCGACAGGTGGGTGAAGCCGGACGAGTTCGTCGACCTCGAGGTCGAGGCCGAGCAGGTCGGATTCGGCGGGGTGTTGGCTGGTCCACTGGTCCGGTCGTCGTATCGGGCGGGGCGGCTCTACGCGCAGGCGATCGAAAGTCGACGATCCGGAGTCGCCGGAACCCGGTGACTCGACTGCACACGGAAGGAAGGAACTGACATGGGAATCTTCGACGGCCAAGTTGCCCTGATCACAGGTGGAGCGCGCGGCCAGGGGCGCTCACACGCGCTTCATCTGGCTGAGTTGGGTGCCGACGTCGCGCTTGTCGACCTGCTCGACGACCCGACCTTCACCCAGTATCCCGGAGCGACCGAATCCGATCTCGCCGAGACGGTTCGTGCGGTCGAACAGCTCGGCCGGCGCGTGTTGGCGCGCAAGGTGGACGTTCGTGACCTTGACACGATGACGTCGTTCGCACAAGATACCGTCGCGGAACTGGGCAGGGTGGACATCTGTATCGCAAATGCCGGCATCCTCTCGATGAGCGAGGTGTCGACGATGTCTGCCGGCATGTGGTCGGAGATGATCGACATCAATTTGACCGGCGTGTTCAACAGCTTTCGCTCGGTGTTGCCATTCATGATCGAGGCGCGCTATGGCCGGATCATTGCCATCTCATCGGCTGCCGGCCACATGGGATTCGCGAATCTGGGCCACTACACGGCGGCAAAGTGGGGGATCATCGGGCTGGCGAAGGCAACCGCGATGGAGGTGGCGGACAAGGGGATCACGGTCAATGTGGTGACGCCGACCAATGTCAACACCGGCATGATCCGGAACCAGGCGACCGAGAGACTGTTTCTGCCCGGAATCGAGAATCCGACCGAAGATCAGGTCCGCGAGGCATTCGTCAACAATCCGATGGGTGTTCCGTGGGTCGAGTCGATCGACGTGTCCCGGGCAGTTGCATTTCTGGCTTCACCGGAATCCACATACATCACGGGTGAAACCCTCGGCCCGCTGGCCGGGATGGCGGCTGCCAACGGGGCGGCTTGAGCTGATCACCGGCCGCCGATGGCCGGCAGAGGTGGAGCGTCCGAGCGTCTGCTCGGGCGGCTCCACCTCGCAGGATCGTCGAGCTCCGGTGGTTCGTCCATCAGGGGCGTTGCGCATCCTCGATGAGTTCGTAGAAGTCCACCGACATGTCGCGGTCGAGTGCATCGATGAGCGGGACCTGACCGTTCTCGAGCGCGGACTCGAGATCTGCTGCCGCGGTGGCGAGATCATCGACCTCCACCTCGTAGATCGCGAGGTAGCGAAACCGTGACTCGCCGACCCCGGGCAACGGACGGACAGGATGCAGCCGATAGCGTGTTGCGCGGTTGTATCCGGGCACCGAGATCACGTCGTCCAGGTGCGTGTTCGTGTACCAGTCGTTGAAATCCTGCTCGGTGTCGGCACTCGTCGGGTTGCTGCCGACGACCATGAGCGCTTTGGGCATTGCGCATCCGTTCTCTGTTGTCGAGGAAGTGGATGACCTCTCGGCCGACCGGTCGGTCGAGAAGTCGTCTCAATAGCGTAATGTGACCCGGAGCACATGGCAAGGTGTCCGCCGGATACCCGATTCAACCGAGACGGCGGAACAGCGCGGCCAATGCCTGCCCGCCGCCGATGCACATCGTCACGATGCCGAACTCGCCACCCGAGCGCCTGAGATGCTTGACGACTCGGAGTGTCAGAATGGCGCCGGTGGCCCCCACGGGATGACCGAGCGCAATCGCTCCGCCGTACGGGTTGGTGCGCTCAGGATCGAGTCCGGAATCTCTGATCACCGCCACCGCCTGGGACGCGAACGCCTCGTTGAGCTCGACGATGTCGATGTCGGCGGGGGCGAGTCCGGTCGCTGCGAACAGCTGCCTCAGGGCAGGTGTCGGGGCGTAACCCATCAGGCTGGGTTCCATCGCAGCAACCGAGACATGCTCGAGGGCTACCAGCGCCGAGTGCTGACCGCGTTCGCGCGCGATCGGCTCACGTGCGAGGACGACCGCGGCGGCGCCGTCATTGATCCCAGAGGCGTTTCCGGCGGTCACGGTGCCGCCCGACTGGAATGCCGGGCGGAGGCCCGCCAGTGTCTCGAGAGTCGTATCCGGCTTCGGATGTTCGTCCGCGGCGATCACACGCGACGTGCGACCCGATGTCGTGAACTCGACGATCTCTTCGGCGAAAGCGGCTCGCGCGGCTTCGGTTCCGGCGCGGCGCTGCGATTCCACTGCGAACTGGTCTTGTTGCAGCCGGGACACGCCGTACTTCTCTGCGACGGCTTCGGCGGTGACGCCCATATGGGTGCCACTGAACGGGTCGGTGAGCATGGCAACCGTCCCGTCGACCAGACGTCGATCCCCGAGTTTACGACCGTCGCGCGCGTTGAAGTCGTAGAACGGCATGCGCGACATCGACTCGTCGCCACCGGCGACCGCGAAATCAACCGCATTCCAGCGCATTTGCTGCGCAGCGGACCAGATGGACTGGAGGCCGGACCCGCACAGGCGGTTGACGGTGAACGCAGGCGTCGATTCGGGAAGGCCGGCTGCGAGCGCGACCCGTCGGGCGTTGTACGCGTCGGCTCCCACCTGGCCGATGCAGCCCATCACCACCTCGCCGGGCTCGGAAGGCTCGACACCCGAACGACCGAGGGCCGCCGCAACCGCCGCAGCGCCGAGTTCGTGTGCGGGCACGGATGACAAGCAGCCGCCGAAACTGCCGACAGGAGTTCGGGCGCCGTCGAGGACGATGATTCGGTCATCGGTCATGGATCTTCTCACTTTCAGGAATGGGCGTGCAGGGGAGTGCCGCTGAGGACGAGGAGGGCCTCGCCCAGCGCCTCGTTCTGGGTTGGGTGGGCATGAATGAAACGCGCGGCGTCCTCCGGAACGAGACCGTGGTTCACGAGTACCGAGGCTTCGCCCACCTGCTCGCCCATCCGGGCGCCGATCATGTGGACGCCGACAACGGAGCCGTTCTCGGCACGCACGACCTTGACGCCGCCGGAGGTACCGAGGATCTGTGATCGCCCGTTCCCCGCCAACATGTACTCCGCGGTCCGGACGGTTCCCGAGCCGAAACGGTCGATGGCCTGCTGTTCGGTGAGTCCCACCGAGGCGAGCTCGGGGTTGCAGTACGTGACTCGGGGGATGGCCGAATCGATGATGGGCTCCGGCCGTAGTCCGGCGATCTCCTCGGCCACGAAGATGCCGTGTGCGAATCCGCGATGGGCGAGTTGCAGTCCCTGAACCAGATCGCCTATTGCATAGACGCTTTCAAGGTTCGTACGTAGCCGTTCGTCGGTCACCACCCACCCGCGGTCGGTGGTGACCCCGGCGTCGGACAGTTTCAGGTCCGCCGAGTTGGGTCCACGACCGACGGCGATCAGGGCGACATCGGCCTCGACGACGTCGCCGTCGTCGAGGTCAACGGTAACGGCGTGCTCGGTCTCGACCACCCTCTGCACGCGGGTACCGGTGCGCGCGAGAATCTTCCGTCGCCGAAATGCACGGGCCAGCTCCTTCTGCAGGAACGGATCCTCGAGTGGGGCCAGCCCGGGCATCTCCTCGACGATCGTCACCTCGGATCCGAAAGATCGCCAGAGCGAGGCGAACTCGACACCGATGACGCTGCCACCAACGATCACCGCGCGGGCCGGCACCTGTGCCAGCGCGAGTGCCTCGGTGCTCGTGAGCACCCTTCTTCCGATCTCCAGACCCATGGTCCTCGCCACCGATCCAGTGGCCAGGACGACGGAATCGGCGCAGTACCGGTCGTCGGCAACGGCCACCGTGTGACGGTCGACGAGTCGCCCGTCGCCATCGATCACGGTGATCCCGCCGGCGCGGATGAGTCCCTCGAGCCCCTTGTGCAGTCGTGCTACGACCTTGTACTTGTGCGCGTGCACTCGGCTCATCTCGATGCCCTCGAATGACGCCCGGACCCCGACCTGCTCGGCATGGGCCACCGCGTCGGCCACTTCCGCCGAATGCAGCAGCGCCTTTGTCGGTACGCAGCCGCTGTGCAGGCACGTTCCCCCGAGTTCGGCGCGTTCGACGACGGCGACCTTCTGGCCCAGTTGGGACGAGCGCAGCGCGCAGGCATAACCAGCGCTTCCGCCTCCCACGATGATGACGTCGAAATCCACGGTCGACATGAAACTCCCTAGGCGAAAGTGAGGTGCGCATACCCGACCGTTCGGTCGGTCGGTCGATACAGAGGCGACTGTATGTCCTGTCGTGCGGGTAATCAAACGTGGGCTTCGCGGGTTCGGGAGGTCGCTGTTGTGATCGCCAGAGCTGAACATGATGGGCAGCAACGAATATCACGAAACGGGTTGACCGCCACTTGGTGCGGACCTAGGTTTGAGGCGTTCGACCGACCAGTCGGTTTACGATAGGAGTATTCTCATGACTCAGGTGTCCATGAACGAACTGCTTGGCGACAACCCACCGTCGAACTGGGGTAAGTGGGGACCCGACGACGAATTGGGGTCGCTCAACTATCTCGACGCGAACGAGGCACTCCGGGGTGTGCAACACGTCGAGACGGGCGAGGTTCACACGCTGCAACTGCAGATGGGTCGAACCGATGCTCCCGGCGATCCAGGATGGCCGACTCGCAAGAAGTTCACGCGACACAACGTCCTGGACCAGAGTTCGTGGGAGGGCGACGCCGAAGGCGCACCGCAGTTCGCCGGCGGGGCACGATATGCCGACGACGCCGCGGAGATGTTCCTCCAGGGGTCCACTCAGTACGACGCGTTGGGGCATGTCTGGTACGACGGCAAGATCTGGAACGGCTACGACGCGGACACGACCGTCGACGCCATGACGAGGGCATCGGTCCTCCCGATCGCGGAGAAAGGGGTCGTCGGGCGTGGCGTGCTGATCGACATGGCCCGCCACCGCGGGAAGAAGTGGCTCGACAAGGGCGAGTCCTTCACCCACGAAGACCTGCAGGCTGCCGCGGCAGAGCAGGGTGTGCAGATCGAGAAGCGCGACATCTTGCTCATCCGAACCGGGTGGATGAAGGCGTGGTACGAGTTGAACGACGTGTCGTATTTCTATGACGACTTCAACGAACCCGGGCTGACCTACTCGCGCGGACTCGCGGAGTGGTTCCAGGAGAGGGAGATCCCCAACCTCGTCACGGACACCATCGGCAACGAGGTTTTCAAAGAGCCCGAAACGGGAATCACCGTCTCGGTGCACTGCTCCCTGATGCGCAACCTTGGTATCGCGTTCACGGAACTGGCGTGGCTGGAGGACCTCGCCGACGCCTGTGCGGCGGACCGGCGCTGGACGTTCATGTACACCGCGTCGCCGTTGAAGGTCGTGCACGGAACCGGCGCGCCGGTCAACCCCATGGCCATCCGTTGATCGGGAACACGCGAGAGTGAGAACCGGTACGGTGCAGTCGCACTCGTGGCCGATGAGTGCCGATGCGGTGTGGTGTCGTCGTGGATTCGACTCTGAGGTGTGACCGATGTCGACAACCCCGTGTGCACCCCGGCCGACCGGCAGTCAAGTCGGTCGGCCGCCGT
Source organism: Gordonia sp. NPDC127522 (assembly GCF_042672305.1). Taxonomy (NCBI): domain Bacteria; kingdom Bacillati; phylum Actinomycetota; class Actinomycetes; order Mycobacteriales; family Gordoniaceae; genus Gordonia; species Gordonia sp. NPDC127522. The sequence goes on from NZ_JBHXVK010000001.1 coordinate 261,751, forward strand.
CGATGTCTGTTCGTGAGTTCGAAGCACTCACCCAGCGTTACCGGCGGGGACTCGACCTGTGTCTTCCGCCGGCTTTGGCGAGCAACTGGCAGTGGCAGATCGGTGCCGCTTGCCGAGGCGAGCCGATCGACTGGTTCTACCCGCCTCTGGGCGTTCATGGTAGTAGGCGAAAGGCCCTCGAGCACAGGGCGAAACAGGCGTGTGCCCGGTGCCCGGTACGAGCGCGGTGTCTCGACCACGCGCTGCGGGTGCATGAGCCGCACGGCGTGTGGGGCGGGCTCACCGCCGAGGAGCGGGCAGTTGCCGACCGTGCCGATCGGTGCGCTGACCCCTGATCTCGCGCTGTGATCGTCCGCCCGGTGATTGACGTGCCGGTGTCATCGCTCTAGTGTGGGGCGTCACATAGACCGACCGGACGGTCGGGGCCCGACGCGACCACGCGACGTCGCAGTGCAACCTCGCGGAGGAGAACCGATGAATGTCATCTCGGCTGTGCAACGCAGCCCAATGGGTTTCTGGCAGTACGTGGTGGTGGGAATCTGCTTCCTCGGCAACATGGCAGACGGATTCGAGTTGGCCGTCATCGGGTTTGCGCTTCCGCGTCTCCCCGAGGATTTCGCCACCACCGGGCAGAAGGGCTGGCTCGCCAGCGGTGCCCTCATCGGAATGGGCCTGGGCGCGATGTTCCTGACCCGGTTCGCTGATCGCTACGGACGTCGTCGAATGCTCATCCTCGCATCCGCGACAAGCACCATCGGCATGTTCCTCAGTTCGATGGCTCCAAACGTGTGGGCCCTCTTCGGGTTCCGGCTGGTGACGGGACTCGGCGTCGGGGTGATCGGCGCGCTCACCATCGTTGTGGCGCAGGAGTTCTCCTCCCTGAAGAACCGCAACATGAGCACCGCGATGACAACCATCGGGTACGCAACCGGCGCTTTCCTCGCCGGGTCGGTCGGGCTCGTACTGCTCGATGCCCTGGGTGGTGGGTGGCAGACTCTGTTCCACACCGGCGCCGCCATCAGCCTCATCGGTACCGTCGCGATGATCTTCCTGTTGCCGGAGTCATTGGAATATCTGGTGACCCGGGACGACGACGCCTCTCGCGCGAAGATCGCCCGGATCGCGGCAAAGCTCAATCTCGACGGTGTCGACCCGGCGGCCAAGCCGCCTGTTGACGAGTCCGGCCGGGTCCATGACTCGGACGATGCGGCGATGACGCCGTTCTCGGCTCCATACCTTCGGACGACACTCATGCTGACATTCGGCTTCACGATGCTCATCGCCGCGTACTACTTCGTCACCAACTGGACTCCCCAGCTCATCACCGATGCGACCGGCGACGAAAGGACCGGCACCCTGGTCGGCACCGTCGTCACCTTCGGTGGTGTCATGGGCGCTGTTGTGTTCGGTGTGCTCGGAATGAAACTGTTCTCGACGCATGTCGCATGGCTGATGCTGACGATCGCGGTGATCGCTCAGCTCACCTTCGCCTTGACGATGGCGGGCCCTGTCGCGATCGTCGCGGCCGCGCTCTTGGGTATGGGCGGTTTCGCCGCCATGTCTTCATACATGGCGTCCACCCCGCCGCTCTATCCGGCTGCACTGCGAGCGCGTGCCGTCGGTGCAGTCGTGGGTCTGAGCCGGGTCGGGTCGATCATCACCCCGATCGCTGCCGGCTACTTGCTGTCTTACGTCACCGGTTTCACCCTGTATGTCGGCGCATCGGTGCTCTTTGCGGTGAGTGGCGTGACCATTTTCCTCCTCTGGCGGAGGACACGCAGCCGCTTCAGGCGGGAACGCGACGGCACTGTCGACTCCTCGGCTGGCCGATCGGCACTCCGGGAAGCGATGGTCGGTGAGTGAGTGAGTGAGGCGACGATTGCGCGGCGCTGTCGAAGTCTTGCTCGTGAGTGTGGTGACCACGCCACAGAACCATCACGTGGGCGTTGGCTCGCCCTGCACTCCGTCTCGGCGGGCTGCGAGCGCCACCCGCAGCGACCCCAGAACCCGGCCGAATCTGTTGACTAGGTCACAACAATAGCATACTGTGAGCTGGGTAACCGACTAGTCGGTCGGGAACGGCGGATGCGCAAGGAGAACCATGTCGACTCAAGAACTCACTGAAACGGACCGCTTCGTCCGGAATCTGGAGAATGACGCAGACTTCCGTACCCACACGGAGTGGTACGACGGTTCGATCTGCCTGCGTAACGGAGATGACGTTCTGTGGCTCAAGGTATACCGCGGGAGGATTGTCGAAGCGCTCGATCACGAGCCACCGTTCGGTTCGGTCGTGACGATCGCGGCGTCTGGTGAGGTCTGGCGTCGGGTGAGCGCGGGTGAACTGATCTTCACGGATGCCATCGCCGCAGGTTCCCGGCACCTTGTCTCGTACGAGGATGCGAACGCCGAAGGGGGCGGTTACCGCACTCCCGAGGTCGTGATCTCGGGCAACCAGTTCGAGGCGGGTCGAATCCACATCGCGTTGCGCGCGTTGTACAACGTGTATGCCCGCAGCTTCGCCTGACGACCCTGTTGCCCTATCGATCCACGCCGTCACGGCACCTCACCAAGGAAAACAATGATTTCGAATAACAGCTTGACTGGCCACTACATCGAAGTGAACGGCACCAGAGCCTTCTATGACGAGATCGGCGAAGGTATTCCATTTCTCGGCATCCATACGGCGGGGTCTGACTCTCGCGAGTACCAGTATCTGCTCCCCGAGCTCGCCAAGCGCGGCTACCGCGCCGTTGCAGTCGATCTGCCAGGACACTCGCGATCATATCCGGTCAACTGGGAACCAACGCGTACGCTTCACGAGCACGCCGAGTTCGTGCATGCATTCTGCGCCGCGACCTTTGGTGACGAGAAGCCTGTGGTTGCGGGGTGCTCGATTGGTGGGAGTATTTCTTTCGACCTCATTGCCAATCACAGTGAAGACTTTCGCGCGATCATCCCAATGGAAGGGTTGGCCTGGGGTAGTCCGATTCTTCCTCACCCAGAGCCGCTGCAATTCCCGTCGTGGTCGACAGCATGGAAGCCATTCCTCGAATACGCTGCAATCGATTCCCTGGGGACGAAAACCCTCGCTGACCCGCTCAAGGTCAAGGAGTTGTGGTGGCAGCACCAGAACGCCCACGAGGCCGGCAACGGGGACATTCAAGGTTGGGCGTCGCATGATGTCAGAGAGAAGTTGCAGGCACAGGGCTCGGCGAAATGTCCTGTCCTGATCGTGAAGGGTACCGATGACTTCTGGCTGCCAGAGGAGCTCATCCGTAGGTCTGCTGCGCTCGTCGGTCCGGACGCCGAGGTCGCGATCCTTGACGGTATCGGTCATTACCCGATGTTCGAAGATCCGGTCGGAATTGCTGAACTCATCGACAGCTTTGTCACGAAGTCGACAGGTAAGTAGTCAGTTCTGACCCTGGCAAAGAGCACCCGAATTGTCCATGACGGACGCTTCGGGGTGGAGTCCTGAGTGCCCTCCGGGCCGTTCGATCCGACACATCGAGGTGGTCGTACGGCCCGGACGGGACATTGTGTAGTTCACGCCACACGGGCCGCGAAAGGTGGCCTGAGGGTTGTAGTCAATCAAGGAAATGAGAACAATGCCCCTCGACATCGAAATTCCGGAGTTCCCGCCGGTGCCTGTGGACGATATCGTCCTGGTGCTCACGCATATGCAGAATGACTTCTGGCATCCGGAAGGCAGTGGATTCCAGTTCACGAACGACAACCTTCCATTTCCTGACACGAAAGAGCGAATTGCCTCAGTGGTGCAGGGGTGTCGCGAGCTCGGTGTTCCCATCATCTATCATAATGAGACATTCCGCCCAGGCCACCCAGAACTGAAGGTGCGCCGCAACGGCTATGTCCGTGGCACCGGTCGAGTACTCAAGTGTCCGGAGGAGAACATGGCCGTACGAGGCGAGTGGGGCGCGAACACACTCGATGAGATCGCGCCGCAACCGGGGCGCCCCGAGTTTGTGGTGGACAACGCGAAGGTGGACCCGTTCACCTGCAGCGAATTCGACGTACTACTCCGCAACTTGGGACGCAATATCGTGGTCATTGCCGGTCTCGCAACGGATTTCGGAGTCTCGATGACTGCGCGCAGCGCCAATGAACGTGACTATGGAGTCGTCGTGTTGTCCGACTGTACGGACCGGATGCTCGGTGAGTACAGCGAGATGACGATGCAGAAGCTCTTCCCATTTCTCGGCAGGGTGATGACCTCCGCCGAACTGCTCACCGAGTTGAAGTTCTGATCGATGCGAGCTTGCGGTAGCTGCGGCATACCAACGACTGTCGTCGATGGGACTCAGCTCCCGCAAGACGCATTGCCATGGACGCCAACCGGGGTTCGAGCACCCCGATCGGGTTGGCGGTCGTGGTGAACCAACGCCCTGGGCGTGGTCACGAAGACCGAGTATCGTGTCGAGGGGTCTGGACCGTCGAGGCTATCGATCGCTGAGTCGTTCTCGTCTGGTGAGAACGTTGCCGAGCTCGTTCGCAGCGGCCCGTACCGATGCCGCGTGAGCAGCGGGATCGAAACGTACGGCGGGTCCGGTGACGCTTATCGCGGCGATCGCGTCGCCGCCGGCGAGGCGAACCGGCGCGGCGACGCATACGATTCCGAGAGTCGATTCCTCGGCCTCGAAGGCCACTCCCTCGACCACGATGCGCTCCAACTGCCGGTTCAGCACGCCGGGGTGCACGATCGTGTGCGGGGTGTGCCGTGGCAGTGGACCCGCCAGTACTGCGTTGCGAACATCCGGCGCTGCATGCGCCAGAAGGACTTTGCCGATCGCTGTGCAGTGCACTGGCATCCGCCCACCAAGTTTCGACGGAGCCGCGGCCTGGCGATGACCGCCGATCTTCGACAGGTACATCACCTCGTTGCCGTCCAGTACGCCGAGGTGGACGGTCTCCCTGGTTCGTACGTAGAGGTCTTCGAGGAACGGGATCGCCAGCTCGAGCAGGCCGCGCCCGACCGAGGCGCGCATCCCGAGTTCGAAAAGCTGCCCCCCCAGGCGGTACCCATCATCCGCCCTGTCGAGCAATCGGACCTCGACCATGTCTCCGAGGACTCGGTGTAGCGTGCCTTTCGCGATGCCGGTACGTCGTTGGATCTCACTGAAAGACAGTGCAGCGTCATCTATTCGAAAAGAGTGCAACGTCACCATCACCTTCCCGAGGACCGTCGACGAGTCGAAGCCGGGTTCGGCGCTCCCGGGGTTCGACATCGGGGGTCGATGGTTGGTCACGGCGCCCATTTTACGGCCGCGTTCTGCTCAGTGGAACTGTTTGCTGGCGTACCGGGGGTCCCGGAGGGACAGTGGGTCGTCCGGATCATCTGACCGGGTTCGCACCGAGAGTTGGACTGAATTGATGAGTGGTACCCCTGACCTCCAAGATCCGCGTGTGGCCGGCGACGCGATCGCGGTCGCGGCCGATCGGCTCCGAACGGCGGAGACATCGCGCATCCCGACCGTCCCCGTCCGGGACCTGATCGGCTCCGACGACCTGAGTGCGGCGTACTCGGTGCAACAGCACATCGTGGGCGACCGCGTGGCCGCGGGCGCGACCATCGTCGGCCGCAAGATCGGGCTGACTTCGCCTGCTGTCCAACGTCAGCTCGGCGTCGACCAGCCCGATTTCGGCTTCCTGTTCGACGACATGGCCTACACCGACGGTGGCAACGTGCCCCTGTCCCGGCTGCTACAGCCCAAAGTCGAGACCGAGATCGCGTTCGTCCTCGGCCGGGACCTCGAGGACGGTGCGCTGGACGTCGCGGACGTGGCCGCCGCGGTCGCCTATGCAGTGGCCGCAATCGAGATCGTGGACAGCCGGATCGCGAACTGGGACATCACCTTCGGGGATACCGTGGCCGACAACGCCTCGAGTGGGTTGTTCGTTCTCGGGGATCATCACACTCCGCTCGAGACATTCTCCCCGGTCGCCTCGGCGATGCGAACTCTCGTCGATGGGCACGAGGTTTCGACGGGTACCGGAGACGCATGCCTGGGAGACCCCCTGAACGCGCTGAGCTGGCTCGCTCGGGCCGCGCGCGAACACGGTGATCCGCTCCGAGCCGGTCAGGTCATCCTCTCCGGTGCGCTCGGCCCCATGGTGCCGATCACCGGCCCCTGCACTGTCCGAGCCGAGATCACCGGTCTCGGTTCGGTTTCGGCGAACTTCGTGAAGGAATGAGCAGCATGAACCCCACACCCAAGACCCGGGTCGCCATCATCGGCTCGGGAAACATCGGCACCGACCTGATGATCAAGGTCCTGAGGCATTCTGAGCACCTCGAGATGGGCGCGATGGTCGGCATCGATCCGGAATCCGACGGCCTGGCCCGCGCGGCGCGGCTTGGCGTGCCCACCACCGCTGCCGGCGTGCATGGCCTTCTCGATCTCCCGGAGTTCGACGACATCGGCATCGTGTTCGACGCCACCTCGGCCCGCGCGCACGTCGCCAACAACGAGCTGCTCGCACCGTTGGGCAAGCGAATGATCGATCTGACCCCGGCCGCCATCGGCCCCTTCGTCGTTCCGGCGGTCAATCTCGCCGAGCACCTCGACGCTCCCAACGCCAACATGGTGACCTGCGGCGGGCAGGCGACCATCCCGATAGTCGCCGCGGTCTCGCGCGTGGCACCAGTGCCCTATGCCGAGATCGTGGCGTCCATCGCCTCGAAATCGGCCGGCCCCGGGACTCGGGCGAACATCGACGAGTTCACCGAGACCACGTCTCATGCAATCACCAGTGTCGGGGGAGCGGAGCGTGGCAAGGCCATCATCGTGCTCAACCCGGCCGACCCGCCATTGATCATGCGTGACACCGTTCTGTGTCTCGTGCACGCGCCAGAGGCGGAGACGCACCAGGCGATCCGCGAATCGGTGAACTCGATGGTCGCTGATGTGGCCGCGTATGTGCCCGGCTATCGCCTGAAGCAGATGGTGCAGATCAGCGAGATCCCCGCCGACCAGCCCGTGCAGACCCTGCTGGCGGAGACCTCGACGACAGTCCCCACCCACCAGGTCAGCGTCTTCCTCGAAGTCGAGGGCGCAGCACACTATCTGCCGGCGTACGCGGGCAACCTCGACATCATGACCTCGGCCGCGCTGCGATACGCGGACAGCATCGCAGCACAGGCAGCAACCCTGGCAGGAGCCACCACATGAGTACCACCCAGCTGTACATCCAGGACGTCACCTTGCGCGACGGCATGCACGCCGTGCGACATCGTATCTCTCCGGATTCGGTGGGCCGGATAGTGAAGGCCCTCGACGCCGCCGGCGTGGACGCCATCGAGGTCGCCCACGGTGACGGTCTCTCGGGCGGCAGCCTCAACTACGGGCCCGGCAGCCACACCGACTGGCAGTGGCTCGAGGCCGCCGCGGACAACATCACGCACGCGCGACTGACGACGCTGCTGTTGCCCGGGATCGGCACCATCGAAGACCTCACCCGGGCTTATGAACTCGGTGTTCGTTCGGTGCGCGTGGCCACCCACTGCACCGAGGCAGACGTCGCCGCCCAACACATCTCCACCGCCCGTGAGTTGGGCATGGACGTCTCCGGCTTCCTCATGATGAGCCATATGACCTCGGCCCCGGCCCTCGCCGACCAAGCGAAGCTGATGGAGAGTTATGGGGCTCACTGCGTATACGTCACCGATTCGGGCGGTCGACTGACCATGGACGGAGTTCGCGAGCGGGTCCGTGCCTACCGCGAGATTCTGGACGAGGCCACCGAGATCGGCATCCACGCGCACGAGAATCTGTCCTTGGCAGTGGCGAATTCCGTTGCAGCGGTAGAAGCCGGCGCCCTGCGCGTCGACGCCTCCCTGGCCGGGCACGGCGCCGGTGCGGGCAATTGCCCCATCGAGCCGTTCATCGCGGTGGCCGACTTGTACAACTGGAAGCACAACGCGGACCTCTTCGCGCTCCAGGACGCCGCCGACGACATCGTGCGGCCCCTGCAGGATCGTCCCGTCCGCGTCGACCGTGAGACGCTCACGCTCGGTTACGCGGGGGTCTACTCGTCGTTCCTGCGGCACGCCGAGGCCGCGGCCGCCCGCTACGACCTCGATGTCCGGGACATTCTCCTCGAGGTCGGCCGGCGAGGACTCGTCGGCGGTCAAGAGGACCTGATCGTGGACATCGCGCTCGACATGCGGTCCGGCGAGACCGCGAACTCGGCCGACTGAGACAGGCTCCTGACCGCCGGCTCGTCAGAACTCGATTCGAAGCGAATCCGAGGTCGGACGAGCCTGGCAGGCCAGGATGTAGCCGTCGGCGATGTCCGCGTCGTCGAGGGCGCCGGTCACCGCCATCTCGACGGTGCCCTTGGTCAGCGAACACGCACACGATCCGCACTCACCTTCGCGGCACGAGTAGGGTGCGTCGAGCCCGGCCCCCAGCATCACGTCGACAAGGGTTCGTGAGCGGGGCCAGGACAGCTGATGGGTGTGCCCGTCCAGCTCGACCTCGACCTGTGCCGCCGAATCGACCTCCTCGTCGCTGAGTTCGCCGAGCTCGACGTCCTCGAAGGGATCGCCGGACAACGAGGTGTACACCTCGTTGTGCACGCGCTCATGACCGAATCCAGCTTTCGACAACCCGGCGTGGACGGCATCCATGAACGGACCGGGGCCGCAGACGTAGGCCGAGTGCGTCGCCGACAACGGTGCGATCAGGTTGGCGACCTGGTCTTCGGTCAGTCGGCCCTGCACCGAGTTCAGCCAGTGGATCACCGTCAGTCGATCGGCGTGACGGGTCTGCAGTTCGCGGAGCTCGGCGGCGAAGATGACGTCACGTTCGCCGCGATTCGCGTAAAGGAACGTGACGGGGCCGGTGCCGTCGGCGAGGACAGCCTTCAGGATCGACATCACCGGGGTCACCCCTGAACCCGCGGCGATCAGGAGGGTCGGAGCGTCGATGTCCGACGGAGTGAACACACCCGACGGCGGCAGCACCTCGATCTGTGCACCCACCGCGAGGTTGTCGCAGATCCAGTTCGATCCGTAACCGTCAGAAGTTCTCTTGACCGTGATCTTCGGTCGTTCATCGTGCCCGGCGGTCGATGACAACGAATAACAGCGGGCGACCGACCCGATCTGCTCGCTGGGGATCCGCAGAGTGAGGAACTGCCCGGGCAGGTAGTCGACGAACTTCTCCGCGTTGTGGGTCGGGAGGTCGAAGACGATACTGCGGGCGTCCTGGGTCTCGTCGATCACCTCGGCGACGGTGAGGATCACGCTGCGATTGCTGTGCGGGTTCAAGTCGGTGGTCATGTGCTCTCTCCGAGGCGGGGGTCTGTATGTCGGCCGGCCATGGGGGCGACCCAGACAGCGGTCGCCCCCATGGCCGCGAGGTCACTCGACCAGCGTCAGCGTGCGGGTGTGGAAAAGCCAAGCGCCGTCTTGATAGCGGAATGTGTCGACGTAGCGACCCACCGCCTGTACCGACCATGGGTCGCCGCCGAGAACGATGAGATCGCTTGTCGCAACTGCTGTGTCGGCTGTCCACGACGAGACATGGGTGTTCGCGAACACGTGCCTGCTGCGGTGATCCGACACCAGATCCGAATACAGCCGCTCGATCGCCTCGAGGCCGCTCACGACGCCGATGCCCGGAAGGTCGATGGTCGCGTCATCGCAGTACAGGGCCACGACGTCGTCGACCAGACCGTCATCCCAGGCATGCGCGTAAGCGGCGATGGTCGAGGCGACGTCGGCAGCGACGCCGGAGTAGATGGGAGCCCTTGTCATGTCGACTACTTCTCGTAGGGGCGGTACTCGTGGCCCCAGTAGCTGTCCGCCGTGATCTCGTCGGCGGAGTAGGTCGCCTGATCGACGAGCTTGCCTTCGCACCCCACCTCGAGATCCCAACCGCTCGGTGTGCGGACATAGAACGACACCATCTTGTCGTTGGTGTGGCGTCCGAGCGTGACGGAGACATGGAATCCGGCAGCGGTCACTCGGTCGAGAGCGCGACCGACCTCGTCGAGCGTCTCGCACTCCACCATGACGTGAACGAGCGCCGGCGGCTCGATCTCGGTCGCGGGGATGATGGCCATGCTGTGGTGGCGGGCATTCACACCCATGAACCGAAGGCGCTGGCCGCGGTACTCCGGCGTCGGCGGCAGACGGAAGGCGCCGCGGGTGTAGAAGCCGAGGACCTCGGTGTAGAAGGAAAAGGCGGCGTCGAGGTCGGTGACCGGAACCACCGCGTGGCCGAGTCCCAGATCTCCGGTGACGAAACGGTTGCCATAGGGCGTCGACAACGGCGAGTGGTCAAGTGCCGCACCGTGAAAGACCTCGATCGGGGTGCTTCCCGGAGCAATGAACCGGAACGCTGCCTCGACCCGGCGGATGTCCAGCTCGTCCTGGCTCAGTGGCGTCGTCTCGATGCCGCTGGCGTCGACCGCCTCGCGGACCGCATCGAGCGCTGCGCCGTGCGGCGCCTCCCAGCCCACTGCCGAAACGGCATCCACCTCATCGGGGAGAACGACGATTCGCCCGGCTCGCTCGTCCATCCGCAGGTAGAGCGCGCCGTCCTCGTCGCCGGAACCGTAGGCGAAGCCGATGGCGTCGGCGAAGCGTTTCCAGCTATCCATGTCGGTGGCTCGGGTGCGGACATACCCGAGTGCTTGGATGTTCTTCATTCTGTTCTCCTTTGAGAGCTAGTCGCCCCGGGTGAGGAACTCCAGGACGAGTCGCTCGAACTCGTCCTGTCGCTCCTGCATTGCCCAGTGGCCGCAGTTCGGGAATACGTGCAGCTCCGCGTTGCGGATGTTGCGCATGGGGTGGAGTGCGCCCTCGAGCGGGGTGACGCGATCGTCGCGCCCGTAGGTGAGGAGCGTCGGCTGGTCGATTTCGTGCAGTCGTGCCCACACCGGGACCTCGGCGAGCTGGGCTGCGGACGGTGGGCGCATTGCAGCCCGGAAGAAGTCTCGGATGAAATCGATCCCACCGGGAGCCGAGGCGACCTGCCACCGGCTCTCGACCAACTCCTCGGTGAGGAACGACTGCTGGTCGCCCACCATCGCCTGCATCCAGGTCACCAGACGATCGCGAGTCGGGTCCTCACAGAACTGGACGAGTAGCCGGATCCCTTCGCTGGGGAGCGGGGACAACAGCTGTGGCGAGATCCCGCCGGGCCCCATCAGCACCAGGCGCCGGACGCGATCTGGATGGTCGAGGGTCAGCAGGGTGGCCACCGCACCACCGAGCGAGTTGCCGACGACATCGACCTGATCGAGTCCGACCTCGTCGATGACCCGCAGTGCAGCCTCGACTGCCAGCGGGATGTACGGGGTGGTGAGGTCCGGGGTGTAGCTGGCGCCGAAACCCGGCTGGTCCGGGATCACGACGGTGCTGGTCTGAGAGAACGTGGGGACGTTGGGTCCGAAGTTCGCCCAGCCGGTCACTCCGGGGCCCGATCCGTGGAGCATCAGGAGCCCGCGGCCGGTACCGGCGAGGTGATAGGTCAATTCATTCGGACCTTCGATGGTCCGTCGGGTGTTTTCCGGTGTGAACGTCTTGTTCTCGGTCACTCGCACAACCGTTCTCAGATCAGGACTCGTTGAGCGGGAGTGGGTTCGACACCCATCTCGGTCAACGCAGTCGTGTGGTAGGTCGGGCCGGGCACGTGTATCGCGTGATGCAGACCGGCTCGGGCGTCCCGCCAGAATCGTTGCATCGGATTGTCCAGGCGCAGAGCGCTACCGCCGGCGCGGGCGAAGATCTGGTCCGCCGCTCCTACCGCACGCCACGCGCAGCTGACCTGATTGCGTCGGATGAGGGCCCGATGCTCGAAAGTGATCGGCTTGCCCGAGTCGGCGAGGTCGTATGCGCGCGAGATGCCGTCGAGCAGTTGGGTCCGCGACGCGGAGATCTCGGCGGCGGCCTCGGACAGCGCTGACAGGGTGTACGGATCTTCCTTGACCTTCACACCGCTGGCATTCGTCCTGCTCGCCTGGTAGTTGTACACGCGCTGCAGCAGACCTTCGGTCGTGCCGATGACCGATGCGGTGATGCCCAACGGGAACATCGCCCAGAACGGCAGACGGTAGAGCGTCTGAGTGCGTCCGGCCCGCTCTGCGGCGATCTCGCCTTCGGCCACCTCGTTCGCGTCGATCGTGCGATACGTCGGGATGAACGCGTCCGTCACCCGGATGTCCTTGCTACCGGTTCCGCAGAGCCCGAACACCTTCCACGAATCGTCGACGATCGTGTAGTCCTTGCGCGGGAGGATCACGTGCAGGACCTTGGGCGGCATGAGCGGATTACCGTCCGCGTCACCCACCATGGCGCCGAGAAAGATCCAGTCACAGTGGTCGGTTCCGGACGAGAACTGCCAGTGGCCGTTGAGGATGTAACCCCCGTCGGTCGGCACGGCGATCCCGCCGGCCATGTACGGCGAGGCGATCCACGTGTCGGGGTTCTCTCCCCACACCTCTTCCTGAACGCGGCGGTCGCACAGCGCCATCTCCCATGGATGGACGCCGCCGACGCCACACACCCATCCGGTCGACCCGCAATTGCGCGCAACGGCCATCACGGCTTCGGCGAACTCCACCGGATGAGCCTCGAAGCCGCCGTACTCTTTCGGTGCGAGCATTCGCATGACGCCGGCCTCGCGGATGACCGCGACGGATTCGTCGGATAGTTTTCCGAGCCGTTCGGTCTCGTCGGCCGCATCGGCCAACCGCAGTCCCATGCTCTCGACCTTCTGCACCACTTCGTGAGTCATCTCTTGCCTCCTGGGCTATCACCTCGCCTCATCGGCGCTGCGGTCGAGGCTAAGAAGTCCGCGCAGGTCGGAGCGAGCCGCTTTTCCGGTCAGCGGGAGCCCCGCCGGGGTTTCCACTCACCGGAAGTCGCAAAACCGCAGTGGCCCAAATCTCCTACGGTCAGTGGCAGTCATCACACTACGAACTCCGCCGGTCCGGCGAGTCCGTGGGAACGATTCGGCGAAGGTCCTCTGCCCGGGACCCATTGCACCGTGTGATGTCGGATCGCGCCGCGCGTGCCCCAAGCTGCTCGAGTCGGCAGCTCCGGCTCAAACCGCGCCGCCAACAGTAGCTACCAGGAGGTCACATTGACGTCTACCCAACCGATCCCCGCCGAGTCGGACGAGGTTCGAGTCATCGAGACGGCCGCTCCGCCCGCGCGGTTCGCACGTGGTTGGCACTGTCTCGGTCTGGCAGATTCGTTCCGGGACGGCAAGCCACACAGCGTCCAGGCTTTCGGCACCAAGCTGGTCGTCTTCGGCGACAGCACAGGCAAACTCAATGTGCTCAACGGCTATTGCCCGCACATGGGTGGTGATCTGAGCCAGGGTGAGGTCAAGGGCGATGAGATCGCCTGCCCGTTCCACGACTGGCGGTGGGGTGGCAATGGCCGATGCAAGGACATTCCCTATGCCCGGCGTGTGCCACCGCTGGCTCGCACCAGGGCATGGACCACGCTCGAGCGGAATGGCCAGCTGTTCATCTGGCATGATCCCGAGGGCAATCCGCCTCCCCCGGAGGTGACGATTCCCGAGATCGAGGATTACGGGACCTCGGCGTGGTCGGAATGGACGTGGAGCTCGGTGCAGATCGATGGCTCGCACTGCCGGGAGATCGTGGACAACGTCGTCGACATGGCGCACTTCTACTACATCCACTACGCCTTCCCCGTGTATTTCAAGAATGTGTTCGAAGGGCATATCGCCGCGCAATCGTCGAGGTCGGCTCCACGGCCGGATGTCGATGTGACGCCAGGCGCTGAACCGGTCAGCATCGACCTCGATCCGGGTCGCTCCGAGTCTGCGTATTACGGGCCTTCGTACATGATCGACCGCGAGTACACGAGCCTCGAGGGTGGCGGGGAGATGGAGACCATCCTCATCAATTGCCACTACCCGATCTCCGCAACATCTTTCGTGTTGCAATGGGGTGTGCTCGTGCGTAAACCCGAGGGGATGAGCGACGAGGCGTCGGCGCAGACGGCGGAGGCATTCGCCGGATTCGTCGAGAAGGGTTTTCTGCAGGACGTCGAGATCTGGCGTAACAAGACGAAGATCGACAACCCCCTCCTGTGCGACGAGGACGGACCGGTCTATCAGTTGCGGCGCTGGTACGAACAGTTCTACGTCGATGTCGCCGACGTGACCCCGGAGATGGTCCAGCGGTTCGAGTTCGAGATCGACACCGACCGTGCCAATTCGGCGTGGCGCAAAGAGGTTGAGGACAACCTCGCTTCCGGCCGCTACATCAGCAGCGCGCCCGCCGGTTCCTTCGATTCGGTCGACGCCTGACACGCCTGAGAGATCGTCTGAGGCTCGTCGCGGGGCCGTCCGAGAGGATTCTTCCCGCGGCGAGCCTTCACGTGTTCGACCGACACGTGTCGGACCACAGCACGCTTTCGCAAAGGAGAAGAGATGCAACCGTTGGCATGTCGTCGTTGCGGCACCGGCGTTCTGGTCAAGAAGAACAGTCTCGCGCAGACCTCGGTCCAGTGGGGCGACTCGTCGTCTTGCGTCGAACTCGGACGGATCGCGGACGTCAACGAACGCGCCCGATACGCGGGGTGTTCATACCTGCGTGACTCCATCGACGAGGCAGTGCGCGCGCGGCTCGTCGAGGTACCCGACCTGGACGGCTGACGCGGGCGTCGTGGTGGACCGAGGGCCTCTCACTGGCCGGGAGGACACCGACATGCTAATAGTCTTGCGACTAAAGTCCCCGCTATGGAAACGCAACTGTTGGCCGGTGTCCGAGTCGTAGAGATCGCCGATGAGCAGGCCGAGTACTGCGGGCTGGTCCTGGCAGGTCTCGGCGCCGACGTGGTCAAGATCGAACCGACCGGCGGCAGCCCCACGAGAGAGATCGGGCCGTTCTACGGCGGTGTGGTCGACCCCGAGAGGTCGCTGTACTTCTGGAACTACAACCGCGGAAAACGGTCTGTGGTCATCGACGTGGACACACCGGACGGTGCCGTCGAGCTGAAGACCCTGTTACAGGGGGCGGACGTGATCATCGACTCGAGGTCGCCGTCGGAGGGCGACTCCCGGCGGGCGCTGGGCACCGATGCCGAGACGCTTCGGCGGGAGTTCCCGAGTCTGGTCGTGGCGCGCATGACACCGTTCGGCGAGACGGGTCCGTGGCGGGACTACCGAGGTTCGGATCTGGTGCATCTCGCCCTCGGTGGTCAGGCGATGAACTGCGGTTACTCGCCACAGCCGAGCGGAACGTACGATCTACCGCCGATCGCGCCACAGCTCTGGCACGCCTATCACGTTGCGAGCGAACAGTTGTTGATCGCGATCGTCGGGGCTCTCGTGTACCGGCAGCAGTACGGTCGGGGGCAGATCGTCTCGTGCGCCGTCCACGAGGCCGTGGCGAAGAACACCGAACTGGACCTCATGAATTGGGTGATGCGGCACGTCCCGCTGTACCGGCAGACCTGCCAGCACGCCGGGGAGACGGTGGCGACCGGGACCAATCTCCTGCACACCAAGGACGGCCGCTGGTTCATCTTCACGCTCGTGGGAAATCGCGACCGCACCAAGATGATCCGGTTCCTGGAGAGCTACGGGATGGCGGCCGATCTGGAGGTCGATGAGAGCGCCGTCGACCGTGGGGGCCGCGCGATTCCCGGCAGTGGTCCGAGCACCGAGCCACTCAACCACCTCCAGGACGTCGTCCAGCGGCTCTTCCGGAGATTCACCTACGAGACCGCTCCGTGGCGGGAAGCGCAGGAAGCGGGGGTGATGTGCGTACCGATCCGGAAGCCGGAAGAGAACCTGGCAGACCAGCACTGGACCGCCCGGAGCACGTTCAGCGAGATCGAACATCCTGAACACGACCGCTCATTCACCTACGCCACCAGCAAGTGGTTGTCGTCGGAGACGTCCTGGTCGCCCGGCCGGCGAGCGCCCCTGCTCGGCGAGGACACCGGCGAGGTCGCTGCCGATTCCACCGCGGCAACGACGAGCGTCGGGGCTGCGCGATGGCATCGGAACCGGCCCTCTGTCCACGGCAAGCCGATGGCGCTCGACGGCATCCGCGTCCTCGATTTCACCTGGTTCCTCGCCTCGGCCGGGGGGACCCGCTTCCTCTCGGCGCTCGGGGCGGAATGCATCAAGGTCGAGTGGGCAGCACATCCCGACACGCGGCTGGGAGCGATGGCGCCGGTCGGCGGCCGCGCCGCGAGACAGGCTGCCACGGAGCCGATCCCGGGCGTGACCGACAGCGACATGGGTGGACAGTTCAACAACAAGAACGCGGGCAAGCGGGGCCTCTCGCTGAATGTCCGGCATCCCGACGGCCTGAAGATCGCTCGTGAACTCGTCGCCGTGTCGGACATCGTCGCCGAAGGCTTCTCGCCGGGTGTGATGGATCGCTGGGGACTCGGATACGACGAGCTCCGCTCGATCAAACCCGACATCATCTACGCGCAGCAGTCGGGGATGGGGACGGCGGGCACCTACGGACGTTTCCGGGCCGTCGGCCCGATAGCCGCCGCGCTGTCCGGGCTCAGCGAGATGTCGGGACTTCCGACACCGGCGATGCCGGCCGGGTGGGGATACTCCTACCTCGACTGGATCGGTGCCTACAGCTTCTCCCTCGCCATGCTCTCGGCCCTTCATTACCGTGGCCGAACGGGCAAGGGCCAGTGGATCGATGCCTCGCAGACCGAGACCGGGATCTACCTGTCCGGGCTGGCGATGCTCGACCACAGCGCGAACGGGACGTCGTGGGAGCGCATCGGCAACCGGTCGCCGCACAAGGCGGCGGCTCCGCACGGGATCTATCCGTGCCACGGCGTCGACCGGTGGATCGCGATCGCGTGCTTCGACGATGCCGACTGGGCCGCAGTCACCACCGTCGCGGGGCATCCGGAGTGGCGTGATGATCGGCGATTCGCGACGCTCGCCGAGCGGATGGCACACCAGGACGAACTGGACTCGTTGATCTCCATGTGGACGAGCGGCCGGGATCGGTATGAGCTCATGCACACGCTGCAGGGTGCGGGAGTCGCGGCGGGAGTCTGTCAGACCGCCGAAGATCGATGCGAATCCGATCCCCAACTGGCCGAGTTGCGCTGGCTCACCGAGGTCACCGGCACGAAAATCGGTACCTGGCCGGTCGCGGAGTTCCCCGTCGAGATGAGTGAGTCGCCGTCCCATATCGGCGGCATGATCGATCGTGGCGCACCGTGTTACGGCGAGGACAACGAGTACGTGCTCGGCGAGATCCTCGGCTACGACTCGCGCACGATCCGCGAATTCAGCGAGAACGGCGTCATCTGATGGGTGCGGAGGACGTGGCGCTTCTGATGCTCCGGGTGACGCTCGGCGGCACGATGATCATGCACGGCGTCAATCACTGGGTGGGTGGTGGACGGATCGAGGGAACTGCCCGGTGGTTCAGCGGACTGGGCCTACGGCATGGCGTCGCGCAGGCATGGCTGAGCGTGGCGACCGAGATCGGCGCGGGCGTGCTGCTGATCCTGGGCCTCGTGACTCCACTGGCCGCCGCCGCGGTCGTGTCGGTGATGCTCGTCGCCGGGCTGCTGGCGCACCGGACGAACGGTTTCTTCGTGTTCAAAGACGGATACGAGTACGTGATGGTTCTCGCCGTCGTCGCGGCGGTGATCGGGGTGATCGGTCCCGGACAGGTCTCGATCGACCACGCAGCGGGCCTCGTGGTGGACGGGTGGGCCGGTGGCGCCGTCGCTGTCGGCGCGGCCATCGCGCTCACCGCCGTCCTCCTCGCGCTGACCTGGCGTCCGCGAGCGGCCTCGGAGTGAATCACCGAAGAAAGCCCGTGAGCGACAAGCCGACACGAAAGGCGGTGCAGGGATGGACATCATGACAGGCGGCGGGGCGGCGCCCCTGGTCGTCGACGGCGTCGACGGTCTTCGAGACGCGGTGGGAGCCTCCATCGGACCGACGGGCTGGCTGGCGATAGAACAGCCGCGGATCGATGGATTCGCCGATGCGACCGGGGACCATCAGTGGATCCATGTCGACACGACTCGTGCCGCGTCATCGCCATTCGGGTCGACCATCGCACATGGGTATCTGACCTTGTCGCTGTGCAATCTGTTCCTGCCCCAGATGCTGAATGTCGAGAACGTCAGCATGGGTGTGAACTACGGCGTCGACAAGGTCCGGTTCCCGGCACCGGTCAGGGTCGGTTCCCGTCTGCGGGGCCGCGGCGAGATCCTCGATTGCGCGGACGTACCGGCCGGCGGGGTTCAGGTGAAGATCCGCATCACCGCCGAACTCGAGGGTTCTGACCGTCCCGGATGCGTCGTCGAGACGCTCAATCGTTGGTTGCCGTAACAGACAGGAGAACATGATGGGGATGCTGGACGGGAAGGTCGCGTTCATCACCGGAGCCGCGCGTGGTCAGGGTAGAAGTCACGCGATCCGGTTCGCGCGAGAGGGCGCGGACATCGTCGCCCTGGACATCTGCGACCAGGTGCCGACCGTCGCGTACGATCTGGCGACGTCGGACGATCTGGTCGAGACCGCCGCGGCAGTCGAGGCCCTCGGGCGCCGAATCATCGCTCGGCAGGGCGATGTTCGTGACATCGACCGACTCAAGGAAGTGGTGGCGGAGGGCGAATCTGAGCTGGGCGGGTTGGACATCATCGTCGCCAACGCCGGGATCGCCGCGATGGGTTCGGAGGACGATCCGTCCGCGGTGTTCCGAGACCTGTTGGACATCAACCTCGTCGGCGTCTACAACACCGTGATCGCGGCAGTCCCGAGTCTCATCGAGAAGCGATCGGGCGCAATCGTGTTGACCAGCTCCACCCAGGGACTCAAGGGCACCGGCGGAAATGGCAGCGGCGGAGCGTCGGGCTACGCGGCGTCGAAGCACGGGGTCGTCGGACTGATGAGGTCGTTCACACACTGGCTCGGCCCGATGGGCATCCGGGTGAACACCGTGCACCCGACGGGTGTGGCCACACCGATGATCCAGAACCCGCATGTCGAGCGGCTGTTCGCCGAGAACCCCGAGGCATTCGGTGATTCGGTCAGCAACATCCTCCCGGTGCCGTGGGTCGAATCGAATGACGTCTCGGATGCGGTCCTCTACCTCGTCAGTGAGATGGGCCGTTACGTGACCGGGGTCGCGTTACCCGTGGACGCCGGATTCACTGCTCGTTGAGCATTCCGGTGCTCGTCGTCCATCGATGGTGAGCACCGAAATGCCTCAGCGGGCGAGGATTCCGAGGTCGACCCGAACTTCGGATCCAGTCATGTGCCGAGACTCATCGGACGCGAGGAAGGCGACTGTGTCCGCGATGTCCTCGGGCTCGGACACCGTGTACGGCAACGCGTTCATGAACATCGGTGCGAGCGTCTCGGCGTACTGCTCCAGGTACGGCGACATGTCCGGGATCGTCATCTCGGTGTTGACGCCACCCGGATGGACTGTGTTGACGCGGATCCGGTGGCTGCCGAGTTCGTTCGCCATCGTTCGCGCCAAGCCGACGATGCCGTGCTTCGACGCGGCGTAGTGGCCGACGAATGGCATCCCGCGGAGCCCGGCGGCCGAGCTGATGACGATGATCGAGCCACCGGTGCCCTGCTCGATCAGGATGGGGACCGTCGCCTTCGCCGTGTAGAAGACACCGGTGAGGTTGGTGTCGATGGTCTCGTGCCACTGCTCGAGGGAGATCTCCCACGACATGGCGGCCGAGCAGATGCCCGCGTTGGCGACGACGATGTCGAGTCGACCCAGTTCGGCGACGCCGTCGTGTACCGCCGCGGACAGCCCTTCGAAATCTCGTACATCGACCTCGCGGGCGACGATGCGCCGGCCGGTCGCCCGGACCAGGCGGGCGGTCTCATCCAGGTCGGACGGGGTCGGTCCGGCGTAGGCGGTGGTGTCGGCGGTCTTGTTGTTGTCGATCGCGATGATGTCGGCACCTTCGGATGCCAGTCGTATCGCGTGTGCCCTGCCCTGACCGCGGGCCGCGCCCGTGATGAAAGCGACCTTGCCCTCCAGACGACTCGTCATCGCCAACCTTTCGCTCCATACGAATGACCGCGGGATGCGGCGTTCCACGGTGCACAGACCACGTGCCGGCGAGGCTATTGGATCGGTGGCCGACTTCGGATCGAGACTTCCGGCCAGTGGAAGAGGAGATCGATTGGACGTCAGAATCTTCCGCCCATCGGGAACTCCTCGGTGAACTCTTCGCGGCCGTGACTAGCGTCACCGCAGTCGAGGTTTGTACGAACGATTCAGAGAGATGGGTGTCATGGGCGATACCGCGGATGGAAAGACCTTGCCGACCGAGGTCGACGTCATCGTCGTCGGATCCGGTGCGGCGGCACTGACCGGGGCGTACACCGCCGCGACACGTGGGATGCAAGTGCTCGTCCTGGAGAAGGCGCCCGTCATCGGTGGGATCAGCGCATACTCGGGCGCAGGCATCTGGTTGCCGGGCAACGCCGCTCTCCGTCGGGCCGGCGTCGATGACACCGTGGATGCCGGCGTGGCGTACGTACGCGCCACGGTAGGTGACCGCACGCCGCGGGACCTGCAGGAGACCTACGTGCGCACGGGCCCGGATCTCGTGGAGTTCTTGGAGGCAGACGAGGCGATCGAATTCGCCCACCATCGTTTCCCGGACTACTTCGATGCCCCGGGGCGGGCTCTGCCCGACGGTCGCACGATTCGGCCGCTCCCGCTTGCCGGGAATGTGCTCGGAGAACGACTGACGCTCATCAGACCCATGATCGGTGCAGACATGTTCGGACTGCCCGAGTCCAGGGATCTGCTCGACGGCGGTCAGGCTCTCATCGGGCGACTCCTGCTGGCACTCGACGGAACCGGAAACGCAGATCTCCGTACGCAGTGTCCGATGCACTCGCTCGTGCTGACGGACGGGCGGGTCACCGGAGTGGTGGCGGGGGAGGGACGCGAATCGGTGACGGCACGCAGCGGGGTGCTGCTCGCTGCCGGTGGGTTCGAGTGCGATGAGAGCCGTCGGCGAGAGCATCACGGGTTGCCCGGCGCCGCCTGGACGTCCTCGCCGGTTGGGTCCAACACCGGCGATGCCATGGAGGCGGCTCGATCGGTCGGAGCCGCCGTCGATCTGCTGGACGAGGCGTGGTGGTGCCCCTCGGTCTTGTTCCCGAGCGGGCACTCGGTCTTCGCCTCGATCATCTCCGGTGGGATCTTCGTCGATCCGGACGGGCAACGGTTCGCGAACGAGTCGCTGCCGTATGACCAGATGGGGCACGCACTGAAGCAGCAATACGCGAAATTCGGACCGGAGGCCGAGTTCTGGTGGATCTTCGACTCCCGTACCGAGAGCATCCCGGGCTTCTGCGGCTTCTCCGGACCGCTGCCCGACGCGACGGAATTCCGAGCCGCGGGTCTGTGGCGCAGCGGTCGGACGCCCGAAGAGCTCGCGGAGCGAATCGGAGTGCCCGCGAGGAATCTACGGGCCACGGTCGACCGGTTCAACGAGTTCTCGAAAGTTGGATTCGACAGTGATTTTCACCGAGGCGAGGACGACTACGACAGGTTCTTCGGCGTCGGTGACGGACCGAATGGCGTGCTCGTCCCGTTGACCGAGGGGGACTTGCACGCGGTCCGGATAGTGCTGGGTGATCTCGGTTCGAAAGGCGGTGCCGTCATCGACCGTGACGGCCGTGTCCTCGGCGACGACGGAGCCCCGATCCCGGGCTTGTTCGCCGCGGGTGGCTCCACGGCATCCGTGGCGGGCCATGTGTACCCCGGTCCAGGAGTACCACTGGGCCTCGGGATGGTCTTCGGTTATCGAGCGGCATCGGAGATGTCCGCTTCAAGACAGTGAGCAGTATCGGGGGCGGGTTGTGCCGACCTCGCCGAACGTGCGTCGAAAGACGAAGGAGCTGAGCAACGTTGAACTATTCCGGACGACGTCCCAAGGTCATGCTGGCGATGAGCGAGCTGCTGACCCTTCTCGAGCCCAAGGACGAGCGCCGCCATCTCGACATGGCCAAAGCGGCTGAGGACGAGGGCATCTCGAGTCTGTTTGTCAGCGAACACGTGGTGATGGGTGGCTCGGCGAACGCGCTGGGAGCACCCGAAGAGCCGAGGGACTGGGTGCGACCAGGAATGCAGGATCCGGCCACCCCGTGGCCGTCGCCGCTCATCAAACTGGCGGCCATTGCGGGAGCGACGTCGACGATCAGGCTCGTCGCTGCCGCGCTCATCGCGCCGTTGCGGCACCCGATCATCGCGGCCAAGGACATGGCTACGTTGGACTTGATCTCGGGCGGGCGACTCACTGTGATGCCTTCGGTGAGTTGGCATGTCGAGGAGTACCAATCCCTGCAGGTCGACTTCGCGACTCGGGGGCGACGCCTCGACGAGCACCTGATGATCTGGGAGGCGTTGTGGCGCGACACCCCCGCGACACATCATGGCGAATTCTACCAGTTCGACGACACGTACTTTTCGCCGAAGCCGTCGTCCGGCAGGGTGACCACCTGGTTCGGCGGCGATTCGCTGAGTCCGGCGCTCCTGCGTCGCGTCTGTCGACACGGAGACGGACTGTTTCTGGGTTTCCCCCTCGATACGGACGACCGAGACCGACTCGACGCCGCGATGCGGGACGTCGGTCGCCGTGCTGACGAACTGGAGATCGTCGGATGGGTGGCGCCTCCGGAGTTTCCTCGCGGCGGGGGGCCTGCCGATATCGAGCGAGCGCTGGAGGCCGTGGCACCCACGCGGCTGGCAGCAGGATGTGACACCTTGGCGATCAAACCGTCGGCCTACATCGATTCCCCGGACGAGATGGCTGATTTCTGCCGCTCGGTGAATCGCACACTCGCGAACCTGTTTCCGGAGTCCTGACGGATCCGAAACAACTACTACTCGACACCGAAAGGTTGACATACCGATGACAGAACTCGATGACTATCGGACGCTCGGGCGGACCGGGCTCCGGGTGAGCAGTTTGGCGCTCGGAACCATGACTTTCGACGACGGGACCTCGGGCACTGCTCCGGAGGATGCCTTCGAGCTACTCGACTGCTATCTCGATTTCGGCGGGAACTTCCTCGACACGGCAAATCAGTACAACGGTGGTGCGTCCGAAACAACTCTCGGACAATATTTTTCAGCGCGGCCCGGTCGCCGTGACCGAGTGGTCTTGGCGACGAAGTTCGGGTCCTCGTTGTCGCCTGACGACCCCAATGCCGGGGGCGCGGGGCGCAAGGCGATTCACACTCAGGTCGAAGCGTCTCTGCGACGGCTGAATTCGGATTATGTGGACGTACTGTGGATGCACCATTGGGACCGCAACACCCCGCTGGAGGAAACTGTTGCCACGCTGGACAGTCTCGTCAGAGCCGGCAAGATCCGCAGCTTCGGTGTGTCCAACACCCCGGCCTGGTGGACCGCCCAGGCCTCGACGACTTCTCGGTTCCAGGGTTGGGAACCACCCGCGGGCATTCAGGTCGAGTACTCCCTTATGCGGCGGTCCGCGGAGGGCGAGCAATTCAGCGTGGCTCGTGAGCTGGGGCTCGGTGTCACCACGTGGAGCCCCCTGGCCTCAGGTGTGTTGTCGGGCAAGTACACCCGTGGATCGGAAACGGTGACCGACTCCCGACGGGCCGTGTTCGCCGGCGCGCAGCTGACCGAGAAGGACTATGACCTTCTGGATGTCGTTGCTCGGATTGCGGACGAGCTCGGCACCACCAGCGCCGGGGTGGCGCTGGCGTGGGTGCGTCAGCAGGATGTCGTCACATCC
The DNA here is from genome assembly GCF_042672305.1 of Gordonia sp. NPDC127522. Taxonomy (NCBI): domain Bacteria; kingdom Bacillati; phylum Actinomycetota; class Actinomycetes; order Mycobacteriales; family Gordoniaceae; genus Gordonia; species Gordonia sp. NPDC127522. Next base: position 285,530 of record NZ_JBHXVK010000001.1, read on the forward strand.
GTGCTCGTCGGTGCGAGAACCGTGGGACAACTGCGCGACAATCTGGCTTCGGCCCAGGTCACGTTGTCCGATCATCAGCTCGAGGAGCTCTCCCGCTTGTCCCGTCCGGAGCTGGACTATCCCTACCCATTCCTCAACGACTTCTCGGTCAGTTATCAACAGGGAAACACGACTGTCAACGGTCGGCGGTCAACGGCTTTCGGCTTCGGCTATCTCGGCTGAGTCGAGACACGACAGTGTCGACTGGTGCCGCGGCGCAGGTTCGGGATCATTTCCGAACCCTCGCCGCGGCATTGGTGTCCTAATCGGAGATCGAGCGGAGATCCGCCAACAGCGTCTGGGAACTGGCCAATTCGTGCTCGTACTGACGTCGGCAGTAATCCATGACCGCATGGTGCCAGGCGGCTCGCCCGGCGTAGGTTGCCATGTCCGTATCGTCGAAGGTCGGCAGTTGGTCGATTGCCAGGACCCGCTCCTTGTGGGCTCTGGCCTCCGCGCTTGCTTGCGCGGCCAGGGACGCGAGTTCCTCTTCGACGTGGGCGATGTGGCGCTCGAGTGCGGCCAGCACACGGTCGGGGTCCTCGGCCCGACGACCGAGCCACAGCCGGAGGAGAACTGTGTTCTTGATGATCATCGGGTCGGCGTCCGGCCGTTCGGTCCACTCGGCCAGAGCCCTTGATCCCAGGTCGGTGATGCTGTAGCGGAGGGTGCGTTTCACCCTGCCCTGCTGGACCACCGTCGCATCGATGTAACCGAGGTCCTCCAAACGGCGCAGTTCTCGTCTGATGTGGCTGAGCGCCGGCGTCCAATAGAAGTGCCGCAGCTGATTGTAGGCGCGTTCTTGGATCTCGACCGCGGTGAAGCGCTCGTTCGGTGACAGCAGTCCGAGTGTCGCGTAGCCGGTCATCGGGATCGATGACGGACCCGCGTCGGACGCGTCCGCGGGCCGCGTAGAGGTGCTTCTGTTTCTCATTGGTACCGATGATCTCCGATGTGGACGCGTGCGGCCGTCCTCCCATGGTCAGCCATCTCTGCAGGATGATACGTCGTGACCGGCACGCGCAGCGCGGAGCCGCGGACCGTCACGTCGGGGAGGCCACCGGCGAGCGCGCGGGCTTCCCGGGCAGCAGGATCGCCGCGGCGATGACGATCGCGCTACACACACAGCAGGTGAGGTATGCCGCGGTGAAACCCGACCAGGACGGGGACCCGTGGGCATCGCCGGCAGCGAACACCGACAACACCGCAGCCACCATGGCGCTGCAAGTGGTGCTTCCGACGGTGCGGATGACAGCGTTCATCCCGGTGCTGGCCGCGATCTCGTCGGCCGGTGCGGCCTCGACGATGAGCAACGGCAGCGTGCTGTAACAGATCGCAGTGCCGACCGACGTGACGAACAAGGCGCCGATGACACCCCACAGCGGCTTGTGCGGGACGGAATGGATGCCGTAGCCGACGGTCAGGAAGGCCGCGCCCACGAGCATCGTCCGACGCGCGCCGAACCGGGTAGTGGATCGCGCGGCGATCCGTGCCAACGACATCATCGCTACGCTCGCCGGGATCTGACACGCCGCCGCGACCACCATCGAGAGCCCGTAACCCGCTCCACCGTCCCGCCCGCCTTGCAGGAGTTGGGTGGTGATCAGCAGGTTGCCGAAGAAGGCGAATCCGACCAGAAAAGTGATGAGGTTGGGTACCAACAGCTTACGTTCGGCGAGAAGCCGCAGGTTCACGAGCGGGTATCGATGACGGAGCTGCTGAAGGGTCCAGCAGCAGAACAGTACTGACGATGCCGCCGACAGCGACCACACCAGGGGGCTTGTCCATCCCCAGTTCGCGCCTTGGGTGATCGGGAGCAGGAGCGCGACGAGTGCGACGGACAGTCCGATGGCGCCGATCCCGTCGAACGTGCCGACAGGGTTGCGTGCGGACTCCCGGACGACGAGCCCGGCCGCGACGACCGTCAGCGCGCCCAGGATCGTGGTGATGACAAAGGTGACATGCCAGTGCAGATACTGCGACACGACGGCGGAGAACGGAATCGCCACCGACGCACCGAGTCCCAAGGACGCCGCGACCATCGCGATCGCCTGCCCGGCGACCGCCTTCGGCAATTGGTCGCGGAGCAGTGCGATGCCCACCGGAACGACGGCGGACCCGGCACCCTGTAGGCCCCTGGCCATCAGAAGCCAGCCGATGTCCGAGGTGGCGGCGCACACCGCCGATCCGGTGGTCATCATGACGAGGGCCGCGATGAAAATCAGCTTCTTGCCGTACATGTCGGCGAGGCGTCCGAAGATCGGATTGACCACGGCGCCGACCAGGAGGGTGATGGTGACGAGCCATGACACCGTTGCCCGGTCGGCTCCGGTGATCGCCGGGAGAACCGGAAGAAGCGGGAGCATGACTGTCTGCACGCACGCTTGGAAGAGCGTTGCCGCAACGACGATCGCCAGCAGCGGTGCCGTTTTGGTCGTAATGTCGGGCGACGCTCGGTGCTGGCTGCCTTCCATCAGGACGCGACGGTCACGGCGTCGCTCGGCGACGTGTGGGCCATCGCGCCGGACGAGAGGCCGGCATCAGGCCTTCGCGATCTCGGTGAGTACGGGGTCCAGCGTCTGGGTGAACGCAACCGGGTTCTCGGACGGGCCGAAGTGTCCGGCGCCCGGGTTGACCTCGAAGTGCACCCCGTCGATGGCCTCGGCGAGACGCTTGCTGCCCCCGGTGATCGCCAGGGCATCGTATTCACCGGTCAGCAGGTACACCGAAGTCTTCTCCGTGTCGATCTCGGCGGCCTGCTCGGCCGTCAGGTCATGGTCCTGCATGTAGTAGTAGATGTCTCCGGTGAAGACCGGCGGCGCGCCCTGGCTGTAGGTCCAGGCGGTTTCACGGCGGTACGCCTCCGGACTGGTCGGTGCCATGACGCCGAGCATGCTCGACGACTTCCATTCGTTGGACACGCGCGGATGAAACCAGCTGCGGACCCGGTCCGGGCTCGCCAGATGTTCGGTAGGCATCGCGAGCGCGCCGTTGAGCGCGATCACTGCCCGATACTTGCCGGGGCGGTAGTAGGCGAGGTCGGGTGCGAGCATGCCACCGACCGAGCAGCCCATGAAGGCAGGTCGGTCGAGTTCGAGCGCCTCAACGAATGCGTCGTAGAACTGGAGGAGGAAGTCGCGCGTGAGTTTGTAGTCCTCGGTCCACCAGGCGCGGCCGACCGGGGGGAGGGACTTGCCGTGAAAAGGTAGGTCGACGGCGATCATCTGGAACTTGTCCTGGTAGTCCCTGTTCTCCAGGATATGTCGCCACTGGCGACCGTCGGCGCCTGCGGTGTGCTGGAGCAGCAACGGGATTCCGGTGCCGGTCTGCTCGTAGTAGACACGGTATTGGACGCCGTCGACATCGAGATACAGGTAGCGGCCGACGGTGTCGTCGAACTTCCGGTTAACCCGCTGCGGAGTGGTGTCCGCGGGTATTCCGTGAAGCTGGTCCCGCATCAGATCGACCAGGCGTCTGATGGCTGCGTAGTACGGACCGAACACGAGGAAGTCCGCGTCGACCGTGAAGCCGTGGGCCTTGTAGAGGTCATGCCAGCCGGCCTCCGGAACGGCGGCCAGCAGCTTGGTCCACTCCTGCGCCGGCGCTGTGATGAGGACATCGTCCGGACCCAGCTCGGCGTCAGCCGGCCCCACACTGATGTGTCCGTCGTCGAGACGGAAAGTGACCGTCTCCCGGCCGAACGACAGACGGAGAAGACACGTCCAGTAGCGCGCTACCCGGGGGAATTCGCCGTCGGCGTTTGCCGCCGTCACGACGGCGTCAAAGTCGAGGTTCAGCATGTGGCCAGCCTTCCGTTGTATTCGTCTGCTGCGATGACGGAACATTAGGTTTGGTTCGAGAACCGGGTCAATCGATCCTTCTACTCAGTGGGCAGGCCGCCGAGATCGTGCCGGCGACTGTGTGATCATTCTGTTCAGAAGCGTTTTCCGTTCGGTCCGGCCGTTGCACGCGTGGAGGCAGGGCTTCCACTGAGCGGTCAGGAGAATGGACGGACTAATAGTCCGCAAACTAATGTTCTAGAAGTCCGCATGACTGGAAGGAACCCCGAAAAATGGCTACACCCGAGCAGCTACTCACCGGCCCGCTCGCCGGCATGAAGGTCGTCGACGCCGACACCCACCTCACCGAGCCGGGTGATCTGTGGACCTCACGCGTTGCGAAGAAGGACCAGGATCGCGTGCCGCGCAAGGTTCGTGACGAAAACGGCCGCGACACTTGGTATTACAACGGTGATGACGTTTTCGCTCGACCGGCCGGCGCGGGCTCGGTCATCCGCAAGGACGGCGTCAAGCAGTCGTTCCTCGACTGGAACATCGAGAACGGACTGCAGTGGGACGAGGTGGACGTCGGCTCGTATGACACCAAGACCCGACTCGAGCGGATGGACGAGATGGGCATCTGGGCCCAGATCGTCTACCCGAACGCAGCCGGCTTCGGTGCGCACCGCCTCACCAAGATCCCTGATCGTGACCTCGCGCTCCTGATCGCCAAGACGTACAACACCGCGATGGCCGACATCCAGGAGGAGTCGGGTGAGCGCATGTTCCCGATGGCACTCTTGCCTTTCTGGGACATCGAGGCCTCGGCCAAGGAGGTCGAGCGATGTGCCGAACTCGGACTTCGTGGCATCACGATGTGCAGCGAGCCGCAGTCCGCGGGGTTCCCGAATCTCCTTCAGTCGGACTGGAACCCACTGTGGGAAGCCATCACGGATACGGAGATGGTCGTCAACTTCCACGTCGGCGCATCGGAATTCGGCATGGAGGCGTACTACAAGGGCACCTGGGAGGGTGGCGACAAGTGGCGCCAGGGCATCGTCGGCGCGGCGATGATCGAGCTACACAACGCCAAGGTCCTCGCCAACATGCTCACCAGTGACCTGCTCGACCGCTACCCGAAGATCAAGTGGGTGTCGGTGGAGAGCGGCATCGGGTGGATTCCCTACGTCCTGGAGCGACTCGAGTACCAGATGCTCGACTCGGCCATGCCCGGCAAGTCGTTGCCGAACCCGACGCAGCAGTTCCGTGACCACATGTACTCCTGCTTCTGGTTCGAGGAGATCGGACCGAGCCGCATCCTCGACCGGATCGGCTTCGACAACGTGCTTTTCGAGACCGACTACCCGCACCCGACATGCCTGTATCCGAGTCCGGTGGAGCACGGCATCAAGGTGCTCGAGCCCTGGGGTCCGGAGGTCACCCGCAAGGTCATGAGCGAGAACTCGATCAAGTTGTACCGTCTACCGGCCTGACGACGCCGCAGAGGAGCAGACACGAGATGTTGGGGTCAGCCGCGGTGGTCGGCGTGGGTGAATCGGTGTACTACAAAGCTGGACGTGCGCCCGACACCGTTGAGCAGTTGGCCTCGACGGCCATTCGCAACGCGGTTGCGGACGCCGGCCTGGAGATGGCTGACATCGACGGAGTCGTCACGTACAACACGCCACTCGACTCTGCCGGCCTCAAAGCCGCGAACATGGCGTCCTGGCTGGGGTTCGGCGATCTGAAGTTCGCTGCGAACCCCACCAGCGGCGGCGGCAATCTCGGTGCGGCAACGGTGGCGATGGCCGACGCCGCCGTGAGCTCCGGGTACGCGCGCAATGTCGTCGTCTACCGCGCGCTGGCGCAAGGGACAAAACGATACGGGCTCGTGCACGGTCCGAACCTGGTCGGCGGCGAGGCCGCATACCGAACGCCGTACGGGTTGGGTGCGCCGGTCGCGTTCAACGCGGTGTTGGCGATGAAGTACATGCACGATCACTCGATCTCGCAGGACGCGCTCGCCGAGATCGCGTTGGCGTCCTACGCCCACGCTCAGCAGAACCCACGTGCGGTCATGTATGGGAAACCGTTGTCCCGGGAGGTCTATCACGCGTCACGGTGGATCGCCGAGCCTTTCCACCTGTTCGACTGTTGCCAGGAAAACGACGGCGCCTGCGCGATCGTCGTCACCAGCGGTGAGCACGCACGCGATCTGCCGAACACACCGGCCTACATCCGGGCGGCAGCGAGCGGGATGCAGCCGAAGGGCGGCTACTGGGCGTTCAACGACGACGCGTTTCCCAGTGGCAGGTACGCAACCATCGGCAGGGATCTGTGGAACCGGGCGGGAGTACGGCCGGAGGACATCGATGTGGCGCAGTTCTACGAGAATTTCACCGGCACAACGCTGATGGCCATCGCTGATATGGGCTTCTGTCGCCCGGAGGAGCTCGAGGCGTTCGTGTCGGACGGCCGGCTCCGGGCACCCGATGGCGGTCTGCCGATCAACACCAGCGGCGGCAACCTCGCCGAGGCCTATATTCACGGGTTGCAACTGATCAACGAGGCCGTGCGCCAGATCCGTGGCGAATCGGTGAACCAGGTGCCGGATGTCGAGCTGAGTCTGTCCGTGGCCGGCCCCGGGACACCGCCGGGCAGTGCCGTTCTGTTCTCGAGGAGCGCAGCATGACCGACGGAAAGCGTCACCTTCCCGATGACATGCCGTTGCCGCTGTTGGACGACCGGAATCGGCAGTTCTTCACGTCCGGCACCCTGGCGCTGCAGACATGCCGCTCCTGCCGGGTTGTGCAGCATCCGGCCGGTGAATTCTGTTTCACCTGTGGCAGTTTCGAGTTCGATTATCCGGAGGTGCCGCCGACGGGTGTGATCAGCAGCTACACGACGGTTCACCACGTGACCCATCGAGCATTGACCGACTCGGTACCGTACGACGTGGTCATCGTCGAGATCGATGCGCATCCAGAGGTCCGTCTGGTCGGTAACCTGATCGGCGAGGTCGCGGCGCCGCGGATCGGCGCCCGGGTACGAGGGGAGTGGACTGAGCCGCTCGTCAGCGCCGAGCAGGAACCGGTCCGGCTACTGCAGTGGCGTCTCGAAGAGTAAGGCAATCGGATGCGTCTTGCCGGCAGACCGCCGCTCCCGAACCAATCGCTTCACGACCGGCCCGGTGCATGCGGGCACTCATATCGGTGAAAGGAACACCTGACGTGGATCAAGCAGAGCGGGTGGCGCAGATCGCGATCATCGCCGACCTCATGTCGCGGCTCGCGCAAGCGGCCGACTTCGGGACGCTGGAGGAGTACGTGGACCTCATGACCGACGACGTCGTATGGGAGTACCCGGGGTCCAAGGTCATCGATCTCGCGCCCCAAGCGCGGCGAGGTCGGCAGGACGTCCTCGACGGAGCCCGGGAGCGACGCGAGAGTGGGCTCCAGGGTCCGGGTACCGGCACTGTGCACGTGGTGACCAACATCTCGGTGACGCCGGGTGACATCGAGGCCCACTCCATGGGCTACTTCCACTTCTATGTCGGAATCGACGTCGGCACACCGACTTTGCAGGCCATCGGTGTCTACAACGACAGATATCGGAAGCATGAGGGTCGCTGGAAGCTGGCACATCGCAGGCTCAGTTTCGGCTAGGACGACGAGTCGCGCGAGTCGCGGACACGTACGGGTGAGGAGTGAAGACGATGACGGAGTTCGGGTCACGGGTCGGTGCCGCGTTGGTCACCGGTGGGACAGGCGGTATCGGCAGCGCGGTCTGTCGTCGACTCGGAGAGCTCGGTTCCGACGTCGTCTTCACCTACCGGAACAACGGCACCGTCGCGCGCAAGGTGGCCGCCGACATCGAGTCCGGCGGGCGGTCTGCGCGAGGTGTCTCGATCGATCTGACCGACAGCAGCGCACTGGAATCTCTGATCGCCGAGGTCGTCGAACAGTTCGGCGGAGTACACACCGTCGTCCACGCGGCGGGCCCGCACGTCCCCATGGTTCATCTGTCGAAGGTTTCCCCGGATCAGCTCGGTACTGCATTGCAGGGAGAAGTGACCTCGTTCTTCACGGTGGTCTCCGCGGCCTTGCCCGAGCTACGCCGCGCACATGGCTCGGTGACTGCCGTGACAACTGCGGCGACGGCGAGGTTCCCTGTGCGGGACGGACTCTCCGCCGGTCCGAAGGCGGCGGTCGAGTCCCTGGTCAGGGCTTTCGCAGTCGAGGAAGGACGTTTCGGGGTGCGGTTCAACAGCGTGGGGCCCGGGATGCTGACCGATGGTATGGCCGACCGACTCATCTCGACCGGTGCCCTCGATGCGCGTGCGCTCGAGGTGACCCGCTCGAACATCCCGCTCCGGCGGTTCGGGGTGGCCGCCGACATCGCCGAAGCCGTCGTGTTCCTGGCATCCGATCGAGCGAACTTCATCTCCGGGCAGAAGCTCGATGTGGATGGTGGATACGGGGTGTAGTGGTCAGACACCTTGCCTCAGAACACTCGTGACCTACCAGACGGTGGCCGTCGCCACCCCGCTGCAGCCACCTCCGGCTCGCTCGGCTTCGGGCCCGAGCACGAGCGGGTGTCACACTGTGGTTCGGTGGGCACCACCCGCCGAGGCAAGCGCAGGCTTGCCGTCCTCTGCTGCGAAGTCCTCTGCGGCGGAAGCTGCCTCGCGCCCGGCGACACGCCCGAAGGCGAGAGCGTCAGCGATGTGAAAACCGCCGTCCTTGTTCCAGCTGTAGGTGGCGCTCAACTCGCCGGCGGCATACAGGCCGCTGATGACCTCGCCACGGGTGTCGACAACCCGTGCGCGGCCGTCCCGCCTCGGTCCACCGTCGCTCCATCCCAGAAGCGGGCTGACAGTCAACGCGTAGAACGGTGGCGTTCGGACAGCACCCAACGAGTCCGAGCGCCGGCCGAAGTGGTCATCCCGCCGCGCATCGCATGCATTGTTGTACATGGCAATACTCGTCACGAGCGTAGCGGCATCGATACCGAGTGACGGAGCCAGTTCCTCGATCGACTCGGCTCGCACGATGAGTCCTCGTTCGATCTCTGCCGAGTTGTCCGGCGACCACTGATGCCGTTCCATGAGGAGCTTCCAGCCGACCTGCATGGTATCGAGCCCGGGCGCCACAGCTCCGGCGTTGCGGAATTCCTCATCGAAGACCATGAAAAACGGAGACTTGGGAAAGAGCTCTTCCTGCCCGTTACGTGACACGTGGCCATGCCTGTTGGGGAGGGATTCATCCATGAATCGCCGGCCGTCTCTCCCGAGGAAGACGAAGTTGTTTGCCAAGGCTGGATACAGAAGCAGACCCGTCTTGTCGCCGACATCGATACCGGTGATCGACATCATGTTGTCCATATGCCACAGATCCGCCCCGGCCCGCATGGCCAGATGGTGGCCGTCGCCGGTGTTGTGTGGTGATCCCCAGAGGACATGCCCCTCTACGCCGAGAAAATCGTGAACCATGGTGTCGTTTGCCGCGAATCCTCCTGTGGCGAGGACGACTCCACCTCGTGCACGAATGCGGATCAGCTCACCTCGAGACGCCACCTCGACGCCGACCACCGATCGGTCGCCGTCCAGGATCAGGTCCGTGGCCGGCGACTCGTACCACACGTCGATCTGGGCTCGATTCACCGCGGAAGTCAAGAATTGGTGAAGTCTCCCATTTCCGAGCTCGCCGCCGATCGTGTCCATCCCGCCATAGCAATCCGAACCCTCGTGTTCGTAGAATTCCGGTGTTGCGTGAAAGTGAGGATTCGGCTTGACATCCGCACCGATATCACGCAGCCACCTCGAGTTCATGGCGGTCTCTGAAGCCCAAGTCGTCACGACATCGTCCGGAACACGACGCACCCCGCACAGCGAACGAAGGTAAGTTTTTGCTCTGTCCGGGTCGGAATTGATGAACCAGCCCCCTCCGGTCACTCGGGTGTTTCCGCCGGCGATCTCGCTCGGACACTTCTCGACAACCAGCACGCGAGCGCCTTCGGTTCGTGCGCTGATCGCGGCGGCGGCGCCGGCCGCTCCCAACCCGATCACAACCACGTCGGCTACTTCATCGAAACCCTGATCGTGCACTGTGCAACCTCCATTGTGTGTGGTGGATCACAGCATTCCCCGTCGTCGTCGTCGTGCAATATCCCGATTCCCATTGGGTGGGAGACGAATTGGGCGTGTCGAGAGGCGCTCAGCGGGGATTGTCACGATCCGGAGAGGGTCGGTGTCAACTCAGGCGACCAGGTGTAGGGTAGCTCCGCAGTGACAACGGGATACGGCCGTTCTCGGCGAGTTGCTGGATCGTTCGACGCAGGTTCGGACAAGCCTCTTGTGCTTGGGCGGGTCTGCCGGCGTCGCAGTGACGCGCGAACTCCGCACACGCCGTCGAAGACCGTTTTATCCATTGGACACTGGTATGTTCTGGACTGTACTTCTCCACGAGTACTCGATTCTCGCAGCTGCTGCAGCCGATTTCATCCAACATGAAGGTCTCCTGTCGACATGACGAGCTGTTCGGTGACCGAACAGCTACTCCGACTCCGGGTGCCTGTCGCTGGCTGGCGTCCGTAGACGCTCCTGAGTCAAGTAAATTCAGTAGAACACCGGCAGCGACGAGCCAGCACCCTGACGTCCCACTGGGCGGGCGTTCGGTTGATGGGTGTGCGGTTGATCGCCGACGAAGGAGGATGGGGCATGCGGCCAGAGGACGAGCAGGACACCGATGACCTACCGTCCACCAGTTGGGCGGTTCTCGGCATCTTGACCTATGGATTCGAACTCACGGGGAATGATGTCAAGCGATGGGCGGACTACGCGCTGGCGTTCTTCTACTGGAGTCCGTCGGTGAGTCAGGTATACAGCGAGCTGAAGAAGCTCGAGAAGCTCGGACTGGTGAGTTCGCGCGTGATCCGCGAACCGGGCGAACGTGCAAAGCGGGTTTACGTGATCACCGATCAGGGTGCGGCCGCAGTCCAATCGTGGGCGCACAGTGTCGACATGGACCCGCCGGTCCTCAAACACGGTCTGATACTGAGATTGTGGATGGGGAACATGAGCGACCCAGCCAGGCTGAAGAGCCTGGTCGAGACGCATATCGCGAATACGGAGTCACAGCTGCTACGAGCCCGGAGTGATGAAGCCGAGGCCGGCGACGAGCCGGCTTGGGCCTACGTGCGGCTGACGTTGAGATGGTCGGTCCGCCGCCTCGAGTCCGAGCTGGCGATCGCCCGCGATCTGTTGGCCGACATCGATACCGCTGCGGAAGAACTCAGTCATGCGACGGTCGTGAATCGTCATGGGGTGCCGGTCCCACCGCATTTTCGAGCTCGACTCTGATCCGGCGCCTGGCAACAATCTCAGGCACCGCAGGGTGCGGGAATGGGAAAGTCATGGCCCGTCGGTCGAACCGGATGCAGTCAGAAACCGGTGTGGCTCGGTCGACTTCGGCATGTCGAAGTCGACCGAGCGCCACATAACCGGCAGCGGGGGGTATGCGTGGTCGGTTCCGGAACTCGGACGACGCGACATCTCTGCGCACCGGGCAGTGCGGCCTGAAATGTCATCGACTGGTGGCCCCGCTCCCGACTGAAGTGCCGTCAATGACTTGCGAGGTGGCGGCGCCGGGAGCGGACAGCTGGGTGAAGACTCTGGGAATCGCAACCGCGGCAGCGCATCCGACGAGTGCGGCGCCACCAGCCACCATCCACGCGAGGGTCATACCGGTCTGCGAATAGACGGGATAGCTGGTGCTCGATGATTGCGTCATGTTCGCATTAAGGAAGGCGAATGCTATGACCGGGAGAATTGCACTCATCAGAGACTGACTCGTTGCCACGATACTCGCGGTGGATGCCTGGAGCTGAGGGGGTACAGCGCGTATCTGGATGTTCGGGATGGAGCCGTAGACGATGCCCATTCCCAGTCCGATGAGGACGAAAGCGAGCAAGACTCCCGATCGGCTTTCCATGACCGGAATCACCAACAACGATGCGAGCCCGAAGAGTGCGGACCCTGAGATCGCGGTGACACGAGGGCGAGTTCCGCGCGACACCAGCGCACCGACAATCAATCCGCCGATCATGGTGGCGGCGCCGTATGGTGACTGAAAGAGCGCATACTGTTCTGCGTTGACACCGAAGCCATAACCGACGGCGAGGCCGACGGGCGCCATGCACATGAGGGGCATCAACGTCAGCGAGACCGCACTGCTGCCGTACGCCATGCCAGCCATGATTGTGGTCATGCCAACGGGGCGATTCAGAACCAGCCTCAGGTCGATGAGTGGTTCAGAGATCCTGGTCGCCGAGTAAGCCCACAGAATGAGTAGAGCCGCGCCGCCGAGCACAAACATCAGTGTCTTGGCGTCGGTCCATCCCCAGCTCGTGCCGAAGCTGACTGCGATGAGAACGGCCCCGATGCCGCCTCCGAGAAGAACGGCGCCAAGGGGGTCGATACGGGCCTTGAGCCGGTAGAGGCTCTCGTCGGTTGTGACGAGAATCAAAACGCCGGTCACCGCGATGACGATTGCGAAGAACCAGAAGATGCTCCGCCATCCGAACGAGTCAATCAACCAGCCGGTCAGGAACGGGACCGGAATACTGATGAGACCCATCCCGCTGGTGGCGATGGCAACGGACATCGGAACGGTGCGCGGGGGATAGATGTCACGGATCAACGAGTAACTCAGGAACAAGCAGGCGACCAAGACCCCACTGAGCGCTCGGCCCGCAAGCAATACCCAGTAGGAAGGGGCCACAGCTGATAGCAACGCACCGATCGATGCGATCACGGCGCAGGCCAGCAGGACCTTTCGCTTACCGACGGTGTCGGCGATCTTTCCGAGTGCTGGGCTGATCACCGCTCCGACCAACAGGAACGATGTCTGGATCCACGCGCCCTGGTCGGTATCGAAGTCGACCATGATGCTGGGCAGCCCTGTCGCTATCATTCCATAGTTGAGCGCAAGGGTCTCGAGTAGAATCACGAGAGATATCAGAGACAGTACGAGTCGTACGGTCCATCCGTTGCTATCCGACAATCTCGGCTTGCTGTCGCGTTGCTGCGGTAGGCGCATTGGGACTACTTTCTGATCCCGTATCCGTCGGGTTGCGGGCATCTGGGATTGCTCTGGTGAAAGAACGCCAGCCGGATTGACAATGCTGGCGGAACAGACGAGCCGCGTTACCGAGGCTCGCGACGACGTTTCAGTGCTCGTGGTATGTCCACAGCGTGTTCACGCCGAGAACGCGGCTGTCACCGCCACCGATTGTTCGCATGCCGGACTCGAGGGGGGGTTCGACGACGTACACGTCTCACGGCCGTACGACCCGGAACAGGATGCTGTCGTCCTGCCCCAGGTCGTACTGGACTCAAGGTTGCAGAGCCGGGAGCGGCTCGCTGGCGGACCAGTCGTGACCCCAGTAGCTGTCGGCCGTGATCTCTTCTGTCGAATAGTCGCGTTGGTCGACGAGGCGTCCACCTGTTCCGAACTCGATATCCCAGCCTCCAGGTGTCCGGACATAGAACGACACCATTTTGTCGTTCGTGTGCCGGCCGATCGTCGACGAGATCGAATATCCGTCTTTGACGACTCGATCCAGTGCTTGGCCGACAGCGTCGAGGGTGTCGACCTCGACCATGATGTGGATCAAACCCGGGTCTCGATCTGCCGCTGCGGGACCGATGGCCAAACTGTGGTGACGCCGGTTCACTCCCAAGAACTCGAACCTCTTGACCTCCGTTTCGTCGTCGGTGGGAATCCGGAACGAGCCTCGCGGAGAGAAGCCCAGCACTCCGGTATAGAAGTCGAACGCCTCGAGCGCATTCGTCGTCGGCAAGACGACGTGACCGAGCCCCTCGGCCCCGGTGACAAACGTTGCACCGTAGGGTGTGATGAGCGGGCTGTGGTCGAGGACGGCCCCGTCGAAGATCTCGACGGTGGTGCCGCAGGGATCGGTGAACGCGAGCACTTCACGTACCTTCCGCCTATCGGCCTCGGCCTGCGAGAGCACCTTGAATGGCACCGATGCGGCAGCTAGTTGCTCCTGAACACGTTCAAAAGCAGGAGTATCGGCGACTTCCCAACCGACCCCGGTGATGCGGTCGCGCTCGCCGGGCGAGATGACGATACGTGATGTCCGCTCATCCAGTCGGAGGTAGAGCGAGCCCTCATCGGGACCGGTTCCCTCTGCGAATCCCAAACCGGCGAGGGCAAACTCCCGCCAGCTCTTCATATGCTGTGTCTCGACCCGGACATAACCGAGGCCTTTGATTTCGGATACGACCATAGTGCTGTACATCCTCTCCATGGGAGGCAATTTCTTGGTGACGCAGAGCGTGGGTCAGGGAATCTCGAGAGACGACCCTCACTCGGTGATGATGTAGTGACCGTTCGCAATGTTCTCTGCGACCTCGGCCTCCCACGACTGCACCGCCCTGGTGGTGTCGATCTCGAACTCGAAGCGATTGGTCATATCTTCTTGAACGTCGTCCACATCGACGTAGAACTGTTGGTACCACCGGCGAAGCTGATAGACCGGACCGTCCTCTTCGGAGAGGAGGGGGTTGTCGATCTTCGCCTTGTTCTGCCAGATGACAACATCTTGCATAAACCCTGCAGTCACGCCATCCGCCTGCACTCTGGCGAAGGCATCTGTCTCTTCCGGGCTCATTCCCGGCGGCTTTCGGATGCTCACTCCCCACTGCAGAACAAACGAGTTTTCACTCACCGGATAGTGGCAGTTGATCAAGAATGTGGAGGGCTTGTCCATCTCTTCGGTGTGGAATGCCTTACTGATCATGTACGAGGGTCCGAAGTAGGACGCGTCGTTGTACAGGACGTTGTTTTCGTTGTAGTTGGTGCCGACAGAAACGTCGTCGCGAGCGCGTGCATGCATGACCTGTCGGGCGACGTGGTCCTCGAATATGGTGATAAAGTACAGCGGAAACGTGTAGTGAATGTAGAAGAAATGTGCCATATCGACGACATTATCGACGATCTCGCGGCAATTCGATCCGTCGATCACAACCCTGTGCCAAACCCAGTCGGTGTACTCCCCGCTGCTGTATTCAGCGATCTCGGGAATCGCCTCCGACTCGATTGGTGGGTTTCCTTGCGGATCGTTCCAGACGAATAAGTGACCGTGGAGCTGTGTGGTGTGCCAGCGTCTGGTCTTGGCCAGTGGGGGAACGCGCCGCGCATACGGAATGTTCTTGCAGCGCCCGTTTGCTCCCCATTCCCAGCCGTGAAACGGGCACGCGATGGCATCACCTTTCACGGTACCGTCAGCAAGGTTTCCACCGAGATGCCGACAGTATGCGTCCAAGATCCGGATGGTGCCCTTCGAGTCTGCGAAGGCAACGAGGCTGGTTCCGAACGCGTTGATCTGATGCGGCTTGCCATCGTCGAACTCCTTGACCGGACCGAGGCAGTGCCACCCGCGCGCAAACCGCGTCGGATTAGGTGCGGCTTCGATGTAGCGAATGTCGCCGGAGTCCTCTGCGGCGGTCGCGTGATTCTGAACCATGGGGACCTTCCTGGTGTAAATCGGGGCTGGTAGCTCGTCTCATAGAACGGATTTCGGCTGGCTGCGCCTAGGTGCCTTCCCGATAACCGGGAGATTCCGCTCGCAGACGAGATGGCCCCAGTAGCTACATGTTCCGGCGTCGCTGACCACGAGACGATGGGGTGCCGTCGACCGATGGGGCTTGCCTGTGAGCGGCTGGCTCCCGCTATCCGGGATCGTGTCTACCTGCGCGTCCGTGCGAGTGGCAGTCTCGGCGTCGGAGACAGGATGGCGACCGCTGTGGACAGCCCGAGCACATGAGTCGATCGTGTGCGTCGGTGTTCTTGCGCGTATCCGAACGCTGAAGTCAGCCGGCTGTTGCGGGTTTCTGTGTTCGCGTCCATCTCGAGTTGCGCAATATCCGTATGGAGTCAGGAGAGCACAATATGAGCTTCACACTCGAACGCATCGAAGAACTCTCATCGGAGGTCCGGGATGGGGCAGCCGACGGCGAGAAGGAGATGCGGCTCGCGGACTCGAATGCGAAGGCCCTTCGTGACTGCGGTGTGATCAGGATGCTGCAGCCGCGCGACTTCGGTGGGCAGGAGGCAAGTCCGCGTGAATTCGCGGAAGCGACAATGGCATTGGGTGCGCTCGACGGTGCGACCGGTTGGGTCAGCGGTATCGTCGGTGTACACCCCTGGGAGCTCGCGGTGATGGACCGCAGACTGCAGGCTGAAATCTGGGCCGAGGATCCGGATACCTGGGTCGCCTCCCCGTACGCGCCGATGGGGACTGCCCGGCCGGTCGCTGACGGTTACATCGTCAGCGGGCAGTGGACCTTCTCCACGGGAAATGACCACTCCGACTGGGTGGTCACCGGTGCGACCTTGATCGACGCGGAAGGCGTGCCGACGTCGCCGCCCAGGACGCTTCACGTCGTCATCCCGAAGAGTGACTACGTCGTGGACCATGCGAGCTGGAACGTGGTGGGACTTCGTGGAACGGGTTCTAAGACCTTCAAGGTCGATGGAGCATTCGTCCCCGACTATCGAACCATCGACAGCGAATTCGTGACTTCGGGCGACGCTTGGCGTGAGAGCGGGCGAGAGGGGAGTCTGTACAAGTTTCCGTTCTGGACGATCTTCCCGCTGGGTATCACCTCGTCACTGATCGGAATGGCAGAAGGTGCGCTGGCGACGTACTTCCAGGCGCAACGTGAGCGGGTCACCGCAGCCGGCACCAAGATCAAAGAGGACCCCTATGTCCTGTTCGCGCTCGGGGAAGCCGCTGCGGACATCGCGGCGTCGCGGGCCGCGATCCTGGAGACCGTCGATCGGTTCTGGGACACCATCGAGCGTGGGGAGACCGTCACTTTCGAAGAGCGCGCGGCGGGTCGACGGACACAAGTTGCCGCTGCGTGGCGCGCGGTTCGCGCGACAGATGCCGTCTTCGCAAATGCCGGCGGAGGATCCTTGCAGTTGTCGTCGCCTCTTCAGCGGTTCTGGCGTGACGCACACGCAGGTCTCGCTCATGCGATCCACGTCCCGGGACGCACGTATCACGCCAGCTCACTCACGAGAATGGGCGTCGAGCCCGAGGGACTCCTACGGGGTCTGATCTGAGTGACATGTGGTGGTGACGTGGAGGTGAGTCGTACCCGCGCCCTCGATGACGTCGACATCGCGGACATCGGCCGCCGCGCAAGGCCCCTGCCCGACATCATCCGGATCGATTTCAGAAGAACGTGACTGCATCGCAGATCGCAGGTGGAGAGGTTCTGTCCAGGCCCGAGCTGACAGTCGCACGACAGCGCATTGCAATACTGGTCGTGTCGATGGGCGGTTTGGTTGCTGCCTTCATGCAGACGCTGGTTTTCCCGATAGTCGGTTACCTGCCGGTGTACCTCGACACCTCAGTCGAGAACGCTTCATGGGTCGTCACCGCCACGTTGATCTCCGCGACGATCGCGATGCCAGTGTCGGGTCGCCTCGCCGACATGTTCGGAAAACGGCGGGTCATTCTCGGTTGCGTAGCCTTCATGGTGGTCGGATCCGTCATTTGTGCTCTCACCAGCGAACTCGTTCCGGTGATCGTCGGACGCGGACTCCAAGGTGTGGCGATGGGTGTCATCCCCTGCGGCATCAGTCTGATGCGCGATCTGATCGACTCCTCTCGTGTGCCCGGCGCCGTAGCGGTCGTGTCGGCGACGATGGGTATCGGAGGCGCGATCGGCCTTCCGGTTTCGGCGTGGGTCGCCGAGGTGGCGGACTGGCACATGTTGTTCTGGTCGGCAGGTGCGCTCAGCGCGGCGCTGTATCTGGCTTTGCGGTTCTTCGTTCGCGAGTCACCGATGCGAGCGAGTGGACCCTTCGATCGACTCGGAGGGCTGACTCTCTGTGCCGCCTTGATCTGCTTGCTCGTGCCCGTCTCAAAGGGAGGGCAGTGGGGCTGGTTCGCGCCGATGACGTTGGGCCTTGCACTCGTGGGAGTGGCATTCTTCGCAACGTGGGTATTCGTTGAACTCCGACACCCTGCTCCGCTGGTCGATCTACGAACCTCGGTGAAACCCATCATCCTGCTGACGAACTGCGCATCGTGTCTACTGGGTTTCGCGATGATGGCAAGCGCGGTGAGTTTGCCGCAACTGCTTCAGCTTCCGCGTGTCCCGGGAGTCGTCGACGGAATGAACCTCGGGCTGGTCACGGCTGGACTCGTCCTTGCTCCGACCGGCCTGATAATGGTCGTGGTGGCTCCGGTTTCGGGAAGGTTGATCTCCCGATGGGGTCCCCGTGTATCGCTCGTGGCCGGTGGATCACTGATGACCGTCGGTTACGCATCGCTGATTCTTCCGCCGGAGAACATTTGGCATGTCGTTGCATCGCAATGCGTCGCTGGTGCGGGTACTGCATTGTGCTATGCGGCAATGCCGTCGCTGGTGATGTCGGCTGCTCCGCCTGAACAGTCGGCCTCCGCGAATAGTGTCAATGCACTGTGTCGGTCTGCCGGAACCGCGGTCGGGTCTGCGGCGGTGGCATCGATCCTGGCGTTCACAACGAGCAGTTTGAGTGACTCATCGGCAGGGAGCGTGCCGCCGACAAGTGCTTTCCAGCTGGTCCTCGGTGTCTCGGCGGCAGCTTCGTTGGCTGCGACGACCGCTGCCCTGGGTATTCCGTACCGACATGGGACCGCCGTCGAGGTGAACCGCCCTGCATCTGGTGGCGACCGGCTTCGACCTTCCGATGCCGACCGGGATGGGCGTAACCAGACCTCGCGTAAGTGACGATCAAGGATGACGATCAAGGGTGATCCATGCGGTCGAGGATGCGAGCGCGTTGAGCGTCTCGACGCGCTCGCATGAACCGTCCTACCGAGATTCTGATGGCGCCCAAACAGCACTCATCCCACGGACCGACCTCGATGGCGGATCATTTGCGTTGGGCGGCAACACCGTCGATTGAGCTTCCGAGAAGACGGTGTCCAACGCTGTCGCTCGATTCCTTCCTCGCCGCCGGCGCGCGCCTCATCGACACCGCCGTTGGCGACTCCAGCTGGGTGCCGGGAAACAGCGGTGGCGAGTCCGAGACGACCTTCGGCGCCTGGATCGCGGCTCGCGTCAACCGGGCGACGCCTTGATCGCGACGAAGGTCGGGTGGTGCCAGGGCGTCTCGGGCCGTCTCACGACAACGTCGACGCTGCGGTGAAGGACTCGCTGAGGCGCCTGCAGACCGACTGCGTCGACGTTTATCACGACCACCGTGACGAGACTCGGTCGAGATCATCGATCAGGTCATGACCTTCCGCGACCCGGTTGCGGACGAAACTTGCCAAACGCATTGCGCTACAGCATGTCGCACCCGAATGCTGAGGGGAATGATTCGAGTCCGCCCAGCGCGAGGGGGCGCCACACCGGTGGCGATCCGATCGCTGTACGCCTGCTGGATGAAATGCCGCCGCCGGCGATCGATGAGCCGGCCGCCCGGCCGTGGGTGCGTGTGAGAGTAGAGCATGAACGTCGTAAAGCGACTGTCCGGCTCATGGACCGCGGCGACTCGTCAGGCTGGGTTCCTTCTGAGGCTGAAGTGGGCTTTCCCCGGTGGTCATCGAGCAAACCCGACGAACCACGCCTCATGTGTTCGACCGAGGCGCGATTCGTCGGGGTACATCGGCGCACGAGAACGTTGGCCGTGCGTTTGATGCTGGGACATGAGGATTCGAGCTGTCCCAAATGTATCTAACTGGTTGATGCTGCCTCGTTGGCGGCGATGTACCCATAGACGATGCCCTGACCGATGGTTGCACCAGCTCCGGGATAGACGTGGCCGAAGGCGTTGGCCGCACAGTTCCCTGCGGCGTAGAGTCCTGGAATCGGTGAACCACTCTCCGAGATGACTCGCGCCCGTTCGTCGGCAATCAACCCGCCGCAGGTTCCCAGGTCACTCAACACAATTCGCACGGCGTACAACGTTTCCGTGTCGAGCGCGCGCAGATTCGGATTCGGCTTGATGGTCGGATCACCGTAGTAGCGATCATATGGGCTGTCCCCTCGCCCGAAATCGCTGTCGACCCCTATTGCTGCGCCTGCGTTGAACCTGTTGAGGGTATCGTCGAAGGCGGCTACGGGAACCCCGATCGAGTCAGCCAGTTCTGCGACTGAATGTGCCTTGACGGCCATCTCGGATTCGATCCACTCAGTTGGTAGTGGCTGCCTCGGGAAGAGGAATCCTGCGAGCATGTAGCTGTTTCTGTATTGCTGATCAAAAACCAGCCAGGCATCGGTGATCTCATCGTCTGTCTGTTCACGATCAAGGATCAGTTGTCCGTAGCTCATGTAGTCGATGGCTTCGTTCACGAATCTCTTGCCGCGCTGATCGATGATGATCGATCCAGGCAGTGCTCTTTCTGCGAGCATGACCAGGGGTCGGCCCC
The DNA here is from genome assembly GCF_042672305.1 of Gordonia sp. NPDC127522. Lineage (NCBI taxonomy): Bacteria > Bacillati > Actinomycetota > Actinomycetes > Mycobacteriales > Gordoniaceae > Gordonia > Gordonia sp. NPDC127522. The sequence goes on from NZ_JBHXVK010000001.1 coordinate 305,806, forward strand.
CCGGAGGTGCTGCGAAGGCCGGAAACCACCATGCTTCGTCCATCGATCCGACCGCGGCGCCGACTTCCTGTCCGATTCTGATCGCATCGCCGGTGTTGGATTCCGCGCCGAAGCTGGCGTGATCCAGCAGTTGCTCGGACTGATACTTGCGGCGCGTCTCCATGTCATGCTCGAAGCCGCCGGCCGTGAGCACAACTCCGCGGCGAGTCGAGATCTCGTACTCCTCGCCATGCTGAGAGACAACTGCGCCGACCACGCGAGAGGTCCCGGTCTCGTCATCGGTCTCGGAAAGGAGGCGGACCAAGGGGGTTTCGGTCCATATCGGGATGCCGGCCGCGAGCACTCCGGCGAACAATCCGCCCGCAATCGCCTGTCCACCCGCCGCGTACTCTCGACCGATGGCCTTTCCTCCGAGGCCCTGAGTCATGCGACGGATGATTCGAGGAAGCGCTTTCAAGGGCTTCTTGGCCATCAGATTCATCCATTTGAAGTCTGCAGAAGTGATCGGCATCGGCACGGATGCCTCCATGATTCCGCCTCGGAGCCTTGCTCTCTCGGTTCCCAGCACGGAGAGATCGAACGGCCGGCTCTCGCATGTTCGACCGGCTTCGGTGCCGCCATCGACGTTGGCGTGGTAGTCCGAATACCCCTTGGTCCAGGCGAACTTGAGAGGTGTGCGGCGCATCAACATGTCAACAGCTCTGGGCCCGTTGTCCAGGTACGCCGCCGCTCGCTCGGGCGGTGCTGTGTCGCGCACAACATTCCGGAGATATGTTCTCGCTCTGCGTAGATCGTCTGAACGCGACTCCGCAGGGAAGATCGAGCTACCCGGGATCCAAAACGCGCCACCGGAAAGCGCGGTCGAACCACCTACGAATTCGGACTTCTCGACTATCAACGTTGACAAGCCGAGCTCGTCCGCGGCCAAAGCCGCGGCCATCCCGGTGCCACATCCGACTACCAGCAAGTCGACGGTGATGTTCCGGGCTCTGGTGGTCGGCGGAACTGGACTCTTCGACATCGACACTCACTTCCTGATCTGTGCGCAGGCCACTCGCTAATGAGGCGTCCCATCACAGCCGATATCACTCGCAGCCCACACGGGAGACAAGGGTTCCTCCCGGTCATCGGTCGGTGCACCGAAAACACCCGGGGGGCTTTGCTCGCCGTGGAGTGGGGTGAGTCATCGAAGGTTCCGCTTGTGCTCTGTGTCACATCCGCGTACGGTGGCCTTCACCAGCCTATTTTGAACAGAAACAGCCTGCTCATCGGTGGTGGCCGTTGTAAAGGAGAATCTCTTGACCCTCACTACGATCATGTCGTCCCCAGACTCCGACAGTGGGCCCGGTGTGCTGAACCGGGCGTCGCTCATCCTTGATGCGCTGGCAGGCGGTACGCGGTTGAGCCTCGCCGACCTCGTCCGCCGGACCGGGTTACCGCGGTCTTCGGTCCATCGCATGCTCGAGCGACTCGTCGCCTTGCGGATCCTCGAGCGTGAGGGAAACACGTATCGTTTGGGGTTGCGGCTCGTCGAACTCGGTTCCCTTGCCCTGCAGCAGGACTCGATACGCATGTCCGCCGCCCCGTATGCGTACGACCTGCATCGGACGACGGGGATGATCGCGCACGTCGGGGTGCTGGACGGGACAGACGTCGTGTACCTGGAGAAAGTCGGCGGCCAGTTCGGGCCGAAGTTGCCGACTCGTCCCGGCGTACGGTTACCCGCCGAGATGTCAGCGCTGGGCCGTATCTTGCTCGCGTACGACACCAGTACCGACGCGGATTGGTCGAGCCGTTCGGCCTCTGAACTGTCGCATATTCGGGAGAGCGGAATCGCCTACGAAAGAGGGGATTCCGTACACGGATTCAGTTGCGTCGCTGTGCCGATCGGCCCGCCTGGCGCCCCTGTCGCGGGTATCTCGCTGTGCGGACCATCGGCCAGGATGAGCCGAATGAATCAGTTCGTGAGTCCGCTACGCATGGCGGCGGCAGGAGCGTGGCATCGTCTCGACCGAGGTGTCAGGTCATCTGCACAGCTCTCGCACGCTCGACTCGAGGTGAGGTCGACGCCGTCGCGCCCATTCGACTGAACGCACATGGCTCCGGTGCACCGTCGCGCGGGTGCACCGGGCACCGAGTCGCTGCTCGGCTGTGCTGCGGGTCATCTGATGAGCGCCCGGCCGTTGAACGTCGCTATCGCTGGAGAAATGCCAGACTGGTGTCCTCGAAGGCCGCTTTCTGCTCGATCATCGCCCAGTGGCCGCATCTGCTGAACACGTGAAGTTCGACGTCGGGGATCGTGCGCAGCGGAACGAGGGCCATGTCCAGCGGGGTCACCCGATCGTCGCGACCCCACGCGAGCAGCGTGGGAGCCTGCACCTTGTGCAGCATCGACCACGGTGGAGGTGTGGCAGAGTTCTCCATGGACTGCATCATGGCCGCGAAAGCAGCCGAGCTGTACATTCGCCGCGCGCTGTCCAACGTCCGGGGTTCAGTGGCTTGCGACCACCGCTCTTCCACGAGTTCGTCGGTGACCATGTCGGGGTCGAACACCATCGAGTGCAACCATCTGACCAGGCGCTCACGTGTCGGGCTGTCGGTGAATTCCTGTAGGAGCTTGATCCCCTCAGTGGGCGTCGGACCGAACAGAGCTTTTCCCACCCCTCCGATCGACACGATGCGCGAAACCCGTTCAGGGTGCTCAGCCGCATAGTTGAGCGCGATACCGCCACCCATCGAGTTGCCGATGATGGAGACTGTCGAGAGACCTGTCGAGTCCACGAAGGTCTCGACGGCGTCGAGCGCTGTGACCATGGGATGGCCTCCGAAGTCGTCGCTCACACCAAAGCCGGGGAAATCCACGACATAGCAGGTGAAGTGCTCGGCGAATCGAGGGAGATTACCCCCGAAATTCCGCAATCCCGTGACTCCTGGTCCAGATCCGTGCAGGAGTAGTAGTGGAGGCCCGTCTCCTGTGACCTGGTAGCGCAGTACACCCTTCTCGGTTGAGATTTCGTGATGCGCGAGGGTCGTCGCTGTGTGGGTCATGAGTACCTCTCGTTACGGAGCAGGGGAAGATTGATTGCACCTGTAGGGGAGCGGTCGGTCGGTGCGGTCCCACTCAGCCGACGAGCCCCCCGAGTGCACCGCGGAAGAAGAGAAGTGGTGATGTCCCGTCGTCTGCCGTGACTCCGGTGACGCGAGCGACCACGATCGTATGGTCACCCGCGTCGTGTTCGGCGGTGATGGTTGCATCGAGGTGCGCCATCGCCCCCCGAATTGCCGGTGATCCGTTGCTCGTCGGCGTCCATTCGACGCCCACGAATTTGTCTGTTCCGGTCCGGGAAAACCCCATGCAGGCGTCGTGCTGGTCTGCGGCGAGGATGTTGACGCAGAACCGTCCGACGGATCGGACCCTCGGCCACGTCGTCGACGATTTGGATGGACACAGCGACAGCAGCGGTGGATCCAGCGATACCGACACCACCGACTGGCAGGTGAATCCGATCGGTGTAGTGCCATCGGCCGCCGCAATCACTGCGACACCGGTGGCGAAGTTGCTCCACACCTTCCTCAACGCCGCCGGACTCAGGTCATCTTCGAGTACCAAGACATTCTCGCTGTGCATCGAACCTCCGAAAGTCGTTCTTCCGCTCAAGGATCGACTGCTCGTGGAATTCGCACAACAGCGTCTCCCGTTCAGCGGGGACTTCGTCTCGGCGGCTCGACTGATAGTGACGCGAGTGCACGTCGTGACAAGCGTCAACCCGATGCGCCCTTGCTCGGGGTGTGCCGACGACGGGGAGAGTCGCGAGCGGTTCCCACTGAGTGGGCAACGGTGCGTGGGGCTTCCACTGAGCGGATCGAGTGGGTTCAGCCTCGACTCGGCGTGTGTCACGATCCCTGGGTGCCGGAGGTGGCCGACAATTCTGCCGACAAACCGTCGGCTACGAACCCACCATCTCGTCCAGAAAGGCAGCGTTGACATGAACAATTCCTCTCCTCTATCGGTTGCGGCGGACGATGTCGAGTGGTCGGAGGAAGCTGACGTCATCGTTGTTGGACTCGGGATCGCCGGGGCGACAGCTGCTATCGAGGCGGCACGCGCGGGTGCAGAGGTTGTTGCACTCGAGCGGCTCGGCGCCGGCGGTGGCGCTGCGTCGATGTCGGGCGGCTTCATCTACCTGGGCGGTGGTACGGCGCTACAGCATGCGCTGGGATTCGACGACTCCGTTGAGAGCATGAAAGCCTTCATGAAGGCTGCGCTCGGCCCGGGCGTCGATGAGGCAAAGATCGATGCCTACTGCGACGGAAGTGTCGAACACTACGACTGGCTGGTCGAGGCCGGTGTTGTGTTCGCCGAAGCATTCTGGGGAGAACCGGGCTGGGAGCCACCGCATGGCGAGGGCCTGATGTATTCCGGCGGCGAGAACGCTGCTCCCTTCCTCGCGACGATCGCGCCGGCGCCGCGTGGACACCTTCCGCGTCGACACGAGACGGGAGACGCCGACCAAGCCGGCGGATACATGTTGATGAAGCCGTTGCTCGAACTGGTCGAGGAGCTCGGCGTTCGAACGCACGACAACACCCGCGTTCAGGCCCTGGTCGTCGATGGCGACGGCCGTGTGGTGGGTGTCGTCTCGCGTAGTTTCGGAGAGGACAGAGCAATCCGCGCGCGGCGCGGTGTTGTCCTCGCGGCCGGAAGTTTCGCCTACGACGACGCGATGCTGCGTGATCACGCCCCGCATATCGAAGGTCGTCCGGCCGCATCGATCGAGAGTCACGACGGATCGGCGATCCTGATGGCCCAGGCGTTGGGCGCCGCGACGGCACATATGGACGCCACCGAGGTGGCCATCTTCTGTGACCCGCAGATCATGGCCCGGGGAATCCTCGTCAACGGTCAGGGGCAGCGCTTCATCAACGAGGACACCTACCCTGGACGCATCGGACAGGCGACGTTGCTGAAGCAAGGAGGGGAAGCCTTCGTGGTCCTCGATGAGGACGCCTATGAGGAGGCGCTCACCACCGATTCGACGACTGCCTTCCTGCGTACCCCGCCGAAATGGGTGTGCGAGAGCGTGGGAGAGCTGGAGACCGAGATCGGGCTACCGGTCGGAGCGTTGTCGTCGACGATCGAGTTGTACAACACCCACGCGGAACTCGGGTCTGACCCCCTGTTCGGCAAGAAGGCCCAATGGCTCAGGCCGATCGGAACACCAATCGCGGCCTATGATCTCCGCGGATCAACCGGCGGATTCACGCTCGGCGGACTCAAGACAACGGTCGATTCAGAGGTGCTCCACGTCTCCGGTGCGCCGATCGCAGGGTTGTACGCAGCAGGAAGATGTACCTCGGGGGTGTGCGCTGGAGGCTACGCGAGCGGCGCCAGCATCGGGGACGGCAGCTTCTTCGGACGACGCGCCGGAGTCAGCGCCGCAGCCGGTTGACGCAGCGAGTCCGGGTGCGACGTCGTGCGACGTCGTGCCCACTCAACGGGAACTCCCGCCTCCCGCTCGGGCAGCGAGTGACATCATCTGTCCACAGGCACGTGACAAGAGCCCGGTCGTCGCGTGAAGCAGGTCCCGCCTGGTCCGCGCCGCCGTTGCGGACTTGTCGACATCCAACCCGACCCCCGATCGTCTCGAGGCCATGCCCGACGCGGCGATCGTCGGTCCTGGTCTGTTCTGAGGAGCTTGATCTCGATGACAACCACATCCAGCGCGTCGCTGTCCGATACCGACCGCACGGTCGACGTAGTCGTTGTCGGTTCCGGTGCTGCGGCGCTCACCGGGGCGTACACCGCAGCGGCGAAGGGACTCGACGTCTTGGTCCTCGAGAAGACCGACTTGATCGGAGGGACGAGCGCCTACTCGGGTGGTGGATTATGGTTGCCGGGCAACGCAGTTCAGGCTCGAGGTGGTGTGGAGGACTCGCCGGCGGACGGTCTGCGTTATCTCCGGGCCACCGTCGGGGACCGCACCCCCGTCGAGCTCCACGAGGCCTTCATCGAGACGGGACCTGAACTCGTCGCGTTCCTGGAGAAGGATCCGGCTCTCGAGTTCGAGACAATGGCGTTCCCCGACTACTTCGAAGAGCCGGGACGCAACAAACCGGTGGGACGCTCGATCTGCCCGTCGCCGATCCCTGGAGCGGTTCTCGGCGATCGTCTCGAGCTGATCCGCCCGACGATGGGTGTCGACAAGTTCGGTCTCGAGGAGTCCCGCGAGACACTGAGCAATGGTCAGGCCCTCATCGCCCGACTGGTGCTCGCGATCGACGCGACCGGCAACGCCGAGATCCGCACGGGATGTGCGTTGGAGTCGCTGATCGTCGTCGACGGGCGTGTGGCCGGCGTTCGTGCCGACGGAAGAGGCATCGGTGCGCGAATCGGCGTGCTCGTCGCCGCAGGCGGATACGAGGGAAACGCCGAGCTGCGCCTCAAGCATCATGGGCTGCCGACGGCGCAATGGACCTCGGCGCCAACCGGCGCCAATACCGGGGATGCGCTCTCCGCGGTCGTGGACGCCGGCGCGGCCACCGACCTTCTCGACGAGGCATGGTGGTGCCCGGCGACCCTGTTCCCGAACGGATCGGCCGCCTTCACTCTCGGCCTGAGCGGAGGGATTTTCGTCGGACCCGATGGCAAGCGCTTCGGCAACGAGTCGCTTCCCTACGATCGCATGGGACACATCCTGCTGCAGAAGATGCGTGAGGCGGGACCGGACGCGGAGTTCTGGTGGGTCTTCGACTCCCGTACCGACAGTGTTCCGGGAATCTGTACACCCGCACCCGATCGGGTTGCTTTCGAGAATGCGGGATTGTGGCGCAGCGGTGACACTGTCGAAGAACTGGCGACTGCGATCGGTGTCTCGCCCGAAGCGCTGGGCGCGACAGTTGCCCGCTTCAACGACTTCGCCACTGCCGGAGAGGACACCGACTTTCACCGCGGCGAGGACGACTACGATCTGTTCTTCGCCGGGGGCGAAGGACCAAACCCGGTGTTGGTACCCATCGACCGAGGACAGCTCCACGCAGTCCGAATCGTTCTGAGTGATCTGGGGTCGAAGGGTGGGGCGCGTATCGACACATCGGGCCGAGTCCTGGGTGAGGACGGTGGGCCGATCGAAGGACTCTACGCCGCAGGCAATTCCGCGGCCTCCATCGCAGGTGAGGTCTATCCAGGGCCGGGTGTGCCACTGGGATCAGGGATGGCCTTCGCCTACCGCGCCGCGATCGACATGGATTCGCGTCGCGCGTGACTTCGGCTCGCACGCAGACCATCTGGAGATACAGGGAGACTCAGATTGAAGTATGACGTGGCGCTGCCGGGGACCAATCATCTCCCCGGCAAGTTCGAGTGGGCCTGGGACCTTTCGTCCGAGGAGACGAAACGGATCCTGGTTGCCATCGACGAATTGGGTTACGACACCGTCACGGTGTCGGAACATCTGGCCATGCCGTATTTCGAGGTCGACCGACTGGGGGACTACTGGCAGGATGCACTGAGCGTCATGGCCTTTGTCGCGGGCGCCACTTCCAACGTCCGCATCGACACGACCGTTCTGGTTCTGCCGTACCACCATCCGCTGCGTCTGGCAAAGGCGATCTCGACAATGGACGTGCTGTCCGGGGGCAGAATCAACTTGTCGATCGGTGTGGGCCATGCCGAGGCGGAGTTCGCGGCCCTGGACGTGCCGTTCACCACACGCGGCGCGATGACGGACGAGGCGCTGGCTGTCCTCCTGGAGCTGTGGACCGAGAAGGAACCCGATTGTCGCGGTGAGTTCTTCACCGTGTCCGGACTGGCGTTCGAGCCGAAGCCCGTGCAGCGGCCCGGCCCGCCGATCTACGTCGGCGGCAACTCGAAGCCGGCTCTCCGGCGCGCCGCCCGTCACGATGGCTGGCAACCGAATCCCTATGCGGCGGAGATCGACGAGCTCCCGGCGTTGTTGGACTATCTACGATCACAGCCCGAGTACGAAGGCAAGGACGACACCTTCGACGTGAACTGGATGTTCGCGCCCTCCGACGTGCCGGTGCCGGACTCCTTCGGTAGTGCCTCGGCTGTCGAACTCAAGGACTATCGTGACCAGCTGATCGAGCGCTACCACGGCACGTTCGCTGAAGTCGGCATCACCAGAGCAGGGGTCGGTGTCCCGAGCGGTATCGCCTCTGTCGAAGAGTTCATCGACTTCCTGGGATGGTTCGCCGTCGAGGTCATCGGCGAACGCGGTTGAGCGCCGCTGTGTCCACGGTGCTCGGCCCGCGAGCGCAGTGCTCCCACTTCCCTCAGCACTCGGAAAGACAATGAAATGAGCACCATCTCAACGGCTGCGGCATCGACACGACCTGACGGCGGATCCGATTGGAGCCCGCGGCTCGTCTTGTCGTTGTTCTCCTTCGTGATCGTCTTGGAAGTCATCACGTTGAGTGCGGCGATGACAGCGATGGCGATCCCAGCGGTCACGGCGGAATTCACGACGACGCAGGGTGCCTGGCTGCTCGCCTCGTTCCTACTGGTGGGTGCGGTGTGCAGTCCGGTGCTGGGCAAGCTGGCCGACACCAAGGGCAAGCGACGAATTCTCCTCCTGTGCATCACTCTCGGTACGATCGGATCTGTGGTGTGCGCCGTCGCACCGACCTTCCCGATCCTGATCGCGGGCCGGGCCATCGCCGGGTTCTTCGGTGCGGCATTGTTTCTGAGCTACTCGCTCATCCGGGACGTGTACCCACGACGAACCGTGCCGCTCGCCGTGAGCATCGCGACGAGCGGGATGGGTGTCATCACCGTGCCACTACCCTTTCTGACCGGCTGGTTCCTGGACAACCACGGCTTTCGGAGCATCTACTGGTTCATGGCGGCCGTACTCGTCGTCGGAGGCATCCTCATCGCGGTCTCGACACCGGAGAGTCCGGTGCGGCTGCGCTCGCGGATCGACCCCGTCGGAGCGCTTCTCCTCGGCGGCGGTATCGGCGGACTCCTCGTCGGGGTCAGTTTCGGTACCTCGTGGGGTTGGACCGGCACGGGCACACTCTTCGCCTTCGGGATCGGTGCCGTTCTTCTGATCTCCTGGTACATCACGACGCGGGTCGTGGCGGAGCCGTTGATCGACCTCGCAGTCGTCGGTCGGCGCCGAGTACTCACGATCGCGGTCGCCGCGGGATTCTGTTACGGCACGGCGGCTGTCGCCACCTTCATTCTGCCGATCATGATCATGGCACCGCCGATGCCGGGTCTCGGCTACGGCTTCGGTGCGACGGCATCGGAATTCGCCTGGTATCAGTCCCCGTTGGGGCTGGTCGGAGTCGCCGGCGGCGTGCTCGCCGGTTACCTCATCGGTCGCTCGCTCACGCGTCCCCGTACGACGATGATCATCGGTCTGAGTCTGCTCGGCGGCGGATCGACGGTGATCGCGATGGCGCACGCCAGCACGCTGCCTGTGCTGGTGGGGATCGGTCTCACCGGCCTGGGTATCGGGGTGGGGTATGCCTCGATCCCCAACCTGCAGATCGAGGCGGTGTCGCCGGAACTCCAAGCGACGACCGCCAGCATGGTCTCGGTGACACAGAACCTCTGTGCGGCAGTGTTTCCGGTTCTGGCGGTCGCAGTGATGAGCGCGCACATGATGGAACTCGACGGTGGCGTACGGATCTACTCGGGTACCGGAATGACCGGCGGATGGATCTTCGCTGCGTGCGTCGGGTTCATCGGTGCGGTGGTCGCTCTGTTGCTGCCGCGTCGCCCCGCGGACGCCGGGTTCCGCCCGGCCGGTTGATCCTGGCGCATTCGATTCGTCGGTCCACTCTACTGCCAGGAGGCCCCAGATGGCTCGCAGATCTTTCCCAAACGCTGACGACGTCGTCCAGGTGAAGGTGTGGCATTCCGGTGTGGTGCCACCAGAGCATGTCGACGCAAACGACCACTTGAACATCGTGGGCTATCTGCAGATCGCTGCCGACGGTTTCGCCCGCAGTGGCGCAGACGTCGGTATCGATGCCGACTACTTACGGGAGCGGCGATTGTCCACATTCGTTGCCGAACACCACATCACCTATCTGGCGGAGTTGCAGGCAGGCGAACGGTTCTCCGTCCACATCCGATTCCTGAGCCGATCGGACAAGGTGTATCACGCGATGGCGTTCGTGCTTGCGGCCGACCGTAACGTCCTGGCTGCGACGTGTGAGGCCACAGTTGTCCACGTGAGCCTTAAATCGAGGCGGCCACAGGAGTTTCCAGCAGACGTGGCAGCGGCGATCGATCTCGAGGTCGACCGTTCGGAGAACTTGCCGTGGCCGGCGCCGGTCTGTGGTGCAATGGGAATTCGTCGCTGACGTGCCCACCGGCCTGGTGTCGGTGAGCCGGTCGAGGTCCTGCGGACGGCTTGTTCGGAGTTCCGCGAAAACGGTTCTGCTCCAAGTGTTGTGAACATAGTATTGCGGAGTCCCCGACGGAACTGCTACCTATGCTGTCCCCCTGCGGTTCCTTCGATGCAGCGGCTGCGGCCGGACCTGCCAACCGCCCGTGTCTGCGCCTGAGGCACGCGCTGTTGACCAACGTTTCTGGTGCTGATCGTCTTTCGCAGTGAATCGCGGGGCTGTCCACTGACACGGTCGGGGCAGGATTCGGTGCGCGACTTTTCCACCGTGTTCTCGGCGAGCACACCGTGCACCGTGAAGGACCATCGCCTCCCCGCAAGCCGGCTGCATGCCCGACCCGCTGTCGGATCTGTCACTCGCACAACAGGAGAACCATCTCATGAATCTCAAGTCAGCCGTCGCCACGGCAACTCTCTCGCTCACGATTCTCGGGGCGACGGGCACGCTGGCACACGCCGCCCCGGTCGTCGATGCGCCGCCCAGGGACAACTCGGTGGTGTCGACCGACATTGTCCCCGGTGTGCACTACACCTCCGATATTGTCGACAGAACTGTCGTGATCAGCACCAGCAACGGGTCTTTCCGCAAGACCGAGAACTCAGTCCAGATCGTCGACGCGCGGGGCGGTGTCGTTGCGAAGCTCCCGCTGAGGTACCAGATCGGCAACCGGGCTTACCCTATCGAGGCATCGATCGCTCATCGATCGCTCACCCTGACCCCGGTTCTCGCCTCGTCTGCTGCATCGCAGGCGCGAAGTGTATCCCCGACCTCTGCGGTGACCCGCGACCTGGCTCCCGAGAAACTGGTCGCCACCGTGGCCCAGACTCGTCAGCAACGCGACGCAGCGGCGCTGGGGATGCTCGTCCAACAGGTCACCATCGCGTCCATCGTCGGAAGCATGATCGGCACGATAGCGGGCGCGGGAATCGGTTGTCTCGCAGGCCTGGCCGTGGGCGCGGCGGCCACCGCGCCCGTCGCATGGCTACTCGGTGCAGGGCCGGTCGCCGGGTGCATCGGCGGGGGTGTCCTCTTGGCGCCCGTCGGTGCGCTTGCGGGAACCATCGCGATCGGTGGTCCGATCCTCGCGGTGTCACTGTTCCAGTACTTCCAGGCGGTCAGCGCCCCGCTGAACTAGTAGACGGCTCCACCTCCACTGAATCCCCGATCTGCCGGTGCGCACTGCAGTAGGTGCCGACGGCGAGGCTCGGGGATCAGTTGTCGGCGCTCCTCCGCTGCACTCAGTCGGCTGCTTGTCTCTGGAGCCTGGCTCGGAGGTTTCGTCCGCCGGCCGGCGGCGACGAGGCTGCGACACGCAGGTTTCCGCTCAGCGGGAGGCCGCAAGTGAGCTGCGCCACTGTATCTCACAATGGTGATCTCCACCTCGCCTGAACTTTCTCTCCCAATGTCTGTTCCGGGGGCCGTCATGTATGGAGACAGGGCAGCCGAGTGCTCACTCCGAGCGCTGTTGGGCATCACACCAGCGGGTGGAATCTGATCGATTCCGGGAACCGGAATCGCCTCGAATTGGAGAAGGAATGCCAAACCAATCCGTGCAGTCACCCGGGCAGAGTGACACGACGACGCCGAACGGTGGATGGACGAACGCCATAGTCATCTCGTTCATCGCGATGATCCTCGTGCAAGAGTTCATCGCGCTCAGCTACACCACGGTCGCGATCGCAACGCCCGAGATCACCGTCCATTTCGCAACGACACAAGCCGGGTGGCTACTCACCGGATTCCTCTTGGTCAGCGCGGTGGTCTCGCCCCTGTTCGGCAAGCTGGCGGATCTGCACGGCAAGCGGCGAATGCTGTTGATTGCCATGAGTATCGCGCTGGTCGGCGCTGTTGTGTCGGTGACCGCGCAGAACATGGCGATGCTGATCATCGGTCGGTGCCTCGAGGGTGCGGTCGGCGTCGGCCTCTTCCTCACGTACTCGCTGATGCGTGACGTCTATCCGCCGAAGGTGTTGCCTCTTGCCGCGAGCATGTCCCTGACCGGCTCCGGTATCTTCGGCGCCTTCGTTCCGTTGATGGCCGGCTCATTGCTCGACGCGTACGGGTTCCGCGGATTGTTCGCCCTCGACGTCGTCATCCTCGCCGTTCTCCTGGTGTTGGTGCGCCTGTCGACGGCGGAGTCCGATGTCCGCAAACCCGCGACCCTCGACATCGTCGGAAGTCTGATGATCGGTGCCGGGCTCGCGATGATCCTCGTCGCGATCAGCAAGGGCGCCGACTGGGGTTGGGCGTCCGGTCGCGTGATCGGTCTGTTCGTCTTCGGTGCGGTGCTGGCCATCGGCTTCGTTCTCCGGTCCAGGCGAGTCACCGAGCCGCTGATCGACCTGAGGTTGTTCTCGCGCCGCCCGATCCTGATGGCCGCGATCGCAGGTGCTCTCGCATATGCCGGCTTCACGATCACCTCGTCGATATTCCCGATGATCGGGCAGACTCCTGCCGGCCTCGGGGGTGACTACGGGCTGGGGATGACTGCAACCAAGTACGCGGCGCTCGCCACGCCGTACGCGCTCTCGATCGTCGCCGGCGGAATCATCGTCGGGAAACTGGTTGTACACGTGGGTGGCCGCACCCTCATGGTCGTCGGCTGTCTGCTGGTGACACTGGGTGGTCTGTCGGTCTCGCTCTTCATGGTCAGTTACTGGCAGCTCGCGGTCGGCGCCGTGATCACCGGTTTGGGTGCGGGATTGGTGATGGGCGCCGTCCCCAACATCGTGATCGCACACACTCCGGCGGAGGACCAGGGCTCCATCTCGTCGGGTGTCACGACGGTTACGAGCATGATGACCGCCACCGCGCCGATCGTCATGTTCGCGATTCTCAATGCCAACGCGACCGAGATCCCGGGCGTATACCTCAAAGCAGGCTACTCGCATGCCGCTCTCTTGGTGGCAGCCCTGGGCGGAGCCGCGTTCGTGCTCCTCCTCACGGTCTTCGCCAAGAGGCGGATGACGGCACCCCTTGCTCCGACGGATTCTTGACCGATACAACCGGATCGCGTCCGCATCGGCACTACACCTCTCCGGTGTGGCGCCGATGCGGCGCGACAGAGGAGAAACCTGTGGCACCCGCAGATCACCCTGCAACCCCGCAGTCAGACTGCGTCGAGTGTTGCGCAATCCACGAGATACAGCGGCTCTTCGCCCAGCGTCTTCAGGTCATGGACATGAGGCAGTGGGACCGCTACGGTTCCCTGCACACCGAAGACGTCGTCAGTGAGTCCTGGGGTGAACTCCCGGACGACAAGCAGCCGACGACCGGTGGTACCGCGGGACGAGTCGTGGGACGAGAGGCCCTCGCCGCGACCATCCGGAAGACGCTCGACGGGCCGGTGCGGATCACAACAGTGCATCACGGACACACGCCGCAGATCGAACTGACGTCGACAACGACCGCTACGGGGTTGTGGGCGATGGAGGACCATCTCTGGTGGACCGACGGAGACGAGGAGCATCATCTCCATGGTTATGGCCACTATCACGAGGAGTATCGGAGAGTCGACGGTGAATGGCTGTTCAGTTACCGCAGACTCAGTCGGCTCCGTGTCGATCAGTCCCCGGGGTTCTTCCGGTTCATGACCGGGGGGTGATCATGCGGTCGTCGATTCTGTTCGAGCCGTTGACGATTGGCTCGATGACGGTTCGCAATCGGATAGTGATGTCCCCGATGACCCGCGCGTATTCACCGGCAGGGGTCCCCGGCGCCGATGTCGCGGCGTACTACCGGCGCCGGGCACGCGGTGGCACCGGGTTGATCATCACCGAAGGTACGGCGATCGAGCACCCAGCTGCGGTCGACAGCGATGCCGTACCCCACATGTACGGCGCCCAGGCGCTGGCGGGTTGGCGTCATGTCGTCGACGAGGTGCACGCCGAGGGTGCCAAGATCGTGCCTCAACTCTGGCATGTCGGGCCGCTGTGGGGGGCCATGAACGCCGTGGCCGACGACGTCGCACCCATGCGGCCGTCAGGTCTGTGGGGCGATGTCGGTCCGACCCTCTACCGAGACGACTACGTGGACCGGATGCGGCGGCCCATCGCGGCGATGACCGACGAAGACATCGTCGCAATCATCGACGCCTATGTCGGTGCGTCGGTCAGTGCCCTCGAAGTGGGCTTCGACGGCATCGCGATCCACGGCGGGCATGGTTATCTGATCGACTCATTTCTCTGGGCGGCTACCAATAGACGCGACGACGCCTGGGGCGGGGACCTCCGGCGTCGCACCGCGTTCCCCGCCGCTGTCGTGTCCGCGATCAAAGCCGCCGTCGGGCGCAACGTCCCCGTCTTCTTCCGGTTCTCGCAGCACAAGCAGCAGAATTACGCAGCGCGCATCGCGGATGATCCCAGGGAGCTGAGCGTGATCCTGAATGCGTTGACCGAGGCCGGCGTCGACGTCCTCGACGCAAGCATCCGGCGGTTCGATGCCCCTGTTTTCGACGGGAGTGACCTGTCTCTGGCCGGGTGGGCGAAGCGACTGACCGGCGCTGTGACGATGGCGGTCGGCAGCATAGGCATAGGGCGGTCGCTGAGCGACACCCGTTCTGGTGAGTCGGCTCCCATCGTCGACAACATCCCCGAACTGGAGCGCCGGATCACCTCGGGCGAGTTCGATCTCGCCGCGATCGGGCGGCTTCATCTCGCCGATCCGGCGCTCGCGACGACCCTCCGAGACGGATGCCCGTTGCCCGCCTTCGATCGTGCGGTCCACGAAGCAGGACTCGTGTGACCGGGTGCGGACTCGACGCGGTTCCGTAGGGGCGCCGTGTCGAGGATCCGCAGCAGCACGGACGGCGGGCGGTGCGCGTCGGAACTACTAGTCTATGGACTAAGGTTCTGGTGTATCGATCCCGGGAGCTCCTATCGGCGATGGTGGTCATGCGGTGACCGCAGCGGTGGAGTCGTCCGCTCCGTAAACCGACGCCGGCGCCACGGCCAATGCAGGAAGTTGAGTCATGAAGAAACGCGTTCAGAATTTCATCGATGGAGAGTGGCGCGCCTCGTCCGGAACCGAGACGATCACCATCGTCAACCCGACGACCGAGGAACCCTACGGAGTCGTGGGTGTCGCGACGCCCGAAGACGTCGATGCGGCGGTGACCTCCGCGCATCGAGCTTTGAACTCAGACCCGTGGCGCGGCCTCTCGCTGACTGATCGGCGCCGGATAGTCGCGCGAGTCGGGGATCTTCTCGCTGTGCGTTCGCCGGAGCTGGCACGCATCGCATCCGAGACGACGGGTGCGGTGTACCGCAACTGGCTCAGCCTCGGGGACTCGGTGAACTTGATCCGTATGTACCTCGAGGCGGTCGAGAAGATCCAGTTCGAGTATGTGCGTCGGGACGCGCACGGCGACTCGTTGATAACGCGTCGCCCGGTCGGCGTGGTGGCCGGAATCGTGCCATGGAACGCGCCGATCCGCAGCGAGGTCAAGAAGGTCATACCCGCGCTGCTCGCGGGCTGCACGATCGTGGTCAAACCGTCGCCCGAGGTCACCTTCGGTGCGGCCGTGTTCGCCGAGATCTGCAGCGAGGCAGGGGTTCCTCCCGGGGTGGTCAACATGGTGCCGGGCGGGCCGTCCACAGGCGACGCCCTCGTGCGTCACCCATTGGTCCGCAAGGTCGCCTTCACCGGGAGTACTGCCACGGGAGCGCGAATCGCGGAGGCGTCGAGTGACACCTTCAAGCGGTTGCAGCTCGAGCTCGGTGGGAAGTCGGCCGCGGTGTTGCTGGACGATTTCGAACTCGAGGCCACGATGCCCTGGATGGTCAGGGGCAATTGGTCGAACAGCGGGCAGATCTGCGTCGGTCTCACGCGGGTGCTGGTTCCGAGATCACGCCACGATGAGCTCGTGGGCGCCTTCGTGCAGGCAGCCGCCGAGCAGGTCGTCGGCGATCCGCTCGATGAGGCAACGACGATGGGTCCCCTCGTCACCCAGACTCATCGTCGTAAAGTGCTGAATCTGATCGCCGCAGGCGTCGCCGAGGGGGCCGATCTCGTTGCCGGCGGTGGCGTGGCCGACCGCCGAGGGTGGTTCGTCGAGCCCACCGTCTTCGCGGGCGTGTCCAACGACATGCGAATCGCCCGCGAGGAGTTCTTCGGTCCCGTCGCCACGATCATCCCGTATGACACCGTCGACCAGGCTGTCGCGATCGCCAATGACTCCGACTACGGGCTTCATGGCGCGGTGTTCGGTGCGGACGAGTTGCGGGCGCTCGACGTGGCCCGCCGCATCGACACCGGGTCAATGGGGATCAACCGCGCATTCATGCCCCACTCGGCGCCGTTCGGCGGGGTCAAACAGTCGGGCATCGGTCGTGAGCACGGGGTCGAAGGGTTCGACTCGTTTCTCGAATACGTGTCCTACAACCTGCCGCCGACGCTCGCCGACCGTCTGACCTGATGCACGGGGACGCGCGCCCCTACGAGTTCATTGCATTTCGGCCCGGCGGCGTTCCGACGTCTCGCCGGCGGGCAAGCGAGACGGGTTCGGTCGTGGGCCATCGGACGAGTGAACCTCTAGGGACGTAGAACGATCTTGCCGGTACTGTGGCCTGCTTCGACAGCTCGGTGCGCATCGGCGACATCGGCGAGGTCGAAGGACTCGGAGACAGTCGGGGACAGCTGACCCGCGGCGGCGAGACCGACGACCCGCTCGAGCCACTCTGGTTGCGTGTGGACGTGAGTGGCAACGGCCCGAACACCGGCGGCGTCGGCAACGGCTCCGAAATCGCCTGCACCGGCGCCGAGGCCGATGAGCGTACCGCCCGAGCGCACCGCTGCCAGCGCAGCGTCACGAGAACCTGCGGCCAGACTGAGGGCGACGTCGATGGTGCCCGCCAACGCTGCGACGGCCTCGGTCTCGCGGTAGTCGACCGTCTCGTCGGCACCGAGATCTGTCAGCCAGTCATGCTTGCCCTTGCTGGCAACCGCGACGACGTGCGCTCCGAGATGGTGCGCGATCTGGACGGCCAGGTGGCCGACACCGCCGCCGGCGCCGGTGACCAGGACCCGATGCCCGGGACCAACCGTCGTGGTGTCGGCGAAGGCTTGCCACGCGGTCATGGCCGCCATCGGCAGCGCACCAGCCTGCTCGTCGGTCAGGTTCTCGGGTGTCGGGACGAGGTCCGCGGCTGGGACCACGGCGTGCTGGGCGTACGCGCCACCTTCGTGCGGGAACCGCGCCAGGCCGAGTACTCGTTGGCCGGGGCTGAGGCCAGTGACCGCTGAGCCGACGGCCTCGACAGTGCCCGCCACGTCCCAACCGGGCGTGAACGGCAATGTGATGACCCCGGCCGCGGCCATTCCGCCGCCTTCCCGGGTCATGATGTCGATCGGGTTGACCCCGGCCGCGGTGACCGCGACGAGGACCTCCGCGGGCCCGACGCCGGCGGCGGCCGGCACCTCTCCCTCGACCAGTTCGAGGACTTCCGGGCCTCCGAACGCGCGCTGGATGATCTTTCTGCTCATAACTGCTGTCCCTCCGTTGCCGTTCGATTGCGGTGTCACATCTCGTGTTCCCAGGCGCCCCGAGTGTCGACCTTCGCCTCGGCTGCCAGCGACTCGATCTCAACGATCTCATCGCCGGTGAGGTCGACGTGCGCGGCTCGCACGAGCCCGTCGACGTAGTGGGGTTTGGTGACGCCGATGATCGGCGTGGTTCCCTTGGCGATCGCCCACGCGGTGGCGACGTCGGCGGCCGACGCATCGTGGCCGCGCCCGATCTCGGCGAGCCGGTCTGTGAGGTCCGTGAGATGCGGCAACAAGGCGTTGTAGGTCGCACCGCGGTTGGTGCCCGCGGGCATCGGGTTCGCCGGGGAGTAGCGGCCGGTCAGCGCGCCCTGTTCCAAGACCATGTAGGAAAAGAATCGGATGCCGTTCTCACGGCAGTGTTCGAGGACCCCGGCGCGCTCCGAGCTGCGGTACAGCAGGCTGTAGTGGTTCTGCACGGCCTCGACCCGGTACCCGGCCTCGCCGAGGATACGGTCGGCCGACCTGATCTGTTGCAGGTCGTGATTGGAGACACCGACATGCCTGACCTTTCCGCTCTCCAGCAGCGGGATCAACTGTGGAGTCCACTTCTCGACGTCGGCGGGATTGTGAATCCAGTAGAGGTCGATGTAGTCGGTGTCGAGGTTCGCCAGGCTCTTCGCCAGCATGTGGGCGACCGGATCGTGGCCATCACCGGCGATCTGCGGGGTGAACTTCGTGGACAGCTGGTATTCGCTCCGATCGAACCGGCGGAGTACCTGCCCGAGGACCTTCTCGGAACGGCCCATGCCGTAGACGAGTGCGGTGTCCCACAGCGTGAGTCCGGCGGCCTGCGCCGCGTCGGCGGCCTCGGCCAGGGACGTATCGGTCAGCGTGCTACCGAAGTACCCGTCTCCGGCATCCCCGCTGTCACCCCAGGCCCACGTGCCCAGGGCGACCGCCGGTGCGTTCAGTTCACTGTTCGGCACTATCGTGTCCTTCCGGTCTGTGCCGGGCCCTCCGCGGCTCCGGGTCTCCACCACACATGGTCCGGTGGAGTCGCGTGGCGTGCCAGGCACGGTCAGGGATCCCCACATCGACGGCGTGCCGCATACCATCGCTCGCATGGACATCGACCGGGAGATCAGGGAATTCCTGATGAGCAGAAGGGCACGGATCACTCCTGAGCAGGCCGGGCTGCCTTTCGTCGGCGGCAGGCGTCGCGTTCCCGGGCTGCGGCGCGAGGAAGTCGCGATGCTCGCGGGCGTCAGCGTCGAGTACTACACCCGGCTAGAACGCGGCCGGCTCGGTGGCGCGTCCGAGAGTGTGCTCGATTCCGTGGCGCAGGTACTTGAACTCGACGACGACGAGCGCTCCCACCTGTACGCCCTTGCCCGCAACGCCGTCGCCTCGAAACGGCGCAGCGGGCACCGGACGCGGACGACGGCCATCGACCCGACCGTCCAGCACATTCTCGACTCGATGAGTGTGCCGGCCTTTGTGCAGAACGCGACGCTCGACGTTCTTGCCGCCAACGAACTCGGTCGTGCCCTCTATCCCGGCCTGTTCGCGATGGCCGGGTCTCCCCCGAACCTCGCCCGCTTCGCGTTCCTGGACTCGGGAGCCAAGTCCTTTTACGCCGACATCGACTCCGCCAGGGACCTGACCGTCGCGATCCTCCATGCCACAGCGGGCCGTGATCCGCTGGACCACGCGGTGACAGACCTGATCGGCGAACTCGCTGCCCGCAGTCCCGACTTCGGCGTTCACTGGGCCAAGCACAACGTGCGCCGCCACATGCGCGGCCGTAAGGTGCTCAATCATCCCGTCGTCGGTTTCCTCGAACTCGAGTACAACGATCTCGCGTTACCCGGAGATCCCTCGACAGTGATCACGACCTACACCGCGACCCCAGGCAGCAGCACTGCCGACGGGCTCGCCGTGTTGGGCACGTGGGCACAGACCGAGAAGACAATTGCGGCCGCGAGGCGTATGTCGAGCTCGTGAGCTGAGGCACCGGGTCGAAGCACGGCTCGCGCTCACACCTCGGTGGCTTCGCGTCCGGCGCGGATGCAGTTCGCATGTTCGTGTCACCCGTCGGCTTGCTTGCGGTTCGTACAATCGTGGAACCCCATCCGGACACCGGGCCGTCCGTTCAGGACATCGGCGGACCCGCCGCCATCCGCCGACCGTGTGCGAGGTCCGGACTGAGATGTCCCGTCAACCAGGCGGTGTCCACATACCGTGACCGTCGCCGGTCGCGGCCGTGCTGCCCCAGACCGGGACATCACGGAGACCCAGATATTCGCGCACCATCTCGGCGTCGCCCTCGAATCCACCGGTGGTGAGGACGACCCCGCCCCGCACGCCGATCGTGTCGCCCGCCGAGGTGGTCACACCGACGACTTCGCCGTCAGCGCTGGTCAATTCGACAGCCGCGGTCTCGTAACGCACCGGGATGCCGCGTGTGGACAGGGCGTCGGCGAGTGCTGCGTGCAGTCGGCCACCGCCCATCACGCCGTCGACGACGTGCACACCCAGGTAGCAGTCACTACCTTCCAGCTCGGGGAATTCCGGAACCTGATGAAACTGGGTGTGGCGGGACGTCGAGATCCCCAGCGTGCGGAACCACGCGGTCACCTGAGATGTCCCGTCAGCCCAGGCAGTGACGACGGGCTCGGGTAGCGTGCGGTCCCCGCAGAGCGAACGAAGGTACACCGCAGCACGTTCCGGATTCTCATGATGGAACCACGCGCCGCCGGAGACCCGGGTGTTCCCGCCCGCAGACTCGGCCGTCGTCTTTTCCAGCACCATCACCGATGCGCCGGAGTCGTGGGCTTCGATGGCTGCGGCACAACCCGCAGCACCCGTCCCCGCCACCACGACATCGGCGGTGTCGTCAGTGTGGGTGAGCGACATGGACGGAGACCTTCCGGTTGTGGAGCCCGCCGGTCGCAGGCGGAGGTCATGCGACCGGCGGGCGGATCAGCGGATCGCCAACGTCGGGTCCGGCGAGGCCGTCGCCTCGGTGGGAGATGACTTCGTCCGTGCGGTGGGCAGGTCCAGCGGGTACGCATCGTGCTCGCCGGTGGGCACCAGCACGCATCGGCTTCCGGTGAAGGTCGTGACCATGCACTTGTTGTTGTGGTTGCACAGCGAACGCGTCGTGCGGTCTGCGGCGATCCTGTTGATCAGGTCGGGCTCGCGCAGCAGTGCGCGGCCCATCGCCACGAATTGGAATCCCTCGGCCATTGCCGTGTCCATGATCTGACGATCGGTGATGCCACCGAGCAAGATCAGCGGAAGGTCGACTGCGGCCTGGATCTGCTTGGCGTCGTCGAGCATGTATCCGTCCTTGTACGGGTACGACTTGACGACGTGGCTGCCGAACAGCTTGATGGCGGTCTGCATCGGCTGCGGCATCACCATTGCGAAGTCGTGAATCGGCGCTTCACCCTTGAACAGGTACATCATGTTCTCGAGGGAACTGCCGACCGTCATCTCCAGGGCGTCGACCGTGCCTGCTTCGTCCAGCCACTTGGCAACGACGATGGCTTCGTCCAGCCAGAAGCCTCCGGGCACGCCGTCGTCCATGTTCAGCTTCGCGACGATGGCGATCTCGTTCCCCACGGCCTCGCGCACCGCGCTCACGATCCGGAGGGCGAGTCGTGCTCTGTTCTCCAGGGATCCGCCATATTGGTCTTTGCGCTTGTTCAGCTTCGGGCTCAGGAATGAGCTGGCCAGATAATTGTGGCCGAGATGAATCTCGACTGCGTCGAACCCCGCTTCGACGGCCATCCGTGCAGCATCTCCGTGCGCACGGACGACGCGGTCGATGTCAGTAAGCGTCGCCGGTTTGACCATCGTGCGGGACATCGGATTGAACATCTTTGATGGCCCGAGGGCGGGGTACCCCGTCAGCTTCGGAGCATTGCACGGGCCCGAGTGTCCGATCTGTGCCGAGATGGCCGCACCCTCGGCGTGCACTGCGGCGGTCAGCTCCTGCAAGCCCGGGAGGGCCTCCTTGCGCCACACGATCTGTTCGCCATCGGTCCGTCCGTCGGGCGTCACGGCACAGTAGGCGACAGTCGTCATCGCGACGCCTCCCTTGGCGTGGCGGACGTGGAAATCGATGAGTGCTGGGGTCACCAGTCCATCGCGGGCCATGTTCTCGTACGTCGCGGCCTTGATGGTGCGATTGCGTAGGGTCAAAGGGCCGAGCTTGGCTGGTGCCAGGACGTCCGGGATCGCTTTGACACGGGGAAATTCGGTGGACACTGGATGGTCTCCTCACAGGTGCAATACAGGCTGTTGCACCGACGGGCTTCGTACTCTTGTGCATTAGATCACTCTGGATCCAACAACGTTCGCACGTCGCTCACTCAGTGGAAATCCGCAGCTGGAGTGATGTTTTGACGCGGAACAAGCGCTGGTCTCCCGATCAGTGGAAGATCCTCGGCACGAGTGTGATCCGTCGTATTACGTAGGGAATGTCCCGATGCCGTCGCTGGTCGGATCGGCCGCCGCCGATTGCTCGCAGCGGCTTCGTCCCAGGATCGACGGGGTGCTTTCGGGAGGGGATTTTTTCATCAAATCGGAGGACTCACGCCCGTGGAAACCCAGTTGCCGGTCACGCCGGCTCGCGATATGACCGTCGACCTCGTTGTGATCGGATCGGGCACTGGTATGGCCGCCGCGCTCGCTGCCCATGAACGCGGCCTGTCCACGCTCATCGTCGAGAAGACGGAGTTCGTCGGCGGGTCCACAGCTCGTTCCGGTGGCGCGTTCTGGATTCCCGGAAATCGGATCATGCGCGACAGCGGCTCACACGACACGACCGACCGAGCGGCGGAGTATCTGAAGTCGCTCATCGGCGACCCGGCTCTGGAGGAGCGTTGGACGACGTACCTCGCGAACGGTTCGGCGACGGTCGACATGCTACTCAGGACAACCCCTCTGGAGTTCTTCTGGACGAAGGGTTACTCGGACTATCATCCGGAACTTCCGGGCGGGTCGGCCGTCGGCCGTACCTGTGAGAGCAAGCCGTTCAATGCCTCGATCCTCGGCGCGGAGCGCGCCCGGGTGCGCCCGTCGTCGATCGAGGGGCCGGTGCCGCTACCCATCGCGGGCGCCGATTTCAAATGGTTGAACATGATGGCTCGCGTCCCGTGGCGTGGCATTCCCGCGCTCATCAAGGTGCTGGCAAAGGGATTCGGCGGCAAGGCCCGTGGGCGTGAATACATCACGGCGGGTCAGGCTCTCGTCGCAGGCATGTATGCAGGAGTCCTCGATGCCGGAATTCCGGTCTGGACACGCACGTCCTTGGACAGAATCCTGACCGAGGACGGCCGGGTTGTCGGAGTGTCCTTGACGCAAGACGGTCGTAGGGTCACGGTGACGGCGAACGAGGGCGTCGTACTGGCTGCCGGAGGGTTCGACCATGATGTGGAGATGAGACGCGAACACCAGCTCGAGTCCTACGAGGCCGGTTGGAGTCTGGGAAACGAGGCGAACACCGGCGAAGGGATCAAGGCGGCCGTGGACGTGGGAGCCGAACTCGGGAGCATGGACCAGGCGTGGTGGTTCCCCGAGGTCGCACCTGTTCCCGGTGGAGATCCGTTGGTCATGTTGGCCGAACGGTCGTTGCCGGGATCGTTCATCGTCGACGGCTCGGGTCGGCGATTCATCAACGAGTCCACTGACTACATGACGTTCGGTCAGGCCGTACAGGCCCGTGAGCGTGCAGGAAATCCCGTCGGCGACATGTGGATTGTTTTCGACAAGCGGTACCGGAACAGCTACATGTTCGCCGGCGCGGTTTTTCCTCGCATGGATCTGCCCGCAGCCTGGTACGAGTCCGGGGTCGCCCACCGCGCATCGACCGTCGAGGAGTTGGCGCGGTCCATCGGCGTCGATCCCGGAACGCTGGCTGCCACATTCCACCGGTTCAACGAACTGGCCGAGACAGGGTCTGACGACGACTTCAACCGTGGTGCAAGCGCATACGATCGATACTACGGCGACCCGACTGTCGTTCCGAACCCGTGTCTACGGCCGTTGGGTGGCGACCTCTATGCAGTCAAGGTCGTTCTCGGTGATCTCGGAACGTGTGGCGGCGTGTGCGTCGATGAGTTCGGGCGTGTGGTGCGGTCCGACGGTGAGGTCATCGAGGGACTCTATGCTTTGGGCAACAATGCCGCGAACGCTTTCGGGAAGTTCTACCCAGGCGCCGGAGCGACCATCGGCCAGGGGCTCGTGTTCGCATATGTCGTCGCTGAGCACGCAGCCCGTCAGAGAGCCGCCCTGCGGATTCCCGCTTCGAACTGAGGTGGACGCCATGTAGGTGTGCACTCAGCTGCGGCTGATGTGCGCGAGGAAGTCGCGCGCGGCGCCGGCGGTCGGTTGCGGGCCCGAGAGCCACACCGCGCGGAGCGGCCGGGCGAGATCGAGGTCGGCGATGGGGATGTGGGTCAGCCGGTGCCCGAGATCATCGGCGACGGAGAGGTTGCTGAGTACTGCCGGCCCGGCCCCCGCGATGACGGCCGCCCGCACCGACGCGGTCGTCGACAGTTCCAGGATCGGGGGAGCGGTCTCGTGTCCTGGTCCGAGAACCCTTGTCAGGGCTCGTTCGAGGAACTCCCTTGTGCCGGAACCCTCCTCGCGCGTCACCAGCGAGGTGTGGGCGAGGTCGGCGGCGGTGACGGGACGCCGCAGCCTCGACCACGGATGGCCCGGCGGCACGACGAGAACCAGTTCGTCACGCGCGACGGTCCGGCTACGCAGACCGGTCGGGACGCGCGAGCCCTCGACGAAACCGAGTTCGACGTCACCGGCACGGACCAGGTCGTACACGTGGTCGGAGTTGCTCGCCGTGAACGAGACCTTGGGTGCCGGTTCGTGGAGGGCGGCGAACGAGACGAGCCAACGGGGCAGGAGATGCTCGGCCACGGTGAGACTGGCGGCCAGTCGCAGCTGATCACGTCGCTCCAGGCGTAGCGCGGCCAGCCCGGCGTCGAACTCGCCGGCCAGGGTCAGCAGCCGATCGGCCCATTCGGCGACGAGTCGTCCGGACTGGGTGGGCACCGAGCCGCGCGGCGTGCGCGTCAGCAGGGCGACGCCGAGCTGGGTCTCCATCGCGCGGATGCGCGCCGACACCGCCTGCTGGGTGATGCCGAGCCGGGCCGCGGCCGCGTTCAGACTGCCCGTCTCGACCACTGCCTGCAGGGTCTCCAGCGACGCGAGGTCGGGCATCCGCGGACTCAGCACCATCGCTCGAGGGTACAAGCACCGGTGGTACCCGGGATACAAACGACGGTTGTACCCTGCCAACGTTTCGGGTCCTACCGGCGTCGTGGGTTTCGCGAGAACGTGATGGACATGACCACGACCACTGCCTCCGCCGGACTCGCAGCACCGGACCTCGGGACCGCAACAGCCCGCGTGGTGGGGCGGCGTCGCGCCTCCTACGTGCCGCCCAACTGGTTCGCCGCGGTGATGGGCACGGGGATCATCGCGATCGCCGCGCACAGCCTGCCCTGGCAGCCCACGGGTATGGCGGAGGTGGCAACCGTCTTCTGGCTGTCGGCCTGCGCGGTGTTCGGCGTCGTGCTGGTCGCCACGGTCCGGCACTGGGTTCGCGACCCGGAGGTCGCCCGCGGTCATCACGCCCACCGCGTGGTCGCCCACTTCTACGGTGCGGTGCCGATGGCGATCATGACGGTCGGGACCAGCACGATGGTCGTCGGAGCGACGGTGATCGGCCGGGATCTGGCGCTGGGGATCGACCTCGTGTGCTGGGTCGTCGGCACGATGGGCGGGGTTGTCACCGCGGTGGTCATCCCGTACCGGCATCTCATCATCGGGCGCCCGTCGGTCGGCGACGCGTTCGGAGGCTGGTTGATGCCGGTCGTCCCCCCGATGGTCTCGGCGTCGGCGGCCGCGGTGCTGACCGCGCAACTGCCCGCGGGTTGGGCATCGCATGTGGTGATGGGGATCGGTTGCGCGATGTTCATGCTGGCCGCACTCGCCTCGCTCCCCATCATGTGGGTGTTGGCGGCGCGACTGCGCACCGGTGACGTCGGTGCCGCGCCCATGATTCCGACCTGGTGGATCGTCCTCGGACCGCTCGGCCAGTCGGTCACCGCCGCGTGCCTGCTCGCGCACGTAGCACCGCAGGTCGTCGCCGCGCCCATGGCTGAGACGTTGCATTCGTTCGCGGTCGGCTATGGCCTCGCCGTCTGGGTGGCGGCCACCCTGTGGATCGGCGTGGCTGCTCGGCTCACCGCGCGGACCCTGAGGTCGGGAATGCCGTTCGCGATGACCTGGTGGGCGTTCACCTTCCCGCTCGGCACCTACGTCACGGGTTCGAGTGCGCTGGCCCTCACCGTCGGCGGCACGGTCTTCGAGGTCGTGGCCGTCGCCGGGTTCGGACTCCTCGTCCTGGCATGGAGCGTCGTGGCGGTCCGCACGGTCCGCGGGGTGGTGTCGGGAGAACTCCGCCGGGTACCGGGAGCGCCGGTGCGGTGAGGACCCCCCGCAAACCCACCCCTTTTCCGTAAACCCATCGCGCTCGGACCGGGTGGGTTTACGGAAAACGGCTGGGTTTGTCGGAAGGG
Source organism: Gordonia sp. NPDC127522 (assembly GCF_042672305.1). Lineage (NCBI taxonomy): Bacteria > Bacillati > Actinomycetota > Actinomycetes > Mycobacteriales > Gordoniaceae > Gordonia > Gordonia sp. NPDC127522. Next base: position 332,283 of record NZ_JBHXVK010000001.1, read on the forward strand.
CGGGGCTACGAGATCCCGGCAGTAGCGGGTTGCGGAGTGTGCGCGGGCGGTGACCTGCGCGGTAGGACTCGGCGCGCACCGAGTCCTACCGCGGCCGCACCTCACATGCCGGCGGGCGGATGTCCCAGGCAGATCAGGGCGCCCATCGGATCCTTGATCGCGGCCAGCGTCCCGTACGGGGTGTCCTCGCCGGCCATGAGGATCTCCGCGCCCAACGACTCGGCCTGCTTCACCGTGGCAGCGACATCGTCGACGGTGATGTAGACCTGCCAGAACGACGGCACCCCGGCCGGGAAGAGCTTGACCGAATCCATGATCCCCGCGTACGACGCCTCACCGTAGAAGATCTGGCCGTAGCTGTCGGGCCCGACGGCGTCCGGGCCGCCACCGGTGCCGACCTCCTCGATGCGCGCGCCGAGCACGGTCCGGTAGAACTCGACGGACTTGGCGTAGTCCATGCTCTGACACTCGAACCAGTAGGGCGTGCCGTGCTCGCCGAACTCGGTGTATCCCTGATGATTTTTCGGTTGCCAGAACCCGATCGCCGCCCCCGCGGTGTCGAAGGCCATCAACATCGTGCCCTCCTCGCCGATGGCCATCGGCGGCACCATGATCGAGCCCCCCGCCGACTCGACGGCTTTCACCGTGGCGTCAGCATCCTCGGTGTGGAGGTACACCGTCCAGATGTCGGGCGGCCCGGCCCCTTCCATCACCGGGCTCAGGCCGGCCACCCGCTTACCGTTCTTGTGGAAGTTGCGATAGCCGCCCATCTCCTCGTCGGGGGCCTCGGCCTCCCAGCCGAAGATCGCGCCGTAGAACTCCTCGGCTTTCGCGGTGTCGCTGCTCATCAGGTCGAACCAGATCGGTGCCCCGGAGGGGGCTGCATACTCTGCCATTGCTGGGTCCTCTTTCTTGCTCCGCGTGAACTGGTGGACGACTGCCCGTCGACACTTCTGACTGACAGGGTCGCGCAAACTCATCGGTCGCGGACGGCGTTGCGGAGAGTCGACTCATATCCACCGACATCGACTCATGGCACCCTGATCGGGTGACCAAGCATGCAGGGACGATGGAACGACTCCGCGGCCTCGCGTGGCCGACGATGCTGGCGGGTGGTCTGCTGCTGGTCCTGCTGGCGCAGGTGCAGTGGGGCAGTACCGATGAGGGCGTGGAGCCGTCGATCACGGGGTTGGGACGCGTCACGATCCTGGGCGCCAGCGACGACGATGTCGCGTTCTTCTTCGAGGACAACACCGGCCGCCCGGGCCTGAGCGTGGTGGTGCTCGGTGCCGTGATCGCGTTCGTCGCCGCCCTAGGCTGGTGGCGCCCACGCCTGCGCCCGTCCGCAATCGGCCTGATCGGGCTGGCGTCGGTCATCGTGCTCGTCGTCGGCATCCGCACGCTGAGCGACCCGGCCGAGCATCTGTTCTCCGACCGCGTGTCCGAGGCGCTCGACGCCGACCTCCCCGAGATGCAGGCGGGTTACGGACTGATCGGGACCGTCGCGGTCGCGATCCTGCTCCTGGTCGTCGTCGGATTCTGGGTGCTGAGCACCGTGTGGCCGCGTCCGGGTGCCGGTGCGGGTGCCGCCAACCGAGCCGAGATCAACCGAACCGGCGAATCGTCTTGATGTAGCCCATGTCCTTCAGCTTCGTGAAGCCGATGGGGACGCCGTTGGGGCCGTACGCGTTGAACACCCGACCGGCGCCCGCGTAGATGCCGACGTGCCCGGCGTCGCGGCCGAAGATGATGATGTCGCCCGGTGCGAGGGCGCGGAACGGGATCGCGTGTCCGACCTTCGCCTGTTGCTGGCTGGTCCGGGGGAGCTGGACGCCGGTCGTGTAGAACGCCCACCGCACCAGCCCGGAGCAGTCCCACGAGTGTGGGCCGACGCCGGCCCACTTGTACGGCTTGCCGATCTGGGTGATCGCCGCCCCGAGTGCGTTGAGGCCGACGGTGGTCGGCACCGGCAGATAGATGGGAACCGAGCCGGAGGAATCCGACGAGCCCGCGGCTGCGGCGCGACCGGTGTCGAGGAGAGGGGAGCCGGCAAGGGGAACACCGACCGACAGCGCGGCAGTGAGTGCGATGGTGCAGGTCACGCGCGTGGTGCGCGTCATCGAAACGGACATGACGACAGCTTGGCCGAGGCGGGTCGGTGTGTCGTCGGTCGTTCTCCAGGTGTGACGAACGTGTGACCGCTGTGATGCCTGGGACTTGTGTTATCTAATGTTGCTGCAGTTCTGGTTCATCGATCACCAGTAGCCGTCCGGATCGGTGGCAGGCGACTCGGCGGGGATGATGCCCTCGCTGACCCCGTGGTCGATACTCGCCGACAACCGGGCGCAGGTCGGCATCATCGCGCCGGGGAGCAGCGGGCCGTTCCCGTCGTCGCCTCCGGCGCGCATCTGCTCGAGGCCGAGACAGCGGTCCCGGGCGTCGGCATTCCACTGCACGCTGGTGTGAAACGAACTCGTCTTCTTCACCAGCACGCACGCATGGCATGCCCGACACTCGATCTCGCGCATCCCGCCTTGCAGGTAGTGCTCGCGGTCGCGGCGGGTGGCCTCGTGAACCCGGGCGAGCCGGTCCGGATCGTTCTGGAAGTCGGGCGCCTTCGCCCAACGGTCGGAACCCCCGGGAGCCCCTGCCACCCGAACCCCTGCCGCCCGGGTCACGTCAGACCTCGGCCTTCTCCGTGGATTCCGACGCCGTGGACTCCGCGGCCTTCTCGGCCTCCTGGCGGCGCAGGTTCTCCTGGATCTCCTCGTTCCAGCTCTCGAGGGCCTTGGAGGTGTCGATCTCGTACTCGAACCGGCCGGTCATCTCGTCGGTGACGTCGGCCTTGTCGACGTAGAACTGGTCGTACCAGCGGCGGAGCTGGTAGACCGGGCCGTCCTCCTCGACGAGGAGCGGGTTGTCGATCCGGGTCTTGTTCTTCCAGATCTCGACGTCCTGCAGGAACCCCACCTCGACGCCGGCGCTGATCTTGGTGGCCATCTTCGACGCCTGTTCGGCGGTCAGGCCGTCGGGGACCTTGGCCATCACGCCGTACATCAGTACGAAGGAGTTCTCGTCGATCGGGTAGTGGCAGTTGGTGAGGATGGTCTCGACCGCGTAGCCGCCGTAGTACTGGATCATCGGGTTCAGCATGTACGACGGGCCGTAATACGCCGCGATCGATTCCAGGCGGCTGTCGCCGTAATTGGTGCCGAGGGTGACGTCGGGCCGGCCGTGCGAATTCATGTACTGCGCGGCGATCTCACCCTCGAAGACGTTCTTGAAATAGTCCGGAAGCGCGAAGTGCACGTAATAGAAGTGCGCCATGTCGACGACGTTGTCGATGATCTCGCGACAGTTGGAACCCTCGATGACGATGCGGTTCCACGTCCAGGGCGTCCACTCGTCGGACCCGAACTCCTCGAGTTCGGGGATGATGCACTCCTCCGGCGGCGGGTTGCCCTCGGGATCGTTGTAGACGAAGATCTGGCCGTTGCGGACCATCGACGGCCACGAGCGGGTCTTGGCGAGCTTCGGGTTGCGCTTGGCGTAGGGCACGCCGGCGCAGCGACCGTTGCCCTTCCACAGCCAGCCGTGGAAGGGGCATGCCACGTTGTCGCCGGACAGCTTGCCCTGGGAGAGGTCGCCGCCCATGTGCCGGCAGAACGCGTCGAGCACGTTCACCTCGCCCTTGGTGTCGACCCAGACCACCAGCTTGGTGCCGAAGATCGTGACGGAGTGGGGCTTGCCGTCGTCGAACTCCTCGTGCAGGCCGAGGCAGTGCCAGCCGCGGGCGAAGCGGGTTGGCGGCGCACCCGTGTCGATCTCCCGGATACCCACATCGGCCCCGTCGGAGGCTGCGGCTGCGCTCGGCGTGCCGGGGCTGCTCGGGGTCATCGTCTCGGGTCCTGAAGACATGTGCCCTCTCCTGTCTGTGGCTGGTGTCGCGTCGAAGAACTGTACCCAATACTAGAACACGTTTCAGATTTGTCAGCCCGATCGTCGTCCCGAACCCCGATCGGGCCTGTACATGGGCATAAACTCCCAGTCCTCGACAGAAATGAGAACGTGTTCTAATCTCGAACTCGATGGGTACAGCGGCCGGCTCGTCCGGCCGAGGAGAGACGAGTAGGAGCAGGCGAGATGCCAGCACAACGGAGCGAAGCCGCCGAGCAGGTCCTGGAGAAGATCAACGTCCTGCTCCCGGAACTCGAGCAGCGTGCGCAGTCGACCGAGGATCTGCGTCGAATCCCCGACGAGACCGTCTCGAGCCTCGAGACCGCCGGCTTCTTCCGGCTGTTGCAGCCCGAGCAGTGGGGTGGCTACCAGGTCGACCCGGTCACCTTCTACGAAGCGGTCCGCCGGATCGCGTCGGCCTGCGGGTCCACCGGCTGGGTGTCGGGCATCATCGGCGTCCACAACTGGCACCTAGCCCTCTTCGACCAGCAGGCGCAGGAAGACGTGTGGGGTTCGGACACCAATGTCCGGATCTCGTCGTCGTACGCGCCGATGGGCATGGGTGAGGTCGTCGACGGTGGCTACAAGGTCAACGGTTCGTGGGCGTGGTCGTCGGGTTGCGAGACTGCTGACTGGGTCTTTGTCGGGGGTCCGGTCATCAAGAACGGCAAGCCCGTCGACTTCGTCAGCTTCCTGATCCCGCGTGAGGACTACACGATCAAGGACGTGTGGAACGTCGTCGGTCTGCGCGGGACCGGGTCCAACACCATCGAGGTCAAGGACGTGTTCGTGCCCCGGCACCGCATGCTCAGCATGCGCACGATGTCGATGGGTCAGAGCCCGGGGCTGGAGCGCAACACCGCGCCGGTCTACAAGATGCCCTGGGGCACCATCCATCCCAGCACCATCGCGACACCGATCGTCGGAATGGCCTACGGCGCCTACCGCGCCCACGTCGAGCACCAGGGCAAGCGGGTCCGGGCCGCGTACGCAGGTGAGAAGGCCAAGGAGGATCCGTTCGCGAAGGTCCGGATCGCCGAGGCCGCCAGCGACATCGACGCCGCGTGGCGCCAGCTGTCGGGCAACCTGCAGGCCGAGTACGACCTCATCCTCGCCGGCGAGGAGGTCCCGATGGAACTGCGCCTGTCCGCTCGACGCGACCAGGTGCGTGCGACCGGACGTGCGATCGCCGCCATCGATCGGCTCTTCGAGAACTCGGGTGCCCACGCACTGGAGAACGGGACGCCGATCCAGCGCTTCTGGCGCGACGCCCACGCCGGCCGTGTGCACGCCGCGAACGACCCGGAGCGCGCCTACGTCGCATTCGGTAACGGCGAGTTCGGGATTCCCATCGGCGACACGATGGTGTGACCCTTCGTGACGCTCGCAAGCTCGCTCCTCAGGGAGCAGGGACATGGCCTCGCAGGCTCGCTCCTCAGGGAGCAGGGACATGGCCTCGCAAGCTCGCTCCTCAGGGAGCAGGGACGAGGCTCGTTCTCCGCTCCCTGAGGAGCCCGGAGCTTGCGGAGGGCGTCACGAAGGGTCCGGCCAGCACCGTCGGCAAGAGCACAAAGAGGAGTAGCAGATGAGTGACAGTCCGATCCGCTCGTTGGGATACATGAGGATCGAGGCCACCGACATCGAGGCGTGGCGCACCTACGGCCTCAAGGTCCTCGGCATGATCGAGGGCTCCGGTCTCACCGACGGTGCTCTGTATCTCCGGATGGACGATTTCCCGGCCCGTCTGGTCATCGTGCCGTCCGAGCACGACCGGCTCGCCTGCGCGGGCTGGGAGGTCGCGAACGCCGCTGAACTGCAGGATGTTCGGGATCGGCTGTCGCGTGCGGGTGTGGTCTTCCGCGAGGGCAAGGACGAGGAGGTCGCCGACCGTCGGGTCGCCGAGATGATCGTCTTCGACGACCCGGCGGACAACACCCTGGAGGTCTTCCACGGCGCCGCGCTGGAGCACCGTCGCGTCGTCAGCCCGTACGGGCACCGCTTCGTCACCGAGGAGCAGGGCCTGGGCCACGTCGTGCTCACCTGCTCCGACGACAAGGCCGCGCTCGAATTCTACCGGGACGTACTGGGATTCAAGCTCCGAGACTCGATGCGTCTGCCGCCGCAGGTGGTCGGCCGCGAAGAGGGCGACGAGGTGCCCTGGCTGCGCTTCCTCGGGTGCAACCCCCGACACCATTCGCTGGCCTTCCTGCCGATCCCGAACAGCACCGGCATCGTCCACCTGATGGTGGAGGTGGAGAACGCCGACGACGTCGGCCTGTGCCTCGACCGCGCGCTGCGCAAGAAGGTGCCGATGTCGGCGACGCTCGGCCGACACGTCAACGACCTCATGCTGTCCTTCTACATGAAGACGCCCGGCGGCTTCGACATCGAATTCGGTTGTGAGGGGCGCACGGTGAAGGACGACGAGTGGATCGCCCGGGAGAGCACGGCAGTGAGTCTGTGGGGGCATGACTTCAGCGTCGGGTTCAAGGGCTGAGATGCCCTTGTCCGAGATGCCCTCCGGCGCCACGACGCAGCAGTCCACGCGTTCGCCCTACGGGTCCGCCGACTTCGACTCCCGCCAGTTCCGAACGGCGATGGGCCAGTTCTGCACGGGGGTCACCGTCATCACGACCCTCGACGACGCGGGCAAGCCCGTCGGGTTCGCGTGCCAGTCGTTCGCCGCGTTGTCGCTCGATCCGCCGCTGGTCCTGTTCTGCCCGATGAAGACCTCCCGGAGCTGGAAGGTCATCGAGAAGACGGGCAAGTTCTGTGTGAACGTCCTGTCGAACCGCCAGCAGGACGTCAGCGCCGCCTTCGGCGCCCCCGGCGACGACAAGTTCGCGAACGTCACCTGGGACCCGTCACCAGCCGGCCTCCCCGTCATCCGGCACAGTCTGACCTGGGTCGAGTGCGACGTGGAGACCGTCACCGACGGCGGCGACCATCACATCGTCATCGGCCGAGCGCTGACTCTCGGAGAAGTGCTGCAGGACAAGCCGTTGCTGTTCTACCGTGGCGGCTACCTGTCGACCGAACACCCGCGGGTCACGCCCGCACAGGCAGAGTTGGAAAACTTCCTCACATGGACGGGCGGGGACACCTGGCTATGACCGTCGACGACGCGACGAGCACCCACACCACCACCAGCACCGGCACGACCAGCACTCCGGCACCGCTGGTCACGCAACCCCTCCTCGACGCGATCGCGGAGGCCGAGAAGCTGGTCGCATCAGCCGATTTCGCCGAGACCGAACAAGATCTCGCCGAAGGCTACGACTACCTCGCGGGGAGCATCGCCGCGATCGTCCAGCTGGTGCGCGCCCGGTCCATCTCCCACCCCAACTTCGTGACGTCCACCGGGCCGTCGACGAAGATGGGTCTGGACAACCCGGACACGCTCTACTATCACGCCGACGTCGAACCCACCGGGACCTACCGGATACGCGGACGACGCGGTACCACAGCCGATCTGAGCTTCCAGGTGTTGCGCGGCGACTACACCGCGTCGTCGGTGCCGGGCGGCGAGGATGCGTTCGACGACCGGCGGCTGACGATCGCCGACGACGGCTCGTTCGAGCTGACCTTCGGCCCGCCCATCCCGGACGCGCCGGACGATTACTTCCCGCTCGGCGAGGGCGCGTCGATGCTGGCGGTTCGCGAGGTCTACTCCGACTGGTCGGAGCGCAAGGGGTCGATCACCATCGAACGGGTCGACACCATCGGGACCGCGCCGCCGGAGCCGGATCTGGCCCGGGTGTCCCGCCGGTACGCGACGGCCGGCAAGATGCTGACGGCTCGCATCAACACCTGGTTCAACTTCCCGAAGTGGTTCTACCTCGACGAGCCGGTCAACACGTTCACCGAGCCCCGGCAGACCCCCGGCGGACTCAGTACGCAGTTCTCCTCCGTCGGTCACTTCCGGCTGGGCCCGGACGAGGCGATGATCATCACCATCCCGCGGTCCGACGCCCCGTACCAGGGATTCCAGCTCGGCAGCATGTGGTACATCTCGCTGGACTACGTCAACCACCAGACCAGCCTGAACTCCGCTCAGGCGCAGGTGGATCCGGACGGCATGATCCGCATGGTGGTGTCCCACCGCGACCCGGGCGTCGCGAACTGGATCGAGACGACGGGCCGGTCGAAGGGCATCCTGCAGTTCCGGTGGCAGCGCAGTGATTCGCCGATCGGCCCGGACCTGGGCCCGACCGCGCAGGTCGTCGCGTTCGACGAGGTCGCGGACCATCTGCCGCACCTCGAGCACAACAGGATCGATGCCGACGGCTGGGCGGAGCGGATCGCGGCACGTCAGCGCGCATTCGCCGAGAGGATGCTGGGATGAGCGCACAGGGGGGTCTGCTCGCCGACAAGGTGGTCGTGGTCTCGGGCGTCGGCCCGGGCCTCGGGCGCTCGATCTGTCTGCGCGCCGCCGCTGAGGGTGCGCGGGTCGTCCTCGCCGCCCGTACGGAATCAAGGCTGAAGGAAGTGGCCGCCGAGATCGACGCCGCCGGTGGGACCAGTCTCGTCGTCCCGGCCGACATCACCGACGACGCCACCGTCGGCAACCTGGTCGCCACCACCGTCGCCGAGTTCGGCCGGGCCGATGTGCTGGTCAACAACGCCTTCGCGCTCCCGTCGATGAAGCCGTTGTCCCGCACCGACTTCGATCAGATCGCGAGCAGCATCGACGTCACCGTGCTGGGCACGCTGCGGGTCATCCGCGCGTTCACCGACACGCTGGCCGAGGCCGACGGCTCGATCGTGAACATCAACTCGATGGTCATCCGGCACTCCGAACCCCGTTACGGCAGTTACAAGATCGCGAAGTCGGCGCTGCTGGCGATGTCGCAGTCGCTCGCCTCCGAACTCGGCGACAAGGGGATTCGCATCAACTCGGTTGCACCGGGTTACATCTGGGACGACCAGCTGAAGTGGTACTTCGGCGAGGTCGCCAAGAAATACGGGATCTCACCCGACGACGTCTACGAGCAGACGGCGTCGAAGTCCGACCTCAAGCGATTGCCGGAGCCGGACGAGATCGCCGACGCCGTCGTGTTCCTCGCCTCGCCGATGGCGCGCGCCATCACCGGGCACACCTTGGACGTGAATTGCGGTGAATACCATGACTAGTGCGGCACGCACCGACGTCGGCACGATCGAGGACCTGCATTCCTCGGCCACTCGCGCCACCGGCCTCGACGACTTCGGGGACACCGAGTATCTGGAGCCCCTGGGCATCCTGCTCGACTCCTACCGCTCCGAGGCGGGGCTGACCGAGATCGGCAGCAAGATGTTCCGCTTCTTCCTCAAGGGTGCCTTGGTCGCCCGGTTGCTCAGCGAGGCGTCGTGGAAGGCGAACCCGGGGTACGCCGACGTCGAGGTGACGCGGCCGATCTTCGTGACCGGCCTGCCGCGCACGGGAACGACTGCGCTGCACCGACTCCTGGCCGCCGATCCGGCGCACCAGGGCGTGGAGATGTGGCTCGCCGAGTTCCCGCAGCCCCGGCCGCCGCGCGACACCTGGTCCGACAACCCCGTCTACCAGCAGATCCAGGCCGGGTTCGAGCAACACCACGTCGAGAATCCCGAGTTCATGGGGTTGCACTACATGGACGCCGGCGAGGTCGAGGAGTGCTGGCAGCTGCTCCGCCAGAGCGTCATGTCGATCTCGTATGAATCGCTCGCGCACATCCCGACCTACTCTCAGTGGCTCGCCCAGCAGGACTGGACGCCGGCGTATCTCCGGCACCGCAAGAACCTGCAGCTGATCGGGCTCAACGACCCCGGCAAGCGGTGGGTGCTCAAGAATCCCAGCCACCTGTTCGCCCTCGACGCGCTCATGGCGGCGTACCCCGACGCCCTGGTGATCCAGACCCACCGGCCGCCCACCACGCTCATCGCGTCGATGTGCAGCCTGGCCGAGCACGCCACCCCGGGGTGGTCGACGACGTTCACCGGTGCGCAGGTCGGCCAGGACCAGCTCGAGCTGTGGTCGCGCGGTCTGCGGGAGTTCTCGGCAGCACGCAAGCGCTATGACCCGGCACAGTTCCTCGACATCGATTTCACCGATCTGCGCAACGATCCGATGGGCACGGTCGAGCGGGTGTACGCGGCGCTGGACACCCCGATGTCCGAGGACGCGCGTGCGGCGGTGACCGCGCTCGACGAGGAGAGCCGGTCGGGTGCGCGCAAACCGCAGCACCGGTACCAGCTCTCGGACTACGGACTCGACGAGGCGACGGTCGAGGCGGCCTTCGCCGTCTGACATACCGATCGCCCGTCGGTCGTTCTACAGTGCAACGCATGGCAGAACCGGAGAACCGACAGTCGGCGGAGGGACTGAGCCGGCTCATCGCTTTCGCCGACGCGGTGGTCGCGATCGCGCTGACCCTGCTGGTCCTCCCGCTCGTCGACATCGCCAACGACCTGCGGGAGGATTCGTCAGTCGCGGCCGTGGTGTCCGACAGCTCGATCGAACTGGTCAGCTTCATCATCAGTTTCGGCGTCATCTGGATCCTGTGGCGCCAGCACCATCAGACGATGGAGTACTTCCGCGCCTACGACCACACGCTGATCAATCTCCACTTCATCTGGTTGCTCACCATCGTGGCGCTGCCCTTCGCGACGGCCCTCATCGACGGCGCCCACATCGAACAGGCCAACATCCTCTACATCGGTGTGCTGGCCGTCTCGGTGGGCTCGCTCATCGGGATCGCCGAATGGGGCCGACGGCACCGGGAACTGCTCGCCGACGACGACGCCACCGACCGATGGGTTGCCTCGTCGAGCGGAATCGGCACGCTCATCATCCTCGCGGTCGCGTTGGTCGTCGCGATCGTGTTCCCGCGCAGCGGAAATCTGCCGTTGATGCTGTTGCTGCTCACCGACCCGATCGAGCGGACGCTCGCCCGGTGGCGGCAGCGGAGGCGCTGAGGTCGGTCAGTGCAGCGTGCGGGCCGCTTCGGTCACCGCGGTGTGCGGGGCACCGAACATCTGCGACGTGGCCTGTGCGCGTTTGAAATAGAGCTGGATGTCGTGCTCCCAGGTGATTCCGATGCCGCCGTGCAGCTGGATGGCCTCACCCGCGACACGACGGTAGGCATCGGAGGAGTACACGTGGGCGGCCAGCGCCAGGTCGGCGGCATCGGGGTCGTCGGCGGCGAGGGCGGCCACGGCGGCGCGGGAGATCGACCGCGCCGTCTCGACCAGCACATACATGTCGGCCATCCGATGCTTGAGGGCCTGGAACGAGCCGATGGTGCGCCCGAACTGTTTGCGGGACTTGGTGTAGTCGACCGTGAGCTCGAGCGCCCGCTGCGCGCCCCCGACCTGCTCGGCGGACAGCAGGGCCCAGGCGAGCGCGCGGAGCCGGGACGCGAGATCGTCCGGTGCCGGGATCGCCGTGGACGCCACCTCGTCGAAGCGCACCGAGGACAGCGCCCGGGTCGGGTCGAGGACGGGCATCGGCGACACCGAGACGCCGTCCGCGTCGGCGGCAACCTCGTGCAGGGTCAGGTGCGTCCCGGGGCCGGCCGCGAGCACGAAGAGCACGTCGGCCGACTCGCCATCGACGACGAAGTGGGCTGTCCCGGTGAGGAGTCCGGCGTCGGCTCGCACACCGGGTGCCTGCCAGCCCCGTTCACCGGCCCAGCACACCGCCGCGGTCCGCTCACCGGCGGCCAGGGCGGGTAGTAGTCGCGACGACGCGTCGTCGTCGCCCGCGAGGAGGATCGTGCCGCCGGCGAGTGCGGAACCGAGCGCGGGGACGGGACTCAGCGCGGCGCCCAGTTCTTCGAGCACCGCGGCCGACTCCATCCACGACGCACCGGCACCGCCGAATCGCTCGGGGACAGCCAGCGCGGCGACGCCGATCTCGGTGCACAGCGTCTGCCACAGGCTCGAGTCGATGCGCCCCGGGGCGGACATGGCCGCGCGGACCGTGGTCGAATCGCCCCGACGGCGCAGGAGATCCCGCACCGCCTCGACGAGTGCCTCCCGTTCCTCGGCACCGATGGCCGGGCTTTCGGTGCCGGTACTGACGGTCACAGCGTCTCCAGGATGCGTTGGCGGTGTACGGCAGGGGAGCCCCAGGCGTTGAGCAGTGCCCGGGTCTTGGTGATGTACAGCGAGATGTCGTGCTCGGCGGTGTACCCGATCGCGCCCATCACCTGCAGCGAGCGGCGGGCCGACAGGTCGGCGGCCTCGGCGGCCGCGACCTTCGCCGCCGAGATGTCGCGCGAGACGTCGGTGCCCTCCGGCACCTGGCCGTCGACGCCGAGGGCGGCCGCGTGAACGAGGGGGCGGGCCATCTCGATGGCGATCGCCACGTCGGCGAGATGATGTTTGACGGCCTGGAACGACCCGATCGGTCGGCCGAACTGCTTGCGCGACTGCGCGTATTCCGAGGCGATGGACAGCATCGCCTGACCCAGGCCGAGCAGTTGCGCGGCCGTGGCCAGCGCACCTGCGTCCGCGGCGTCGGACGCATCGACCCCGGTGGCCAGGACGTCGCCGGCGGTGACCCGCGACAACGTCCGGGTGCTGTCGACCGAGGGCTCGGTGCTCTGCACGGTGGCCCGCGAGAGCACTCCGTCCTCGACGAGGTAGACATCGGCGGAGGCGGTGTCGGCGGCCAACGGCTGGAGCGGTCCGATCGCGCAGGTCGCCAGCCGCCCCTCGGCGAGGTCGCTGAGCGGACCCGACACGTCGGCGTCGTGCAGCAGGATCGGCAGCACGGCGACGCTCTCGACGATCGGGCCCGGGGCACAGTGGCGTCCGAGTTGCTCGACGGCGACGACCATCTCGACGGCCCCGGCGCTGCTGCCGCCGTGTGACTCGTCGATCAGGAGTCCGCTGATGCCCGCGTCGGCGAGCTGTGAGTAGACCTTGGCGACGGCCGCACGGTCACCGGCCGCCCAGGCGCGCGTGGCGGTCGGCATGTCGGCCTTGCCGAGCATGGCGTCCACCGTCGAGGCGAGGTCGGTGTGGATGTCTGAGAGTCGGAAGTCCATGATGATCACCGATCTCCACGGGGAAGGCCGAGCAGGCGCTCGGCGATGACATTGCGTTGGATCTCGTTGGTACCCGCGTAGATCGGCCCGGACAACGAGAAGAGGTAGCCGTCGGTCCACCGGTCGTCGAGCTCGGCGGCCGGGCCCTGCAGGTCGAGGGCGGTCTCGTGAGCGGCGATGTCCCACTGGGACCAGAACACCTTGTTGATCGACGACTCCATGCCGAGCGAACCGCCGGCCGCGAGGCGACTCACCGTCTGATACGTGGACAGCTCGTAGGCTCGTGACCCGATCCACGCATCCGCCACGCGCGCATCGGTGTTCGCCGTCGACGGGACGTCGTCCCGGTTCGACCGCCACAGTTCGACGAGGCGGTCGGTGGTGGCCAGGAACCGGCCGGGTGCGCGCAGCGACAGCCCGCGCTCGTTGGCGGCGGTGCTCATCGCGACCCGCCACCCGTTGTCCACCTCGCCGATGACACCCGACTCGCCCGGGTTCGACGGATCGTCGGGGACGAAGACGTTCTCCAAGAACAGCTCTGCGAACCCGGCCTCGCCGTCGAGTTGCGCGATCGGGCGGACGGTCACGCCCTCGCTGCGCAGGTCGAACATGAAGTAGGTGAGACCTTTGTGGCGCTGTGCCTGTCTGTCCGTGCGGAAGAGGCCGAAGGCCCGGTCGGCGAAACTCGACCGCGAACTCCAGGTCTTCTGACCGTTGAGCAGCCAGCCGCCGTCGGTGCGGACGGCGGTCGACCGCAGTGAGGCGAGGTCGCTGCCGGCCTCGGGTTCGCTCCACGCCTGACCCCAGATGTCGTCGGCGTTGGCCATGCGCGGCAGGATGCGTTCCAGCTGAGCGGGACTCGCGTGCTCGAACAGGGTGGGTGCGAGCAGGAAGATGCCGTTCTGGCTCACGCGTCCGGGCGCACCCGAGCGGTAGTACTCCTCCTCGAAGATGACCCAGTGCAGCAGTGGGGCATCGCGCCCGCCGTATTCCTCCGGCCAGCTGACGACCGACATCCGGTCGGCGGCCATCGTCCGCTCCCACTCGCGGTGCGCCTCGAATCCCTCGGCGGTGTCCATCGACGGAAGCGGTTCGCGCGGAACGTGTTCGGCCAGCCATGCGCGGACCTCGGTGCGGAAGGCGTCGGCGGCGTCGTCGAACAGCAGGTCCATGTCAGCTCCCCGATCCCGCGGCGGTGCCGGTCGACGCCGACGCCTTCATCGACTTCGCGTCCATCCCGCCGAGGGAGTCGCCACCCGCCTCGGAGTTCGCCGCGTGCGCGAAGTGGTGCCAGCCGAACACCGAGTCCATCGAGTTGCGCAGTCCCATCTGGTCTTCGCAGATGTTGACGGCCTTCTTGCTGAGAAACAGTCCCTGCATCGGCATGGCGACGGCCTTCTCGGCGATCTCGTTCACCTTGGTCTCGAGGGCGTCCCGGGGGACGACGTGGTTGACCATGCCCCAGTCGGCTGCCTGCGTCGCGGTGAAACGTTCACCGGTGAAGAGGATCTCCTTCGCCCGGCGCGGGCCGAGCACGAAGGCGTGGGCGAAGTACTCGACGCCGGGGATGCCCATGCGGGCGACCGGATCCGAGAAGAACGCGTCGTCGGAGGCGACGATGAAATCGCAGATCCAGGCGAGCATGAGACCGCCGGCGATGCACGCGCCGTGGACCTGGGCGATGAGGGGTTTGGGGATGTCGCGCCAGCGGCGGCACATCCCCATGTACACCTCCATCTCGCGCGCGAGACGCTGGTCGGCGCCGGTCTTGTCGGTGTGGTCCCAGTGCAGGACGGCCGCGTTTTCGTAGTAGGTGTCGAAGTCGCGTTCGGGGGTGCCGATGTCGTGTCCGGCCGAGAAGTGCTTGCCGTTCGCCCGCAGCACGATCACCTTCACCGCGGCGTCGTCGACGGCTTTGCGGAACGCGGCGTCGAGCGAATACGTCATCACCGAGTTCTGCGCGTTGCGGTACTCCGGGCGATTCAGCGTCACATAGGCCACCGCGCCGTCGGGGCCGCCGGTCTCGTAGGCGACCGGTGAGGTGTCCGGGCTCAGATCGTCGGGTCCGAGCGGGGGTGGGATGACGGCGTCACTCATGCCCCCGAGACTAACCTAGCAAGTGCTTGGTTGGTAGTCGGTGTCGGTGATCGCCGGGGTCAGAAGTGCGGTGTGGAGCGATAGGTGAACTCCCGGATCCGGCCGTTGAGGAGGCGGCTGTCGTCGGCATCATCTCGGCGATCTCGCGAAACATGTTGGCGACGATCACCATTCGATGTTTCCTCTGCTGCTTAGCCCTAAAGAACACCATAACCCCTGCTCCCTGAGGTGTGAGGAGCGCAAGCGACGAGCCACGAAGGGCGGGCGAGCATCGAACATGACCCTTCGTGGCTCGCTTCACTCGCACCTCAGGGAGCATGAACAGAACGTTCTCGAGCGTTTGCTGCGTAGTCCACGACGGCCGCCAGGCCGGCGACCGGCAGACTTCAACTCGACTCCTGGACTTCGATCGAGGTCTAAGAGTCGAGTTGAAGTCTGCCGGTCACATGTCGGGGCAGCGCAAGTTCCGTCGAAGTGGCGCCGTTGTGTCGGGCCGGCAGCGTTGCAGGTCTTGCGTGGTCCACGACGGCCGCCAGGCCGCGGATACTGGGGAGCTTGCGAGCGTCACGAAGGATTTCGCAAGCTCCGTCGCCTGCCCTTCGAGGCAGTGAGAATGGGTGTGGTGGTTGTCCGGAGTGAGGTCTGACCTGCTTCGAGGCTGACCTCGTGTCATGGACGAGATCTGTCGACCTCATTCCGCGGGCGATCACCGCAGTAAACGACCTTGGGAGACCGGGGCGGGTGTGACCTAATAAGGGCCGTGTTCGGGCGTGAGCCCGTGACTCCTCACTGTCGTGTCCACCCGCCCCGGCGAGGTCATCCAACACCGCAGTGAAGGAGACATCGCCAGAATGACCGAGACCGCAGTGGATATGCAAGTGGTCGTACTCGGAGTCGACACCCACCAACAAACCCATCACGCAGCGATCATCGACACCCTCGGCCAGCCATTGGCCGATCAGGAATTCTCGGCCACCGCCGACGGCTACCGGCAGCTGCTGGCGTGGGCCCGCACCCACGGCCGCCTCGAGCAGGCCGGGGTCGAATCCAGTGCCTCCTACGGTGCCGGACTCGCCCGCGAGTTGACCGCGGCCGGGGTCGAGGTGATCGAGGTCAACGCTCCGGATGTGCGGGCCCGCCGAGCCCAGGGCAAGTCCGATCAACTCGATGCCTACGCCGCAGCGATGGCGGTGCTCACCGGGCGGGCCAGCGGCCACGCCAAAGACACCTCAGGAGTCACCGAATCGATCCGAATGCTTTACGTGGCAAGGAGAATGGCGGTCGATCACCGCACCCAACTCGGTGACCAGCTGCGTGATCTGTGCACCACCGCGCCCGATGAGTTCGCTGATCAACTCAAAGCCCGCACCACCACCCCGCAACGACTCGCCTTGGTCGAATCGTTGACGGCCCCGGCATCGTTGACCGACCCGCGTGCGGCGTTCGTGTTCACCGCGAAGTCCATCACGCAGCGGTATCGGCAGACTCACCGGGAGGTCACCACGTTGACCCGGGAACTGAAGACGTTGCTGAAGTCGTTGGTGCCGACGGTGCTGGCGCTCCCTCAGGTCGGTCCGATCACTGCCGCACGGTTGCTGATCACGATCGGGCAGAACGCGCAGCGGATGCGTACCGAAGCGACGTTCGCCAAGCTCGTCGGTGTCGCGCCGTTGCCGGCCTCCTCTGGCAAAACCGTGCGTCACCGCCTCAACCGTGGCGGTGACCGTGGCGCCAACAGCGCGCTGCACATGATCGTCGTCGGACGCATCAAATCCCACGCCCCCACCCGCGCCTACCTCACCCGACGCGGCAACGAGAAAACGAAGAAAGAAATCATCCGATGCCTCAAACGCTACGTCGCCCGCGAACTCTACAAAGCCTTCACCACCGACCTCGGAGCGCTTGACAATCTATAGGACCATCTCGTCGCTATCGCTCCTCGCACCTCAGTACCTGCGGCCTGGCGGCCGTCGTGGACTACGAAAGAACACTCTTAAGCGTCCACATCTCTGCTCCCTGAGGTGCGAGCGAAGCGAGCCACGAAGGGCTCCGCAACCTGTCTCACCAGGCCCTTCGTGGCTCGTCGCTATCGCTCCTCACACCTCAGGGAGCAATGGGGTCGCTTTTTTCGGATTAGGGGGCGGTTGGGTGTCCTCTTGTTCCTCGGACCTCAGCGGTCTGTCGGGGGGGCGGTGGCGGGAGCCGGGCTCAGGGGATGACGATGCTCCCGCTGCAGCTCGTGGACGGGACGCTCCAGAGCGCGTTCCGGTTGACCGCGCCGAAGGTCACGTTGACCCGGCCCTTGCCGATCTGGTTCACGGGGATCACGAAGTAGTGGACGCCCTGGTACGGCGGGTTCACGCGGACGTTGCTGACCTTCGAGCCGCGCTTGCCGGTGGTCAGGTTGTGCCAGTCCAGGCGGGCCGAGGACTGGTAGCCGCCGGGGAAGTAGCTGGTGAAGTCGGCGGCGATGTAGGCGTTGCCGGCATACGTGCTCACGATCGTGCGTCGCGCCAGGAACGGGACGTCGACGACGTTCGGGCTGAGGCCCACGCAGGTCGACAACGGATACTCGCGGGACACCGCGTTCGCGTCGCCGGTGGCCGCGACGCCGAGCCCGGCAGCCGAGGTCAGAGCGATGGCGGCGGCGGCCAACCGGGTGATCGTCTTGGTGCTGGGCATATCTCGACTCCCTTGCTGGTGGCGACGGTGACGTGTCGTGATCACCGGTCAGTTTTCCGCAGGAAGTCCGTTTCGTGGGCATTTCCGGGCGCAGTGTTCATTCGTTCGGTCGACCCGCCCCTCAGCTGAGATGACTCGAGATCCCGTCGGCGGCAGCGCGCGTGGCCTCGCCGAGTCGGCGCACTTCGTCGACGTCGAGGGTGGTGTTCGGGCAGACGACGATGGCCGCGACCACCCGACGGGCGGAGTCGAAGACGGGGGCGCCGATGGTGACCACGGGTACCCCCGTGCCATCGGCCGCGCAGGCGTCGATCTCCTCGGGCAGGTAATCGATGACCGACAGCTCGGTGAGCAGGTCGCCGACCCGCGCGCGCAGGGTGTCCGACATGGCGTCGAGGGAGCTCAGGGCCTCGATCATCGCCACGTGGTCGTCGGTCATGCGCTCGATCGAGTAGCCGCGTTCGGCGACGACGTCGAGCACCATGCCCAGCCGGGTGCGGGTGGACTCGGCGGCCTGGCCGATCCAGGTCGACCGGGCGTCGTCCGGATCGAAGGCGATGAACTCCCGACAGATCGGCGGGCGGAGCCGGATGCGGCTGCCGTTCCGCAACCAGGGGTGGGACGCCGACTCCGGCGCGAGGTGGGGTGGAAAGGCGTGCGACGCCAGGCTCACCGCGTCCGCGGAGGTCCGCCGGGCGACGAAGCTCGGGACGGCGAACCGGTCGCAGAGATCGCGCGCTGCCGACGCCGCCCACCGTACGAGGTGGTCGGCGCCGTCGGCGTTCCGGACGAGGCCGACGAAGGCCGGTCCGACGCCGAAGGTGCCTGCCGACGGGTCCCGGATCAGCCATCCGCAGTCGACGAGTTCGGAGACGACGGCGTGCGCGGTGGCGCGCGACATCGAGGTCTGACGCACGATCTCGGCCAGCGTCAGCGACGGTTGTTCGGCGTCGGCGAGGAGTTCGACGATGCGGACGACCCGGGCGGTCGGTGGCGACGCGGCACGTGCCGGTTGACGCGCGTCGGAGAAGTCACCTACGGTTTGTGTCACATTGTCAACACATAGTGTCGAATATTCGACATGTCAAGGGGGTTGCGCGGGTGGCCATCACCATCGACACCGACGACGAACGCCGTCGCGATGACATCGAGCCGGCCGACGACAGTCGTCGTCGCCACCACGGTTACGAGCTGTCGCATCTCGCGGCACTCGAAGCCGAATCGGTGCACATCTTCCGCGAGGTCGCCGCGACCTTCGAACGTCCGGTGCTGCTGTTCTCCGGCGGCAAGGACTCGGTGGTGATGTTTCACCTGGCCCGCAAGGCCTTCTGGCCGGCGCCGATCCCGTTCCCGCTCATGCACGTCGACACCGGGCACAACTTCGACGAGGTGATCGAGTACCGCGATCGCGTGGTCGCCGAGACCGGGGTCCGCCTTCTCGTCAGCTCGGTGCAGGACGACATCGATGCCGGGCGGGTCGTCGAGCAGACCGGCCCGGGTGCCAGCCGCAACCGGCTGCAGACCGCGGCGCTGTTGCGCGGGATCACCGAGAACCGTTTCGACGCCGTGTTCGGCGGGGCCCGGCGCGACGAGGAGAAGGCGCGGGCGAAGGAGCGCGTGTTCAGCTTCAGAGACGAGTTCGGCGCGTGGAACCCTCGCGAGCAGCGACCGGAACTGTGGCGGCTCTACAACGGACGGCATGCCAAGGGCGAGCACATCCGGGTCTTCCCGTTGTCGAACTGGACCGAACTCGACATCTGGCAGTACATCGCGGCCGAGGACATCGATCTGCCCGAGATCTACTACGCGCACCAGCGCGAGGTCATCCCGCGCGACGGCATGCTGCTCGCGAAAACCCGCTTCCTGCAGGAACTCCCGGGCGAGGAGGTGCGGACCGAGACCGTCCGGTTCCGCACCGTCGGCGACGCCACGTGCACCGGTTGCGTGCTGTCGGGCGCCGACGACGTGATGAAGGTGATCGAGGAGATCGAGGTGACGAGGCTGACCGAGCGCGGCGCCACGCGCGCCGACGACCGGATCTCCGAGTCGGGGATGGAAGACCGCAAGAAGGAAGGCTACTTCTGATGGGCGACCTCATCGCTGCCGGCGGCGCGACCGAGATGCTGCGTCTGGCGACCGCGGGCTCGGTGGACGACGGCAAGTCGACACTCATCGGCCGGCTCCTCTACGACTCGAAGGCGATCTTCACCGATCAGCTCGAGTCGATCGAGCGCACCAGCGCCGAGCGCGGCGACGAGTACGCGAACCTCGCGTTGCTCACCGACGGCTTGCGCGCCGAACGCGAGCAGGGCATCACCATCGATGTCGCCTACCGGTATTTCGCCACCCCCCGGCGGAAGTTCATCATCGCCGACACCCCCGGCCATGTGCAGTACACGCGCAACATGGTGACCGGTGCCTCGACCGCCGATCTGGCGATGATCCTGATCGACGCGCGCAAGGGCGTGCTCGAGCAGACGCGGCGGCACGCGTTCCTGTCGTCGTTGCTCGGCATCCCGCACCTGACGGTCTGCGTGAACAAGATGGACCTCGTCGACTGGTCGCAGAAGCGCTTCGACGAGATCTGCGCGGACTTCGTCGATTTCGCGACCAAGCTCAACGTCGTCGACCTGACCTTCATCCCGATGTCGGCGCTGCGGGGCGACAATGTCGTCGAACAGTCCGCGGCGATGCCGTGGTACGAGGGGCGTCCGCTGCTGAATCACCTCGAGCACGTCTACATCGCCTCTGACCGCAACCTGATCGACACCCGTCTGCCCGTCCAGTACGTGATCCGGCCGCAGCGCAGCGACGGCGCCGACCACCGCGCCTACGCGGGCACCGTCGCCGGCGGTGTGCTCGCCAAGGGCGATGAGATCGTCGTCCTGCCCAGTGGTTTCAGCACGACCATCACCGAGATCTGGGCGCCCGGTGGCCAGCCGGTCGACGAGGCCTTCGCGTCGATGGCCGTGTCCGTCGAACTCGCCGACGAGATCGACATCGTGCGTGGCGACATGCTGGCCCGGCCCAACAACCGGCCGTACGTGGGACGCGACCTGGACGCGATGGTGTGCTGGTTCGCCGACGACGCCGAATTGCGACCGGGCAACCGGTATCAGCTGCTCTGCGGCACCCGGTTGACCCGGGCGCAGGTCAACGGGCTCAACTACCGCCTCGACGTCAACTCGCTGCATCGCGACGAGGAGGCGGAGGGATTGTCGCTCAACGAGATCGGGCGCGTCACCCTGCACACCCAGGAGCCGGTGACCTTCGACTCCTACCGCCGCAACCGGGACACGGGCAGCTTCATCCTGATCGATGAGGCCACCAACCGGACCGTCGGCGCGGGGATGATCACGGCGCCGGTGAGTCACGACAGTCACGTCGTGTGGCAGGCGACGAAGGTCGGGCGTGAGCACCGTGCGCATCGCGGCGCGACGATCTGGCTGACCGGTCTGTCCGGCTCTGGGAAATCGTCGCTGGCGGTCGAACTCGAGCGGCGGTTCGTCGCCGAGGGGCGTCCGGCGTACCTGATGGACGGTGACAACCTGCGGCACGGCCTGAACTCGGATCTGGGCTTCTCCGACGACGACCGCCGGGAGAACATCCGCCGCACCAGCGAGGTCGCCGCGCTGTTCGCCGACTCGGGTTCGGTGGCGATCGTCTCGCTCATCAGTCCGTTCGCCGAGGAACGGCAGCGGGCCCGGGAGATCCACGCCGAGCGAGGGCTGCCGTTCTACGAGATCTTCGTCGACACCCCGCTCGCCGAATGCGAACGACGCGACCCGAAGGGGCTGTACGACCGCGCGCGGCGGGGGGAGATCAGCCAGTTCACGGGCATCGACTCGCCCTATGAGCGTCCGTCCGACCCGGATCTGCACATCACCCCCGACGACGGCCCGCCATCCGAGGTCGCCGACCTGGTTCTGCGTAACCTGGGTCTGTGAGTGCAGCCGTCCGGTATCCCGACCGAGAGGAAACCCCGTGACCGACGATCGTGCCCTGGCCGGTGAACTGGCCACCGCCGCAGGTGAACTCCTGCTCGACATCCGCCGCTCCAGCGGACTGACGGGCAAAGAGCTCGGTCAGGAGGGCGACCGCAGGTCCGACGAGTTCATCCTCGGGCGCCTCGCGCAGGAGCGGCCGGACGATGCCGTGCTGTCCGAGGAGTCGGCCGATGACAAGTCGCGACTGTCGGCGTCGCGCGTGTGGATCATCGATCCGGTCGACGGCACGCGCGAGTACGGCACCTACGAGCCCGGTGGCGGGCGTACCGACTGGGCGGTGCACGTCGCGCTCTGGTCGGCCGACGACGGGCTGATCGCGGGTGCGGTGGCGCTCCCGGCGCTCGGGGTGACCTATCTCGACGACGATTCGACCGTCGAACCGGTGGAGGGCCTGGCCTCGCGGCCCCGCACCGGTGTCCCGCGCGTCGTCGTGAGCGGTTCGCGGCCACCGGCCTTCGCCGACGAGGTGGCCGCGGCCATGGCCGGCGAGGTGCTGCCGATGGGGTCCGCCGGGGCGAAGGCGATGGCGGTCGTGCGCGGCGAGGCCGACGCCTACGTCCATGCCGGCGGCCAGTACGAATGGGACTCGGCCGCACCTGTCGCCGTGGCGAAGGCGAAGGGCCTGTGGTGCGGGCGGATCGACGGTTCGCCCCTCGTCTACAACAACGAGGACACCTACCTGCCCGACCTCGTCATCTGCCGGCCCGAGTTCACCGAGGTGATCCTCACGGTCACCACCGAGGGCGCCGGGGGCTGAGCCTCGCCGCGTTCGGCGCGCCACGCCGGGCGTGTGGTCTCAGTGCGTGACCACGACTTTGATCACGACGATCACGGTCGCCACCAGCGTGACCGCCCCGGCGCTGAACAGCGTTGCCCGACTGGGCCGTTCGTTGTTGAGGCGGTCGATGACGAAGACCGTGCCGCCGATGCGCAGCAGGATCACGATCTCCGCGATCAACTGGGCGGTGCGGGGCTCGATCCAGCCGATCAGACCGAGCAGCAGGATCGCGCAGGGCAGGAGTGCCGAGGTCAGGATCGGCACCGAGTCGCGGAGATGACCGAGCACCTCTGATCGCGTGGGCTCGACCCTGCCGTCGGAGACCCGGCGGGCTACGCCCTCGGCGAAGACGTGGGCGATGAACGTCGACGCGGCGGTCCCGAGGAGGATCGCGATGCCGACGAAGTCGTCCTCGACGTGCAATGGGATGAGGACGGCCAGGATGAGGATGTTGCCGTAGATGTAGGCACTGATCCGCGGCGCGGCGTGCTTGCGTTCGAGCGGGTTGTCCCGACTGAACAGCGGTCCGTGCAGTAGGGACCACGGACTGTTGCTCATAGCTGGTGAAACTATCAGCGCGGGACCAGTTCGGCGACGACAGCGGCGATGGTGTCGTCAGGCCGTGTCAGGCAGACCGTCGCCGCCACGGTCGCCACCTGCTGCACATTCGCGGTCACGTCGAGCTCGGTGAGAACCGCCGCCCGCTCCGCGTCGTCGAGTTCGCGGAACTCCGTGCACGTCATGCTCGAGGCGGAGCCGGTCCCGGTGCCGGAGCCGGACTCGGAGCCGCGCGACGGTGACGAACGCGGCGGAGACGAAGTGGTCCGGCTGCCGTCCGTGGATGTGGCGGGTCTGCTGGTCTCGGTGGCGCTCGTGGTCGAGACCGCGCTCTCGGGTGAAGGCGCGGGCGCGGCGTCGTCGGACGAACACGCACCGATCGCCAGCATCATCATCGCGGCCATCGACAGACCCGCGGCCAGCTCGGCGGGGCGGGATCGGCGGGCGGGAACGGACATGGCAGGACTCCTCGGGAAGATTGCTCGGGGTCGAGACCCCGGTGGTGCGGGATAGGATGGGGCGCGGTCACCGCATGAGGCCGGAGAGCACGCCCGAGATGGCGGCCCGGACATCCGTGGTCTCGATGCGCATCAGGTCGTCCTGGCTGAGTGAGTCGAAGTCGCCGGCGGTGCTGAGCCGGAACTCGCGCTCCTCCTCGGCCGCCTCGATGATGTTGCGGATGAAGCGGCCGTTGCCCGCGAGGTCGGTGGCGCGCCGCGCGGTGCCCCGATGCTCGCGGACGTCGTGGTACAAGGGAGCGCACGCCTGCTCGATCTCGAGCATCGCCTCGCGGGTCAACGATGAATCACGTTTGCGCGCAATGAAATCGGCGATGCGGGCGAGCTCGTCGGGAGTGTAGGAGTCGAAGCGCACCCGGCGCGCGAAGCGCGACGCCAGTCCGTCGTTGGAGGCGAGGAACCGATCGATCTCGGCGTCGTAGCCGGCGATGATCACGACCAGCCGGTCACGGTCGTCCTCCATCCGGGCCAGCAGGGTGTCGACGGCTTCGCGACCGAACGCGTCGCCTCCGGACAGCCCCTGCTGGATGAGCGTGTACGCCTCGTCGATGAACAGGACGCCGTCCATCGCGGAGTCGATGAGCGCCGCGGTCTTGATGGCGGTGCTGCCGAGGTGTTCACCGACCATGTCGCGGCGGGTGGCCTCGACGACCTTGTCGGACTTGATGAAGCCGAGGCCGCAGTAGATCTTGGCGACGATGCGGGCCACGGTCGTCTTGCCGGTGCCGGGCGGTCCGGTGAAAGCCAGGTGCAGGCTGCGGGCCGACGTCGACAGCCCGCGGTCGGCGCGGACCTTCGCCAGGGTCGCGGTGGACTGCAGTTTGGCCACCTGCTGCTTGACCGACTCCAGCCCGATCTGTTCGGCCAGCTCGCGTTGCGCCTCGGTCACCAGCGAATTCTGTTCGGCGGGGTCCCCGGAGGCCGAGACCAGGGTCTCGGCGCGATCGGGCACCGACTTCGGGTCCCACCGGTCGGTGCGTTCGGCGATCTGCTCGGGCGTCGTGGGGGGCATCCGATAGGAGGGCGACCGTATGGCGTCGGCCGCGCCGGTCAGCGACGGGTCCCGGGCGTAGGCCTGCTCGAACATCGACTTCGCCTTCTCCTCGTGGCCCTGCTCGCGCAGCGCGAGGCCATAGACGAAGATCGCCTGCGTCGAACAGGACGGGATCGGGCCGTCGACCGCGTTCTGCAGGCGCCGCATGCCCTCGCCGTACATGCCGAGATGCACGCACGACGTCCCGGCCATGAAGTCGGCGACGGCCTGCATGTACGGGTCGTTCCACCGGTCGGACCTGGTCAGCGAGGTCAGGACGTCGGGCCAGCGCTGGGTGGAGAAGTGCAGGAACGCGCGTACGAAATCCACGATCGGCACGCGGTGCGCCGGGGGTACCTCGTCGAGGACCTCTTCCGCACCGGCGAAGTCCGCGCCGCGGACCAGACTGGCCGCGTAGGCGGCCGTCGCCTCGACGGCATTCGACGCCGGGAAGTCGATCAGCATTCCCGTGTACCAGCGCCCCGCGATCGTGCCGGGCGGGAGCCCGAGCCGGCGCTGCTCCGCGCCGATCGATCCGCGGGCACGATAGAGGCCCAGGAGGACCTCGTTGCTGCTGTCGCCGCAGGCCAGCCGGCCGATCCAGGCGTCGCCCAGGGCCGGGTCCCATTCGGTCGCTCGGGTGAAGGCCTTGGCGGCCTGAGCGGGATTGTCGACCGGTTCCTGACCTTCGACCGGGATGTTCAGGGACAGGACGCCGAGTTCGAAGAGTGCCCTCGCCTTGCGGACATCGGCCATCGTTTCCCCCTGTGTCGTCCCATCCCGCACACCGACCCCGAACCGTTCTCCCCGGGTACCACGACGACACACCCCGAGGGCGGTCGCCGGAGACAGAGTATCGCTAGACCGGCGTGACATCCGTCGCAGATCTCCCAGGGTGCGCACCCGAGGCGCCCCGGCGGCCGCAACCGCCCGCGCACGCCTAGACTTGTCCGGGTGAGTGCCCAGGTGGATACCGTCTCAGCCGCTGCCCAGACCCCGGACCATCCGCAACCGTTCCGCGAACTAGGTCTCAAGGACGACGAGTACGCGCGCATACGCGAGATCCTGGGTCGCCGGCCCACCGACGCGGAGCTCGCCATGTACTCGGTCATGTGGTCCGAGCACTGCAGCTACAAGTCGTCGAAGGTGCACCTGCGCTACTTCGGTGAGACCACCACCGACGAGATGCGCGCGAGCATGCTGGCCGGCATCGGCGAGAACGCCGGCGTCGTCGACATCGGCGACGGATGGGCGGTGACCTTCAAGGTCGAATCGCACAACCACCCGAGCTACGTCGAGCCGTACCAGGGCGCCGCCACCGGCGTCGGTGGCATCGTGCGCGACATCATGGCCATGGGCGCACGCCCGATCGCGGTCATGGATCAGCTGCGCTTCGGTCCGGCCGACGCCCCGGACACCCGGCGCGTCGTCGACGGCGTGGTGCGCGGCGTGGGCGGGTACGGTAACTCCCTCGGCCTGCCCAACGTCGGCGGCGAGACCGTCTTCGACGCCAGCTACGCCGGCAACCCGCTCGTCAACGCGCTCTGCGCGGGCGTGCTGCGCACCGAAGACCTGCACCTGGCGTTCGCGTCGGGCGCGGGCAACAAGATCATCCTGTTCGGCGCGCGAACCGGCCTCGACGGCATCGGCGGTGTCTCGGTGCTGGCATCGGAGACCTTCGACGACAGTGAGGGATCGGGTCCGAACCGCAAGAAGCTGCCGAGTGTGCAGGTGGGTGATCCCTTCACCGAGAAGGTGCTCATCGAGTGCTGCCTCGAGCTCTACCACGCCGGACTCGTCGTGGGCATCCAGGATCTCGGCGGTGCCGGATTGTCCTGCGCCACGAGCGAACTCGCCGCGGCCGGTGACGGAGGCATGCACATCGACCTGGAGAAGGTGCCAATGCGCGCCGAGGGCATGACCCCGGCGGAGGTGCTCTCCAGCGAGTCGCAGGAACGCATGTGTGCCGTCGTGACCCCGGACAACGTCGAGAAGTTCCTCGAGGTCTGCCGGAAGTGGGACGTGCTCGCGACCGTAATCGGCGAGGTCACCGACGGCGATCAGCTGGTCATCACCTGGCACGGCGAGACCGTCGTCGACGTGCCGCCGCGCACCGTCGCCCACGACGGTCCGGTCTACGAGCGTCCCGTCGCCCGGCCCGACTGGCAGGACACCGTCATCGCGTCGACGACCGAACCGCTGCAGCGCCCGAGCACACCCGACCAGCTGCGCGAGACGCTGCTGGCCATGCTGGCCTCGCCTGCGCTGTGCAGCCGCAAGTTCATCACCGACCAGTACGACCGCTACGTGCGCGGCAACACCGTCCTGGCCGAGCACGCCGACTCGGGGATGATCCGCATCGACGAGGAGTCCGGGCGCGGCATCGCACTGGCGACCGACGCGTCGGGCCGCTACACGTTCCTCGATCCCTACCGCGGCGCGCAGCTCGCGCTCGCCGAGGCCTACCGCAACGTCGCGGTGTCCGGGGCGACGCCGAAGGCCGTGACCAACTGCCTCAACTTCGGTTCCCCGGAGGACCCGGCGGTGATGTGGCAGTTCCAGCAGGCGGTCCGGGGACTCGCCGACGGCTGCGCCCAGCTCGGCATCCCGGTCACCGGCGGCAACGTGAGCTTCTACAACCAGACGGGCGCGACGGCCATCCTGCCGACCCCGGTCGTGGGCGTCCTCGGCGTCATCGACGATGTGCACCGCCGCATCCCGACCGGCATCGGCACCGAACCCGGTGAGACACTCATCCTGCTCGGTGAGACCCGTGACGAATTCGACGGTTCGATCTGGGCCCAGGTCAGTCATGACCACCTCGGTGGGGTCCCGCCGCAGGTCGACCTCGAACGCGAACGTCTGCTCGCCGAGATCCTGTCCGCATCGTCCCGCGACGGATTGATCTCCGCGGCACACGATCTCAGCGAGGGCGGACTCATCCAGACCGTCGTCGAGGCGGCCCTGGCCGGCGAGACCGGGTGCCGAGTCCTGCTACCCGAGGACGCCGACCCGTTCGTCTGGCTGTTCTCCGAGTCGGCCGGGCGCGTGCTCGTGGCGGTCCCGCGCACCGAGGAATCGCGGTTCACCGCCATGCTCGACGCCCGTTCGATGCCGTGGACACGCATCGGTGTGGTCGACCAGGGCAGCGACGCCGTCGAGGTCCAGGACTACTTCTCGGTGCCCCTCGCCGAACTCCGTGAGGCGCACGAGGGCACCCTCCCGAGGTTGTTCGGCGACACGGTCTAGTTGCATTACGCAACGGTCCCACCTGCCAGGATTCCGTTGTATGTCAATGGAATCAATATCGTCGCGAGGCATGTCGCGCCCGGTGGCGAACGGTTACGCTCCTGGAGTTCTCTGACCGAGTCGAAAGGGCGCAGATGAGCTACCCCAATGATCCGAACCAGCCGCCGAACTACGGCGCGGGTGGCTACGGACAGCAGCCGTACGGCGGGTTCCCGGGCGGGAATCCGGCCGGCCCGGAACCGGACAACAACCTCGTGTGGGCGATCCTGTCCACGGTCCTCTGCTGTCTGCCGCTGGGGATCGTGTCGATCGTGAAGTCGACCTCGGTCAGCAAGCTGTGGGCCGCCGGCGACTACGCCGGTGCGCAGAAGGCGGCCGACGAGGCCAAGAAGTGGGCGATGTGGAGTGCGATCTCGTCGGTCATCATCTGGGTCCTGATCATCATCGTTTATGTCGTCCTCTTCGTCATCCTCCTCGGCGCCTCCGCGACCACGTCCACGTACTGAGCGTTTCGAGAGGGCCGTCCTCGGACGGGTGTCGGCTCTTTCGAAGCATCGGTACCTCGGTCCGGCGACGGTCGTCGCCGGGACCGGGATGGTCTGCGCGGCCGTGTGGTTCGCCGATCCGACGACACCGGGCGGTGCCCTGCCGGTCTGCCCGACCAAACTGATCTTCGGGGTGACGTGCCCGGGCTGCGGCTCGCTACGGACGATCTACTCGCTACTGCACGGCGATGTCCCGGCGGCGCTGCACTACAACGCCGTTGGGCTGCTCGCAATGGGGTTGCTGCTCTTTGCCTTCGGCGCCTACTGCCTGCGACTGTGGACCGGCCGCCGGGTCCGCAGCTGGCAGCACCTCCGCTACTCCGGGATCGTCGTGCTGGTGGTCGTGCTGGCCTGGTTCGTCGTCCGCAACATCCCCGTCGAACCGTTCTGGTCACTCCATGTCTGAGCGTCGGGTGCTGCCGCGGATCCAGCGCACCAACCGCGAAGCGGGATCGCGCGCAGGGGCGTCGAGATCCAGCGTCGCCAGGGCCTCGGGATCATCGGTCGTGATCTGATCGACCCGTAACTCCAGCAGTCGCCTGATGTCCGGGATCACGCGCGGCCCGACCCGCGTCACCGTGTACCCGTCGACGAGCCGACCGCGCTCGTGGAACGCGCCGATCAGGTCGTGGCCGCGGTGGTCGGCCGCCAATATCAGCCGGTTCTCCAGGTACACCATCTCGGCCTCCGGCGATGCCGCCACCGCGTGGTCGACGAAGCCGTCGAAGTCCCCGGAGTGGATCGCCGCGTCGGCGGCACCGTGATGGCAGGGGTCGTAACCGATCCGGATGCCCGGTGCGGCCGAGGTCAACGTGTCGACCGCCGCGGCGTCGCCGCACGACAGGATGTAGTTCCGCGCGTGGGGCGCAACACTGCGGGCGAACAGAGCAACGGCTTCGGGATCGAGCGCGGCGTCGTCCTCCTTGAAGTCGAGCTGGAGGGACGCGGTGGGCGCGATGTCGACGCCGTCGAAGAGTTCGGTCAGGTCCTCGAGCAGCAGGACATGCTCGTCGACGGGCCGGCCGCGGTTGTCCCGCAGGAACAGTTCCCGCAGATACGACGCCGGGAGCGCCGACACCGCGCCGGTCCCGGTCGTCGCGTGGTCGACCGTGCGGTCGTGCAGGACGGCGAAGCCGCGCTCGGCGTGGATCACCAGATCGATCTCGATACTCGCGCCGAGCCGCATGCCCTCGACGATCCGGGTCGCGGTGAACGCCGTGTCGTCGGCGCGCCGCCGGCCGCGGTGCCACTTGAGCATCGTCCGATGGCCGTCGTGGTCGATGTGGATCGGGGCGGCGGGGTCCGGGGGCGACGTGGTGGTCACAGCTCCCGACTCTAGCGAGGCGCATCTCGCCGAATCGGCACGGCGAAGTTGGAACGTGTTCTAGTTTGGATCGCATGACATTGCGCGTGGTCGAGTGGTCGACCGGAACCGTCGGACGACATGCCATCGCCGGGATCGACGCCCGGCCCGACCTCGAACTCGTGGGTGTGTGGGTGTCCGACCCCGCCAAGTTCGGTAGGGACGCCGGCGAGCTCGCCGGTCTCGACCGTGAGCTGGGTGTCGCGGCGACCGGCGACCGCGACGCGCTGATCGCCCTGAAACCCGACTGCATCGTGCACACCGCGATGACCGACGACCGTGTCATGGAGTCGATCGAGGATCTGATCTTCTTCGTGGAGAACGGGATCAACGTGGTGTCGAGCGGACCGGTGGTCCTGCAGTTCCCGCAGGGCATCCAGCCCGATTCGCTGCTGGACCGGATCGCCGCCGCGGGTGCGGCGGGCGGCGCGAGCCTCCACGTCAACGGCATCGACCCGGGTTTCGCGAATGACGCACTGCCGCTGGCGATGACGAGTCTCTCCCAGCGCATCGACGAGATCCGCTGTCAAGAGATCGCCGACTACTCGACCTACTACCAGCCCGTCGTCATGCGCGACCTGTTCGGCTTCGGGCAGCCCCTGGACACCACGCCGCTGCTGTTCGCACCGGGCATCCTGTCGATGGGGTGGGGGAGTGTCGTGCGACAGATCGCCGCCGGACTCGACCTCGTGCTCGACGAACCGCTCGTGGAACGCGTCGAGCGGGTCGAGGCCGACCGCGACTACTCGACGGTGTCCGTCGAGATCCCGAAGGGCACGATGGCCGCGGTCCGCTTCGAGGTCACCGGTCAGGTCGACGGTGTGGATCGTATTGTGCTGGAGCACTACACGCGCACCCACCCCGACCAGTGCCCGGACTGGCCGAACCCGAACGAGGGCGACGGCTGCTACCGCATCGCCATCTCCGGCGAACCGGAGATGACGGTCGAGTTCGGGCACCACGGTGAGAACGGCGACCACAACGTGTCCGGGATGATCGTCACCGCGATGCGACTGGTCAATTCCGTTGCGGCGGTGGTCGATGCGAAACCCGGCCTGGTCACCGCACTGGACCTCCCGCTCGTGACGGGTCGGGGGCTCTTCGCGCAGAAGTAGCCGCCGGTTCCACACGCCGGGATGACAGCCGCCTCCGGGTCGTCGAGCATGCTTGACTCTCGAGGACCAGCCCGGAAGTCAGGAGGCGGCATGGACTTCGCACTCAGCGTCGAGCAAGAAGATCTCGGTGAGGTCGAGCGCGCTTGGCTCGAGAAGCACGATCCGATCCGGGAGCGGCGACGCACCATCGACGACGGGCCCGCGCGTGTTCCCGCCGAACTGCGACGCCACGTCGAACAATCGGGTCTCACCGGGCTGCTCACGGCTGAAGCGGGTGGGACGAACGTCGACCTGTTGGTCCTCACGGAGGCTCACGGCTGGGCGGGTAGTCCGTTTCCCCTGTCCGATCTGGCGATCGGCGCGCGGATCGTCGAACAGGCGGGACTGGTCGCAGACGGAGGGCTGGTACTGCCGCTACTCGCCGGCGGCGCGCATGAGCTGCGGGTCGACCTCACCTCCGACACCATTCGGCTGCAGGGGACCTTCGCACTCGTCCCCGGGGCGCTGGACACCGACGAATTCGTCGTGGTCGCCCGGGCCGACGACGGGCGCGAGGTGGCGGTACTGCTGCGCGCCGATGAGGTACGGGTCCGCGGATGTGACACCCTCGACCTCTTGCGGGCCTGGTCGGAGATCTCTGTCGACATCGAGGTCTGCACGCCGCGGTGGGCGGCGCTACCGGATCGCACCGTCGAGGCCATCTCCGATCAACTCGCCGTATTCCGGGCGGTCGACGCTCTCGGGGCGTCGGACCGTCTGCTCGGGATGTCGGTCACCTACGCCGGACAACGAACCCAGTTCGGCCGGCCGATCGGATCGTTCCAGGCCGTCAAGCACCATTTGGCCGGCATGACGCTCACCGTCGAGGCCGGACGCTCGGCTCTGTGGGCCGCGGCCGCCGCCCTGGATGACCTGGCTTCCCCCGAGACCACCGCGATCGACGCCGCCGCTCGTGACACCGGCGCGCGTGCGGTGTCGGCCGCGCTCGCCTTCGTCGGAGCCGGGGCGGGCGAGGTCGCGCAGCTCGCGCTGCAGGTCCACGGCGGGATCGGCTTCACCTGGGAGCACGACGTGCACCTGTTCATCCGACGCATCAAGACCGACGAATTGACGGGCGGCCCGGTGGCAGTCCATCGTCGACGCCTCGTCGGTCTGCCGACGCCGGGATGAATCGGCCGGCCGGTCCTGACCGTGGGCGCGCACTACGATCGGGTCTGTGTCCACCGAATCGGATCGGGTCCGACAGTCCCTGAGCGGCGATCCCATCCTGCGGATCCCGAAGGCCGCCGAGCAGATCGCTCAGCGCATCCGCGGACAGATCGTCCGCGGTGAGATCGAACCCGGGACGCTGCTCAAACCCGAGAAGGAGCTGCTCGCCGAATACGGGGTCTCCCGCCCGACGCTGCGGGAGGCGTACCGGGTGTTGGAGAGCGAGGGACTGCTGGTGGTCACCACGGGGGCTCGAGGCGGTCCCCGCGTCCAGGTGCCCGACCTCGGTGCCGCCTCGCGGCAGATCGGGTATTACCTGCAGATCCGACGGACCACACTCGCCGACCTGCTGGAGGCGCGCGCCGAGTTCGAGCCCATCTGTGCACGCCTGCTCGCCGGCCGACGCACCGAGCAGGCGCTCATCGACCTCGACGAATGCCTGACGGGACTGCGTACCGTCGTCGATGCCGGTTTCGAGTCCGACGGCCGCTTCGTCAAGTGGGTCGAGATGACGAGGGAGTTCCATGACCTGGTCACCGGGCACTGCGGGAACAACACCCTCGCGGCCCAGGCGCAGGCGATGTCGGCGATGATCCGGGCGCACCACCGGTCCAACCTGCGGTCGGTCAACTACCGTCCGAGTTCGCCGACAATCGGTCCCGAGGTGATCGCCGACTACACCGAGCTTCTCGACAAGGTGCGGTCCCGCGATGCCGAGGGGGCCGAGCAGACGTGGCGTCGCCACCTGCGCGGGTCGGCGAAACTCACGTTCGCGACCCAGGACCCGTCCGCGGTCGTGGATTTCCTCGACTGAGGCGTGCACGCCGAGGGCCGTTCCGGCCACCGGTATCGGACTCGGCGGGTGTCGCGGGCGCTGGTTGAGTGGAGACGAGTCTCGATCGCGCCGAAGGAGTCCCCGTGTCCCGTCCGTCCTCTGCCGGTCTCACCGGAAGACCGTTGCCGCAACCCACACTCCGCACCGCGGAGTTCTGGGCGTCCGGTGAGCGAGGCGAGTTGGTCATCGGTCACTGCCGCGCGTGTCGACGATGGGCGCACCCACAACCGGCCATGTGCCCGCACTGTCGTAGTCGCGACATGGGATCCCACCCGGTGTCCGGTCGCGGGGTCGTGGTGGCGGTGACGGTCAACCACCAGCAGTGGCTGCCGGAGATGCCGCCGCCATATGTCGTCGCGATCGTCGCCCTCGACGAGGATCCGTCGGTCCGTCTGACCACCAACGTGATCGGATGCGAACCGGAAGCGGTCGAGGTGGGCTCGCGTGTCCGGGTGCGGTTCGAGAACGGGGCCGAGGACGTCTGGATACCGGTCTTCGAGATAGATCCCGAAGCGCCGCAGGAGAAATCGCGGGTCTTCGATGACATCCCCGGCCCCGAAGCGCACCGATCGTACTTGCGGGCCATGCCGACCGGTCGCAAGTTCGAGTCCCAGGTCGCTCTCACCGGAGTCGGCCAGTCCCGCGTCGGTCGCCGACTCATGGTCGACCCGCTGTCGCTGACCGTCGACGCGTGTACCGCCGCGGTCGCCGATGCCGGACTCACCTTCGACGACATCGACGGTCTCGTGACCTACCCGGGTGGTGCCGTCGGGGGTGGGCTCACCGAAGGCGGCACGATGCCGGTCGAGGAGGTTCTGCGCATCCACCCGACGTGGGTCAGCGGGGGCGCGGAGTTCCCCGGACAGAACGGTTCGATCATGGCGGCCATGCTCGCGGTCGCGGCCGGGCTGTGCCGGCACGTGCTCTGCTATCGCACCGTCTGGGAGTCCAGTCACACCGCGATGATCCGCGCCGGCGACTGGCACCCGACCGGTGCGCGCGCCGTCGGGATGATGGAGGGCCGTGCACCGTTCGGCGCGATGTCGGCCGCCAATTGGATCGCGATGTGTGCCAGTCACTACTTCGCCCGCTACGGCGGTGACCGGGAAGTCCTGGGGCGCATCGCCGTCAACGCCCGCGCCAACGCCGCGGCGAATCCCGAAGCCGTGTACCGGGACTCGATCACCCTCGACGATTACCTGTCGGCCCGGATCGTCTCGACACCCTTCGGGCTGTACGACTGCGATGTCCCGGTCGACGGTGCGGTGGCCGTGATCGTCTCCGCTGCAGACACCGCCGCGGACCGTCCGCACCCGCCGGTGTTCGTCGAGGCGATCGGCACCCAGATCATGGAGACGCTGTCCTGGGACCAGGGGACGCTCACGCACCTGCCGCAGTCGCTGGGGCCGTCGACGCATCTGTGGTCTCGTACGGATCTGGTACCCGGGGACGTCGACGTCGCGCTTCTCTACGACGGCTTCACCTTCAATGCGCTGTCGTGGCTGGAAGCGCTCGGCTTCTGCGAGTTCGGCGCCGGCGCTGACTTCATCGGGGATGGTGAGGCGATCGGCCGGGACGGCCGACTCCCGCTCAATCCGCACGGCGGTCAGCTGGGGGCCGGGCGGCTGCATGGCTACGGGTTCGTGCGCGAGGCGGTGCTGCAGTTGCGCGGTCAGGCGGGTGACCGGCAGGTCGACAGCGTCCGGACGGCCGTCGTCACCGCGGGCGGCGGCGTCCCGTCGGGCGCGATGCTGCTGCGGCGCTGAGGCATCGTCGCCGCCACGCCGCCTGCGGGTCGTCCGGTTGGCGGGGCTCCCGCAGTCGGTGAGGTATCTTAATAAGTCAACGTCCATGACTTGAGGAGGTGCCGCCGTGGCCGACAATGCCATGGCGCCGGTGTTCCTGACACGAGTCGACGCCGAACGTCAGATCCGTACCCCCAAGACCGCCGAACTCGTGTCCCGCAAACTGCGTTCGCTGATCGTGCGGGGTGAGCTGGGTGCGGGCGACAGTTTACCCACCGAGGCGGAGCTGATGGAGCTCTTCGCGGTCAGCCGGCCCACCATCCGGGAGGCCATCCGCGTGCTCGAGGCCGAGCGGCTCGTCGAGATGCGGCGCGGTTCGCGCACCGGTGCCAAGGTGTGCATCCCCGGGCCGGAGATCGTCGCGCGGCCGGCCTCGCTGCTGCTCGAACTGTCCGGCGCGACGGTCGCCGACGTCTACCGCGCGCTCGAGGCGGTCGAACCCGTCGCGGCACGGATCCTGGCCGAAGAGGGTGCCGAGGACGCTGTCGACGAGTTGGAGCGCATTGTCGACGAGGTGGTGCCGGCCGAGTACGCGTCCGGCCATTTCGGAAGAGCCGCAGCGCATTTCCACCTCAGAATGGTTCAGCTGTCCGGGGTGGCGACCCTCGCTCTCATCTCCGGGATGGTCTACGAGATCTTCGAACGCAACCACGTGGCGTTCGCCGAGGAGCGATTGGTCGCCGACCGGGCGAGGCACGAGGAGAACTACCGATTGTTCGTGCGCTCGCAGCGGCGATTCATCAAGCTGCTCCGGGCGCGCGACGGTGACGCGGCGTTCGCGCACTGGCGGGACCACATGGTCACCGCGCGGCGCTTCGTGATGGCCGATCGCGAGGACCTGCTCGTCCGCGATCTGTTGGACTGACCACCGGAAACGGGGGGTCGGTCCTCAGCGGGGTCCGAATCGTTGCCCGGCGTCGAGGCGCAGGCACTGACCGTTGAGCATGGGGTTGTCGACGATCGCGAGTGCGAGCTTCGCGTACTCGGCCGGCCGGCCCATTCGCTTGGGAAAAGCCGCGTCTTTGACCAGGGGTGTCACCTGTTCCTCGGTGAACGACGCCGTCGCGCCGGTGGAGAACAGGCTGGGAGCGATCGCGACGACCCGGATACCCAGCGGTCCGAGATCCCGTGCCATCACGAGTGCGCTTCCCGCGATCCCGGCTTTCGAGGCCGCATAGGCGACCTGCCCGATCTGGCCTTCGAACGCCGCGAGCGACGACGTGTTCACGATGACGCCGCGCTCGTCGTCCTCGGGGTCGTTGGCACTCATGTGCATCGCCTGTAGGCGATTGAGGTTGAAGGTGGCCACGAGATTGAGGTCGACGACCTGGCGGAACAGGTCCAGATCGTGTGGGCCGCTTCGGCCGAAGGTCTTGGCCACCCGTCCGCCGCCCGCGGTGTTGATCGCGATGTGCAGGCCGCCGATCTCACTCACCGCCGCGCTCAGCGACTCCTCCGCGGCGTCGAAGTCGGTGATGTCGACGGGCGTGAAGACGCCCCGGATCCCGGTCGCGACCTCCTTGCCGTCACTGCTCTCGCGATCCAGGATCGCCACTTGGGCCCCGCCGCGGGCGAGGGCTTCGGCGGTGGCCCGGCCCATTCCGGAGGCTCCGCCGACGACGATCGCCTTCTTGCCCTCAATGTCCACGGTGTGTCTCCTCGTCGTGTCGGCTGCGGTGTCCCAGTGGGTTGTGTCCCAAGTGACAACTTATTAAACTATGTGACATAGTCAGCTAACTCGCAAGCCCCGGGGTGTGGGCCACCCGCGGCGCAGCGCACGTTGTGGACCACGCCTGGCAAGGACGGAACGATGAACCTCTCGATGTTGTTGGACATGGCCGCCGATGGTTTCGCCGACCGCGTGGTGGTCGGCTCCCGGCACGGCGGACTGACAGCCGGTGAACTCGGTGCGCAGGCGCGGGCGGGGGCGGACCGCATTCGTGCGGAGGGGGCTGACTCGGTCGTATACCTCGCGGTCAACGGGCCGGCGTTCCCGGTCGCGATGTTCGCCGCGGCACATGCCGGGGTCCCGCTCATCCCGGTGAACTACCGTCTGGGCCGCGAACAGCTCGATGCGCTGCTCGCCAATCATCCGAACGCTCTCGGCATCGCCGACGCCGAGCACGTCCACATCCTCGAGAGTGCCGGCCTCTCGACGCGGACGCCGCAGCGGTGGCTCGACGATGTACGGGCAGGAGCCGACCGGAACCCGCCGCCAGGTAGCGAGAATTCCTACGCCGCAGCGGATTCGGCTGCCGCGGCCGTGGTCATCTACACCTCGGGCACCACCGCGGCACCCAAGGGGGTGCTGTTGCGTCACGAGAATCTGACCTCATACGTCTTCGGGTCGGTGGAGTTCGCCTCGGCGGCCGACACCGATGCCGCATTGGTGAGCGTGCCGCCGTATCACATTGCCGCGGTGGCGAATGTGATCACCAACC
This sequence comes from Gordonia sp. NPDC127522, assembly GCF_042672305.1. Taxonomy (NCBI): domain Bacteria; kingdom Bacillati; phylum Actinomycetota; class Actinomycetes; order Mycobacteriales; family Gordoniaceae; genus Gordonia; species Gordonia sp. NPDC127522. The sequence goes on from NZ_JBHXVK010000001.1 coordinate 369,489, forward strand.
TGTATGCCGGCCGGCGCACGCTGGTGCTCGAACAGTTCGCCCCGGACGAGTGGTTGCGAACGGTGCGGGACGAAGGTGTCACCAATGCCCTCGTCGTCCCGACCATGCTGGCCCGGATCGTCGACTCTGCTGCGGACAAGCAGGTGCCGACGCTGCGGAACCTCGCCTACGGCGGTGCGCCGATGCCGTCACGGGTGATCGAGCGCGCTCTGGAACTCTGGCCCCACGTCGGCTTCGTCAACGCGTATGGACTGACCGAGACCTCGTCCACCGTCACCGTCCTGGGCCCGCAGGACCATCGCGACGCCCTCGAGAGCGACGATCCCGCCGTCCGGGCGCGTCTGGCCTCGGTGGGCAGGCCGCTGCCGGGGGTCGTGGTGGAGATCCGCGCGGCGGATGACACAGCACTCCCGCCCGGTGAAGTCGGTCGTATCTGCATTGCGGGAGAACAGGTCTCGGCCGAGTACGCGGGGGTGGGCCGAGTCGTCGACGACCGCGGCTTCTTCGACACCCGCGACGCCGGTCACCTCGACGTCGACGGCTTCCTGTTCGTGAAGGGTCGCGCCGATGACACGATCATCCGCGGAGCCGAGAACATCGCGCCCGCCGAGATCGAGGACGTGTTGCTGCGGCACCCCGATGTGCTCGATGTGGCCGTGGTGGGGGTACCCGATGACGAATGGGGTCAGCGGATCGAGGCGGTGGTCGTTCCGCGGGGCGACTCGCGGCCCGACGTGGAGGAACTGCGCACACATGTCCGTACGGCGTTGCGCAGCAGCAAGACCCCCGATCGGATCGTCTTCTGGGACCAGGTCCCGCGGACCGAAACCGGCAAGCTCGTCAGACGACACGTCGTCGAGCGACTGCACACCGCCGACGCGGACCTGGCCTCGACCCACCCGGGGCGGTGAAGGATCACCGTGAAATACGGGATGACAGCGGAACTCGCCGAACTCCGTGCGGAGGTGCGTGCGTTCGTCCGTGAGCACGCACCGGCCGTCACCCCCAAAGCCGGGGTACGCAGCGCCGAGGACGCGGAGGAACTGGCCGTCCTGAAGGAATGGACGCGAGCGCTTTTCGCGGCCGGGCACCTCGGCGGTGACTGGCCGGTCGAGTTCGGCGGGAACGGGCCCGGCCACCGTTTCGAACACGATGTCATCGTGGCCGAGGAAATCGCTCGGCACCGTGCGCCGGCACCGGTGCAGGGCGCCGCCAACCTGGTGGCACATGCGCTCATCGACTACGGCACCGATACGCAGCGCGGCGCCTACCTCGAAGGCATCCGGTCGGGCGAGCTGATCTTCTGTCAGCTGTTCAGCGAGCCGGGCGCGGGCAGCGATCTGGCATCCCTGCGCACGAGGGCAGTCCCGCTCGACTCCGGCGGCTACCGGATCACCGGGCAGAAGGTGTGGACGACCAACGGGCAGTGGGCCGACTACGGTTACCTCCTTGCACGCACCGACCCTGATGCGCCGAAGCACAAGGGGATCAGTGCCTTCCTGATCGACATGCGACTCCCCGGCGTCGACGTCCGGCCCTTACGTGAGATGACCGGTACCGCCGATTTCAACGAGGTCTTCCTCGACGACGTCGTGATCGGTGCCGACGCACTGATCGGGGAACCGAACAAGGGTTGGGCGATTGCCAACTCGAGCCTCTCGCACGAGCGCGCTGGTGTCGCCAACAACGCGATCCGATTGCAGCGCAACATGTCCGACGTGGTTGATCTTGCGCGTCGGATACGACGACACGGTCGTCCGGCGATCGAGGACGTGGCTGTGCAGGAGCGGATCGGAGAGCTGTCGGCGCAGGTCGAGGCGCTGTCGGCACTGGTCTACGCGAGCCTGACCCGGGTGTCGAGAGGGCGTTCGCGCGTCGCCGATGCGCCCATGACGAAGCTGATGTTCAGTGAGCTGGGCGTGGCCATCGCGTCGTTCGCGCTCGAGCTGAGCGGCGAGGCCGGGGTCTTCGTCGGCGGCGACCCGGAGGCGGTGGACAACGGGCGGTGGCAGGACGAGTTCCTGTACGCCCGGGCATACACGATCGCGGGCGGGAGCTCGGAGATCATGCGCAACATCATCGCCGAGCGCGGTCTCGGCCTGCCGCGTTGAGACACCGGTGATACCGCACGCACACACTGTGCAGCTCGAGGATTTCCCGATGACATGGAGGCCGGTTTGTCCGTAATCAGAGAGGCCCTCGCCAGGCTGTGGTCGGCGCCGGATGACGCACCGATGATCCAGCAGGGAGACCGCTGGTACACCTGGGGTGAGGTCCGGTCCGTCACCGAACTGATCGACGGCGCACTCGACACGACGGGGAAGGGCGAGGGTGCGCGCGTGGCCGTCGTACTGGGCAACCGTATGGAGTCCGTTGCCGCATTGATCGCCCTCCTCCATCACGGTCGAACGGTGACGACGCTCAACCCGATGCAACCGCCGGCCAGGCTTGCGGCCGACCTGACCGCCTCCGCGCCGGATGCGGTGTTCGCGCCTGCCGACCTGTGGTCGGACAGTGAATTCACCTCCGCTGCAGAAGAGCTCGGTATCGACGGCTTCATGCTCGACGTCGCCGGGCCGGACGGTGTCGTGGCGCGGCGCTCCCGTGGTGAGGTGTCGACGAGCCGCGCCACGGACGCGACGGAGCCGGTGGCCATCGAGATGCTCACCTCCGGTACGACCGGACCGCCCAAACGCATCCACCTCACATGGCGCCAACTCGACGCCGCCATGTCTGCGGTACACCGGCACACCGGGGCCGCCGGCGAGCCGCGGCCGCCCCTGACCGGACGGGTCTCGCTGGTGACCCTGGCCATCGTGCACATCGGCGGGATGTGGAGTGTCCTGCAGTCATTGACCGAGGCGCGTCCGTTCGTGCTGCTGCCGCGATTCACGGTGGACGGTTGGACGCGGGCCATCGAGGAACACCGCCCCCGGATCGCGAGCCTCCCACCTGCCGCGATGAGGTCTGTCCTGAACGAGGACGTGCCGGCCGAGCGGCTCGCCGGCCTGCGTGCGGTGACCGCGGGCACCACCTTCGTCAGCCCCGACCTCGCGGACGAGTTCATCGACAGATACCGGATACCCGTGCTCATCGTCTATGGCGCGACGGAGTTCTCGGGTGCGGTCGCGGGCTGGACCAAACCGATGCACGCCGAATGGTGGACCCGCAAGCGGGGCAGCGTGGGCCGGGCGTTCCCGGGGGTCGGGCTCCGGGTCGTCGACGACGAGGGCCGCGTGCTCCCGACCGGAGAGTCGGGCCGTCTGGAGGTCTGCTCCGGACAAACCGGCTCGGGCACCGACGCATGGGTCCGCACCAGCGACCTGGCACACATCGACGCGGACGGCTTCCTGTTCATCGACGGACGCGCCGACGACGCGATCGTCCGGGGCGGTTTCAAGGTCCAGCCCGAGGTCGTCGCCAATGCGCTGCGTAAACACCGCGGGGTGCTCGACGCGTCGGTGTTCGGGAAGCCCGACGATCGGCTCGGGCAGGTGCCGGTCGCCGTCGTCGAACTCGTCCCGGGGGCATCCGTTCCGGACGAGGCCGAACTCAAGGAGTTCGTCCGGACCGAGCTGACCGGCTACGAGGTGCCCGTTTCCATCCACACCGTCGAATCGCTGCCGCGCAGCCCGTCCCTCAAGGTCGACCGGCGGCGGTTGCTGGAGCTCGTCGCCGAATCCGAGTCGACCACCGCGTGATCCGCCGGGTGGCGCGCACCGCCCGAAACAACCGCCCACACCGACGATCCCGGAATCGCCGGTCGAGAAGGAGTCATCATGTCCGCAGTCATCGTCGAAGCCGTCCGCACTCCGGTCGGACGCCGGCGCGGGGGGCTGTCCGGGGTACACCCGGCCGACCTGTCGGCCACCGTCCTCACCGCGCTCGCGGATCGGTCAGGGATCGACCCGGTGGCCGTCGACGACGTCATCTGGGGGTGTGTTCAGCAGGTGTCCGAGCAGGCCATCGACATCGCCCGGACCGCGGTGCTCACCGCGGGGTGGCCGGAGTCCATCCCCGGGGTCACCGTCGACCGCCAATGCGGTTCATCGCAGCAGGCGCTGAACTTCGCGGTGGCCTCGGTGGAGGCCGGACACTACGACGTCGTGATCGCCGGCGGTGTCGAGAGCATGTCCCGGGTCCCGATGGGATCGTCGACCACGATCGGCGAGTCGCCGTTCCCGCAGGCATACCGCGATCGATACGACGGAGTGATCCCCAACCAGGGGACGGGCGCGGAGATGATCGCCGAGAAGTGGGGACTGACCCGTGCCGACGTCGACGGCTACGCCTCGCGATCACACGAACGCGCGGCGGCAGCCCAGGATGCGGGCTGGTTCGACGAGCAGATCGTGGAGGTGCCCACCGCGGTCGGCGCCGTCGGGCGGGACGAGGGCATCCGGCGTGGAACCGACCCGGAGACCCTCGCCACGCTCAAGACGGTCTTCCGCGAGGACGGCGTGGTCACCGCCGGTAACGCGTCCCAGATATCCGACGGCTCGGCGGGTCTGCTGGTGATGAGCGAGGAGGCCGCGGCCCGGCACGGCGTGACCCCGATCGCTCGGGTACACACCGCCGTCGTCACCGGCGCCGACCCGGTCATCATGCTGACCGGCCCCATTCCGGCGACCGAGAAGGTCCTGGCGCGTTCGGGTCTGAGCCTGTCGGACATCGGCGCGTTCGAGGTGAACGAGGCGTTCGCCACGGTACCGCTGGCCTGGTTGCGTGAGACCGGCGTCGACGAGAAGGTGTGCAATCCCAACGGCGGCGCCATCGCGCTCGGCCATCCGCTCGGCGGCTCCGGCGCTCGCATCCTCACCGACCTCCTCCACCACATGCGGCGCAACGGTATTCGCTACGGCCTGCAGACGATGTGCGAAGGCGGCGGACAGGCCAACGCGACGATCCTGGAACTCGCCGGCACGTGAGCTCGCGCGCGGCGAGCGCGACCCGGGCGCGGTCCCGCTCGCCGGAATCGCACCCGCGGAGAGCGGCCGGCCCGGTGAATACTTCCCCCATCGCCCGGGCCACCGTCAACCGCGTCCGGCCCGCCGTCCCGACCTGAGGAGATGACATGCACCGCCCGATGGAAGGCATCCGCGTCCTGGAGGTTGCACAGTTCACGTTCGTCCCTGCCGCGGGCGCCGTTCTCGCCGACTGGGGCGCCGACATCGTCAAGGTCGAGCACGCCGAGATGGGTGATGCCCAGCGAGGCCTGGTGCGGGTACTGGGTTACGACGCCGGCGGTTCCTCGTTCGCGCCGATCATGGAAGGACCCAATCGGGGCAAACGCAGTATCGGACTCGCACTCGACCGTCCCGAGGCGCGGCCGATCATCGAGGACCTCGTGCGCGACAGCGATGTCTTCCTGACCAACTTCCTGCCTGCCGCACGCCGCAAACTCGGCATCACCGTCGAGGACATCCGTGCCGTCAATCCCGACATCGTGTATGTGTCGGGCAGTGGATTCGGTACGGAGGGACCGGATTCGGAGAAGGGCGGGTACGACTCCACCGCGTTCTGGGCGCGCGGCGGTAGCGCGTTCGGCACCACACCGGCCGGTGCCGAACGGATCAGCTTCATGCCCGCCGGGGCCTACGGGGACAACATCGGCGGGATGACCATCGCCGGCGGGATCGCCGCCGCGCTGTATGGACGCGCCACCACCGGCCAGACCTCCGAGATCGACGTGTCGCTCTTGGCGGTCGGTGCGTGGGCCACCCAGTTCACCGTCAACATGGCACTGATGCGCGGTGAGGCGCTGCCCGCGCAGTCGCCCGACAAGCGATCGGCCAGTGCGGGCAACCCGCTCAGCGGCGCCTACCGCACGTCCGACGGCCGGTGGCTGCAACTGTCCATGCTGCAGGCCCGTCGCTACTGGCCCGAGTTCTGCCGAGCGATCGGGCACGACGATCTGGTCGACGACGAGCGGTTCGCCACCGACGAACTCATCACCCGGAACTACACCGCGGCGCTGGACATCTTCGCCGACATCATCGCCGCGCAACCGCTCGACCACTGGCGCGCCGCGTTGAAGGACATCCGCGGCCAGTGGGCGGTCGTCCAGGACTCATGGGACGTGGGCACCGATGAGGCGCTCCTCGCGAACGGTCGAATAGCCGACGTCGTCGACGCCGAGGGTGCCCCCCGCAAACTCGTGGCCAACCCGGTCAAGTTCGACAACGCACCCGTCGAACTCACCCGGGCACCGCAATTCGCCGAACACACCGACGAGGTGCTGCGGGAACTCGGATACGACGACGAGAAACTCATCGCCCTGAAAATCGCGGGTGCGATCACCTGAGTCGCCTGCCACATCCACTTCCGAGGAGCGAATCATGGACGTCACCGTCGACCTGGACAAATGCGCGGGACACGCGCGGTGTTTCGCGACGTCACCAGAACTCTTCGATCTGGACGACGACGGATATGCGCGCAACGCCGAGATCACCGTGCCCGAGGGGGCCGAGAACCAGGCCCGGGCGGCCGCCGCGGCATGTCCCGAGCGCGCGATCGAGATCCGTTGAGAGTCCGTCGCTCTCGCCCTGCGGCGACGACACAGGAAAGGACCTCTCGGTCATGAACACTTCACGAGACGCCGTCATCGTCGAGGCGATCCGCACACCCATCGGCAAGCGCAACGGTTCACTGGCGGGGGTCCACGCCGCGGATCTGTCGGCCCTCGTGCTCCGCGAACTGATGAGCCGCACCGGGATCGACCCGGTCGACGTCGACGATGTGATGTGGGGGTGTGTCACCCAGCTCGGCGACCAGTCCAGCAACATCGGCCGATTCGCGGTGCTCGCCGCCGGATGGCCCGACTCGGTGCCGGCGGTCACGATCAACCGGGCATGCGGTTCGGGGCAACAGGCCATCGAGTCGGCGGCGCATGCCGTGATCGCCGGTGCCCACGAGATCGTCGTGGCCGGCGGGGTGGAGACGATGTCGCGGGTGCCACTCGGTGCCGCTCGCCAAACCGGATTTCCCTACGGCCAGACCGTCCTCGACCGCTACGACACCGACCGTCTCGACCAGGGGGTCGGCGCCGAACTCATCGCGCAGAGATGGGGGCTCTCGCGCCGTGACCTCGACGAGTATGCGTCGCGGTCCCATGAGCTCACCGCCGCGGCGATCGACAGCGGTGCCTTCGATGCCCAAGTGGTCCCGGTCGCGAGGGACGACGGGACGCTCGATGTCGACGAAGGACTCCGCCGCGGCACCACTCCCGAGAAGCTCGCGGGTCTGACACCGTCCTTCCGTGAGGAGGGTGTCATCCACGCCGGCAACGCATCCCAGATCTCCGACGGTGCGGCCGGCGTCGTGATCATGACGTCGGCCAAGGCCGCGGAACTCGGGTTGCAGCCCATCGTCCGTATCGCCGCGGGGACGGTCGTCGGGGACGACCCCGTAATGATGCTCACCGGACCCATCCCGGCAACCAAGAAACTGCTGGCGCGAACCGGTCTCGCCATCGACGACGTCGGGGCGATCGAAATCAACGAGGCGTTCGCGCCGGTGCCGCTCGCGTGGCAGGTCGAGGTCGGCGCGTCTGCCGATCGGGTCAACCCGCTCGGCGGGGCCATCTCGGTCGGCCACCCACTTGGGGCCTCGGGCGCGATCCTCACCACCCGACTCGTCCACCACATGCGGGACAACGGGATCAAGTATGGGCTACAGGCCATCTGCGAGGGCGGCGGCACCGCGAACGCCACGCTCTACGAACTGATCGACTGACCGCTCTCACAACCGCGGCGACGAACGACAGCGCCGACACAACAGGAAACACCACAGCCGACCGACAAAGGGGATTCCGGTGCCCGCACCGTTCTACGACGCCGATCACGATGCGTTTCGAGAGATCATGCGTGCGTTCGTCACCCGCGAGGTGGCCCCGCACCTCGATGAGTGGGAGGAGGCCCGCGAGACCGGACGCCAGGTGTGGAAGTCCGCGGGAGCGCTCGGCATCCTGGGGTTGCGGTTCCCGGAGCACCATGGTGGTGGCGGCGTGTCCGACTATCGGTTCCGGTGCGTGGTCCAGGAGGAACTCGCGCGTGTCGGCGCCGCCGCGCTGGCATCGGGGTTCTCGATCAACGAGGACATCGTCGGCTCGTACCTGAACGAGCTCGGGACCGAGGAGCAGAAGCAGCGCTGGCTGCCGGGGATGTCGCAGGGCGACGTGGTGACCTCGATCGCCATGTCCGAACCCGCCATCGGCAGCGACCTCAAGGGTATGAAGACGACAGCGGTGCGGGACGGCGACGAGTGGGTCATCAACGGCGCCAAGACCTTCATCACCAGTGGATTCTCCTCCGATGTGGTGCTGACCGCAGCTCGAACCGGCGAGAAGGACGGTCGGGCGCAGCTCTCGCTCATCCTGGTCCCCACGACCGCCCGCGGTTTCGCACGCGGCCGGAAGCTCCGCAAACTGGGATTGCACGCGCAGGACACCGCGGAGATCTCGTTCACCGACGTACGTGTGCCCGCGGAGAACCTGGTCGGCGAGGAAGGACGGGGATTCGCCCATCTCACCGCGCAATTGCCGCTCGAACGGCTGTCGATCGCGTGGCGCGCACTCACGGCGGCCGAGGCGGCCCTGGAATGGACGATCCGCTACACGAGCGAACGAAAGGCATTCGGTAAGCGGGTCATCGACTTCCAGAACACCCGCTTCCGGCTGGCGGAGATGACCACCGAGGTCGAGATCACCCGATCGTTCCTCGAGCAGGGCATCGCGGCGCTCAACGACGGACAGTTCGACGCCACGCTGGGGGCCAAGGCCAAATGGTGGACCACCGAACTGCAGAACCGGGTCATCAACGGGTGCCTGCAGATGCACGGCGGGTACGGATACATGGACGAATACCCGATCTCGCGTGCCTACGCGGACGCGCGGGTCCAGACGATCGTCGGGGGCACCACCGAGATCATGAAGGAGATCATCGGGCGCGATCTCGCCGCCCGGTATCGCGACTGACTCTCGCCCACGACAGTGTTCAGTGGTTCGACCCGTCGCTGGCGTCGCTTGGTACGACGACGTGGACGGTCGGTATCGCGGTGCCGGGTTCGGAATCTTCTTGTGCCAGCGTGACGAACGCGGTCGTGCAGGCGACGATCGCGGCGAATCGCAGGACTGCTCGGGTGCGCGGCGTCACCTGCCTGGTCATCATCGCCTGCCTGGTCATCGTCGTCCGTCTGGTCATCATCGTCTGCCTGCTCGTGGTTGCGGGCTCACTTGTGCACGGTGGTGGTCGGGCGTTCGACCGAGGCGACGACATGCCTGCGGTGCGTCGGCGTCACCGGCGCCCCGCAGGCACGAGGTCACGACGTCAGGACACTGACCTTGGTGGGGTCGGTGAGCTTGCCGTCCTTCATCGTCAGGACGATCAGGGTGGAGCTGCACAGCGACTTGAGCCCGGGCACCGCCTGCCCGTTGCAGGTGAACGTGATTCCGTCACCTGCCGGTAGTACGACGTCGGTGGCCGTCTTTATCGCCTCGCCGATCGTGGCCGGGGTGACCTCACCGGTGAGTCCTGCGGTGGCACGGATCAGGCCCAGCATTCCCTGATACCCGGTGACCGCATAACCCTCGGTGGGGGTGTCAGGCGAGTACTTCTCCATCACCGACCGGAAGAGCACGCTCTCCGGGTCGTCGGACACGGTGTCGGCGGCGCCGATGACCTTCATGTCCTCCATTCCGGATGCGCCGACGGCCGCGACCACATCGGGCGCCGCACACGTCTGCGGGGTCATGATCTGGGCGGTCGAGCCGAGGGTGTTCAGCGACTTGAGGACCGCGGTACACACCGTGGACTCGCCGTAGACCATGACCCCGTCGGGGTCGGCGTCGAGGCCGGCGCTGACCTGAGGGGTGGCGTCCGGCGAGCCGAAGGGGATGGCGATGACCCGGAAGTCGATACCCGCCGCCGCGAAGGCCGGGGCGCCGATGGTCTCCAGCGAACCGGTCGAGGCCGGACTGTCGATCGAGTACGCGACAACGGATTTCATGCCCTGCTCCTTGGCGTGGTTCGCCATGGCCTGCGAGGTGTTGGAGCCGGCCGTCCACACGTAGGAGTTGTCGCCCATGATCTCGGCCTGGCTGCCGCCGAGCGCGGTGACGTAGGGAATCCCGGCGCCGGTGATGATCGGGGTGATGACGCTACCGAGCCCGGTGCTCGTCACCACCACCGCCGCGACCTTCTCCTCGACCATCTGATTGGCGCAGTTGCGCGCCGAGGTCGGCTCCTCGGCGTTCTTGCAGACGATCAGCTCGATCGGCCGCCCGGCGATGCCGCCCAGGTTCTCGTTCGCGTATTCGACGGTGGCCTCGGCGGCCTCGCGGTTCTCGGGCTGCGAGATCGCCTGCCCGCCTTCGTTGTTGATCAGTCCGATCCGTACCGGTTCGCCGGTTGCGACCTTGCCGGGAAAGGCGTCTGACGGTGCCGACGCGCTGGTGTCGCCGCTCGCGGATTCGGTGTCGTCGCCGCACGCGGCGACCGTGGTCAACAGGGCGGCCACCGCGGCGGCGGCCAACAGGCGCGTGGCGGTCACGCGGCGGACGGTTCTCATGTGGTGGTTCCTTTCACCGGGGTGCCGTTTGTCGGCACGTCTGGGTCCGGCCGGGCGCCTCGATGGCGGTTGCGCCGGAAGGGAGTGGTCGTCGACGGAAACGGGTTCAGGGAGCGGTCGAGTCCGGAACCGTTGTCGTGCCCTCGGTGTCGGCAGCGTCATCGTCGTGACCGCCGAGGTATGCGCGTTCGATGAGCTCAGGTGTGCGCGCCAACTCGGCCGCGTCCCCCTCGAGGACGTTGTTGCCGTGCCGGAGGACCAGCGCGGTGTCGGCGACCTCGAGGGCGAGCGCGACGTGTTGTTCGACGAGGATGACGGCGGTGCCGGTGTCATCGGCCACCTGACGCATCACGGGTAGTAGTCGTTCGACGATCACCGGTGCCAGGCCCATGCTCAACTCGTCGACGAGCAGGACATGGGGATGCTGGGCGAGTGCCCGCCCGATGGCCAACATCTGCTGTTCACCGCCGGACAAAGCGCCGGCGGCGACCCGGAATCGTTCGGCCAGCCCGGGAAAGTAGGTCAGGATGCGTTCCTTCTCCGTCGCCCACGCCCGCCGCGAGGAGACGGCTAGGCGGAGGTTCTCTTCGACGGTCAGGGCGGTGAAGAGCGCGCGGTTGTCGGGGACGAGTACCAACCCGGCCTTCGAGGCGGTTCGCGCATGACCCGAGCGGATCGGCCGGCCGGCCACCTCGACGGTGCCGCCGAGGCTCGGGAGCAGGCCGGCGATGGTGAGGAGCGCGGTGGTCTTCCCGGCGCCGTTCGGGCCGAGCAGGGCGAGGATCTCGCCACTGCGCAGCTCGACATCGAACCCGCGGACACAGGGACGTCCCTTGGCGTACCCGGCGTCGAGGTCCTGGCATCTCAGTGCGGTGGTCGTCATGCCGGCAGCTCCTGTCCGCTGTGCGTGGCCCCCAGGTAGGCGCGGGTGACCACGGGGTCGGTCCGGATCTCGTCGGGGGTTCCGATCGCGATCCGCTTGCCGAGATCGAGTACGACGATCCGGTCACACACCGCCAGTACGAGTTCCATGTCGTGGTCGACCATGACGATCGTCGTACCGGCGTCGCGGATGGCGCGTAGCCGGTGCCCCAGCCACGTGCTCTCCGCGCTGTCGAGTCCAGCGGCGGGTTCGTCGAGCAGCACGACCCGGGGACGTCCGGCGAGTGCTCGCGCCACGGAGACGAGCTGACGTTGTCCCTGAGAGAGCTCCCGCACCGGCCGGTCGGCGACCTGTTCGAGATGCAGGACCTCGAAGAGCCGGGCCAAACCGGTGTCGTCGAGTGGCGGTCGATCGTCACGATGAAGCGACGCGTTCGTCCCGACGGATACGTTCTCCCGGACCGACAGATCGTCGTACAGGTCGATGCCTTGGAATGTCCGTCCCAACCCGGCGCGGCTGCGCTGGTGGGCGCGCATCCGGGCCAGGCTCGTGCCCGCCAGCGTCACCGTTCCAGTCGCGTCGGCGAAGCCGCTGATCGCGTCGATGAACGTGGTCTTGCCGGCGCCGTTGGGACCGATCAGGCCGACGATCTCACCGTCGCGGACGTCGAACGACACGCCGTCGAGGGCGGTGACGCCGCCGTACCGGACCCCCACGCCCTGCGCGGAGAGGATGAGGTCACCGATCGGACGGGCCCGTCCCGTGTAGATCTCGTCGGGGGTGAGCGCGACGTCGAGTTCCGTTGCGGCCGGGTCGTGGCGTGTACGCCCGTACCGCGACCGCAGGTCGTCGAGGCGCCGGTAGATGTCGGAGATGATGCCTTCGGGACTGACGATGACGGTGACCACCAGGAGGATTCCGGTGATGACGGAGTAGTACTCGCCGATGTTGGCGACCCGGTCGAGGAAGATGAACATGATGCCGCCCGCGCCCATCACCCCGGCGAGAATCCCGCCGGACACACAGGTGATGCCGGCGAGGTAGCAGACCGCGAACATCGCGATGCCGCCGATCGCGGTGAACGCCTCGGGGACCGCCATGGTCTGCTGGTAGGCCATCAGTGAGCCGCCCAGACCGGCGATGAAAGCGCCGATGGCGAACGCCACCAACTTGATTCGTGACACGTTGATGCCGGACGCGGCGGCGGAGCGCTCGTTGGCCCGCACCGCGAGCATCGAGGCGCCCAACCGGCTGTTGCGCAACAGGGCGACCGCGACCGCGGTGGCGACGAGCACCACCAGGCACACCACCCCGAACGCGATGCGCGGGTACGAGTCGCCGGAGCCGATGCCGAGGTCGAGGCCGAACAGCGTCGGGTTCTCGACCGCGGCGCCATCGATGCCGCCGTTGAACTTGTTGTTGCGGAACCAGAATGACTCGAGGAACACCGCGAGACCCAGGGTCACGACCGCGACCGGGAGTCCACGGACCCGCAGCGCCGGAAGCCCGACGACCACGCCGACCACGGTGGCCACGACGGCCGCGAGGATCGGCGCGATGGGGAACGGGACCCCCAGATCGACGGTGAAGCGGCTCACCATGAAGGCGCCCACACCGCCGAGGGTCAACTGTGCCAACGAGGTCTGACCGGCGAAACCGGTCACGACGACCTGCGAGAGCGCGACGATCGCCAGCGTGAAGGTCATGATGATGGCGCCGCGGTAACTGCCCTGCGTGAAGAGCAGGAAAGCCAGTGCGATGGCCGTCCACACCCCGGTGGTCAGCAGCAGGTTACGCGGTCGGGGCGCGGTGCCGAGAGTGTTCTGGATGATCGCGCCGCGAGTGGGCAGCGGTTTGCCGCGGAACACCAGGAACACCAGGATGAGCACCAGCGGGATCAGCTCGGCCATGCCCGACTGCGGTAGCCAGTCGACGGTCGACTGCAGATGCGTCATCTCCGATTGCAGCACGCCGATGCCCAGTCCCGCGGCGACCGCCGGGCCGATCGAGCTGAAGTTGCCCACCAGCGCCGCAGCCAGGGCGGGCACGATGAACAGTGTGTACGACACCGGGATGAGCGGCACGATCGGCGCGATGAGAATGCCGGAGAGTCCGGCGATCATCGTGCTGAGTGCCCAGTTGGCGTACGCGATGCGTTCCGGGGACAGACCGGTCACCAGGGCGCCGGTCTCGGACTCGGCGGCGGCACGCGTCGCCAGCCCGAAGCGGGTGAGCCGGAAGGCCAGGACGAGCGCAATGGTGATCGCCACGATGATGCAGGCGAACACCAGCCTGTCGGCCGGAATCCGCAGACCGCCGAATTCGATGATCTCGGTCGGCAGGATCGGGTCCACCGACACCGGCGTGGTACCCACGCGGGCCGCCAGCAGCGCCTGGATGGCCAGCATCAGGGCGATGGACGCAACGGCTTTCGCGGTCGCCGGCGCCGTACGCAGCAGGCGGAACACACCGAAGTACAGGAGCACGCCGAGCAGGGCGGCGATGACCAGGGAGACGGCCATCGCCGGCACCAGGCCCAGCGGCCCGCCGAGATCCACTGTCTTCGGCAGCCCTGGGATCGGGATGAGCAGTTCGCCGTTGCGCAGATAGGCGAAGGTGTAGGCGATGTACAGGGCGATCGCGCCGGTGGCGAAGTTGACGACACCCGAACTCCGGTACGTCATCACCAATGCCAACGCCAGGGCGGCGTAGACTCCGCCGTTTCCCAGGCCGAGTAACAGGAACTGGATGTCTTGCATCATGATCGTGACTCTCGTTCGGCTACAGCGAGTGGTTCGGCCCGGGTCGTCAGCCGACGGCGTTCGCGTCGACGAGCTCGCCGTCTTCGATCGTGGCGACCACGGAACCCTTGCCGCACACTGCCTTCAGCATCGGATTCGCGGTCCCGTTGCAGGTGAAGGTCAATCCGCCGCCGGCCGGGAGCACCACGTTCTCGGCCGACCGGATCGCCGCCGCGATGGCCGCGGGCGAGGTGTCCGCGTCGATGGAGGTGGTGGCCCGGACGAGTCCGAGGACGCCCTGATAGCCCACATAGGCGTAACCCGAGATGTCGGCGTCGGGGCTGTATTTGTTCATCACGCTGCGGAACAGGACGGCCTCCGGGTCATCGCCGACGGTCTCGGCGGCCGTGAAGATCTTGGTGCCGTTGATGCTGGGTCCGACGGCGCCGACCACATCCGGTGTCGCGCAACCCTGGATGGCCATCTTGGCGCCGTCGTATCCGAGGGTGCCGAGCGACTTCAGTGCCGACGTGCACAGGGTTCCCTCGCCGACGACGATGACGCCCTCGGGTTCGTCGGCCAGGCCCGCACTCACCTGCGGAGTCGCGTCGGGAGTGCCCGGCGGGATCGCGACGATCTCGAGGTTGACGCCGGCGGCCTGGAAGGCCGCCGCGCCGAAGGCACGGAGTCCGCTGACCGCGGCCGGGACATCGATCGTGTACGCGGTGACGTTCGTCATCTCGTTCGACTCGGCATAGGACGCCATCGACGCGAGGCTCGCGGGGAAACCACCGCTCCACATGTACGCGTTGTCGCCGGTGAGCTCCTGCGTGCTCTGGCCCGAGGTGGACACGTACGGGATGCCGGCTCCGGTGATGATCGGCACCAGGATGTCGCCGAGGCCGGTCGTGGTCACCACCACGGCCGAGACCTTGTTCTCGACCATCTGATTGGCGCAGTCGCGCGCCGACGTCGGTTCCTCGGCGTTCTTGCAGATCACCAGTTCGATCGGGTGCCCGCCGATGCCGCCGAGGTTCTGGTTGGCGTACTCGGCCGCAGCGCTCGCGGCCAGACGATTGTCCGGCTGCGAGATGGTCTGTCCGCCCTCGTTGTTGATCAGACCGATCTTGATCGGCGCCTTGCTCGCGACGACACCGGGGAAGGACTCCGGGGGCGCTGCCGCGTCCGATGTCGTCGAACCCCCGGTGCTGTCATCGGCGCAACCGGCCAGCGCGGTCGCGACGACCGCTGCCGACGCCATCAGCACCCCGAGAGAACGCGCGCTTCGCAAGGTCTTCATCTGTCTTCTTTCTCCGAGCCCACAACGCCGGAAGCGGCGATCGCCGGCAATTCGGCCGGCGCTGCCCCGGGAATATGGGTTACTTCACTAACTATGTGCGATGCGCCACTATTGCATGGGTGGATGGCGCATGTCACCAGTCTGTCTCAGTGAATGGAGGCGAGCTGGCGCAGCGGCATCCCATGGGTAGGGGGCTATCGGAGAGCTGGAAGTGCAGGTGAACCGCCAAATCGATGGAGTTCGCCGTTCGGCCGATGGGTCCGCACGGACGCCGGGATGATACCAGTCATCAACCGTCGGGAGTCGGTTCCGTTTCGGCGTACAAGTGTTCGTCTGCCGCTGAACCGAGATACGCCTGCCGAAAGGGGTGACATAGTGATATAAGTTCACCACGTGTCCATTGCCTGGCGGCGTCACCCGGCGTCGGCCCGCTCCGGCACGAGGACGTCGACCGAGGAGTTGTCCCATGCTCAGAACGCGCTTCACCGAGGAGTTCGGTATCGATCACCCGGTCGTCCAGGGCGGCATGATGTTCGTCGGTCGTGCCGAACTCGCGGCCGCGGTCTCGAACGCCGGCGGCCTGGGCGTGATCACCGCGTTGACCCAGCCGACCCCCGACGATCTGGCGGTCGAGATCGAACGATGTAAAGCGTTGACCGACAAGCCGTTCGGGGTGAACATCACCCTGACGCTGTCGATCAACCCGCCGCCGTTCGAGGAGTACCGCCGGGTGATCATCGATTCCGGGGTCGGGATCGTCGAGACCGCCGGGTCGGATCCGACCGTCCACATCGAGCATCTCAAGGCTCACGGTGTGAAGGTGATCCACAAGTGTACGAGTGTTTCTCATGCGCTCAAGGCGGAGCGGGCCGGCGCGGACGCCATCAGCATCGACGGCTTCGAGTGCGCCGGACACCCGGGTGAGGACGACATTCCCGGGCTCGTGCTCATCCCGGCCGCGGCCGACGCCCTGACGGTCCCGTTCATCGCCTCGGGAGGGTTCGCCGACGGCCGTGGACTCGCCGCGGCCCTCGCGCTCGGTGCCGACGGGATCAACATGGGTACCCGCTTCATGTGCACGGCCGAGAGTCCGGTGCACGACAACATCAAACAGATGGTCGTCGACTCGTCCGAGCGCGACACCCGCCTCATCATGCGCCAGCTCCGCAACAGCATGCGGGTTTCGAAGAACGCCGTCAGCGACGAAGTCATCGAGATCCTGCAGCGGGGTGGTCGGTTCCGCGACATCAAGGAGTTGGTCGCCGGAGTCCGCGGCCGGCGCGTATTCGCGGAGGGCGACCCGGAACTGGGGGTCTGGTCGGTGGGCCTGTCCCAGGGCCTGATCCACGACATCCCGCCGGCGGGCGAGATCGTGCTCCGCGCCGTGGCCGATGCCGAGGCGACGGTCTCCCGGATCGGTCGCGCGATCACCTCCGGTGAACCGGTCGGTGCGCCGGCGCTGACGGCATCGGGTGCGCAGCGGTGACAACGGTTGTCCCGCACTGGCGGGACCGGTTGACCCGGCTGCTCGACGACCACCGCCGACGTCCGCGCCCGGCGACTTCCGCCGAACGGTTCGCAGCCGCCGTGGCCTTCCAGTCCGAACTCGTCGACGCCGGGCTGGCCGCCCCGGGCTGGCCGGCCGCGGTCGGGGGCATGGAACTCGGCCTCGAGGATCAGCTCGACTACTACCGGATGATGACCTCGGCCGGCGCGCCTCGTCATCCGTGTGCCATGTCGATGATCGTCGCCCCGACCCTGATCGTCCATGGCACCGATGAACAGCGTCGGCGGTATCTCGAACCGCTGCTGCGTGCCGAAGAGTTCTGGTGCCAGGGCTTTTCCGAGCCAGGAGCCGGTAGCGACCTTGCGTCGATCTCGACCCGGGCCGTCCGCGACGGCGACGTCTACCGGGTGTCGGGTCAGAAGATCTGGACCACGATGGCCGATCGCGCGGACTGGATCTTCGCGCTCGTGCGCACCGGGGAACCCGGTCGGAGCACGGCGGGGATCACGTACCTCCTCATCGCGATGGACTCGCCGGGCATCGAGGTCCGCTCGTTGCGCGATGCCGCCGGAGGACATCACTTCGCCGAGGTCTTCTTCGACGACGTGGCTGTGCCGACGGCCAACCGCGTGGGAGACGAGGGCGAGGGTTGGTCGATCATGCGGACATCGCTCGGCCACGAACGGGCCACGGCGTTCCTCGCCGACGAGTTCAAATACCGCAGGACCGTCGATCAGGTCTTCCGCCTCGCCGTCGACCGGGGCCATGCCGACGATCCCGTCGTGCGACAAGGGCTCGCGGCGCTGGAGACCGACGTCCGCACGATCGCAAGCAACAGTGCGCGTGCACTCGATGCGGTGCTCCGCGGTGAGGATCCGGGCGGCGTGGCGTCGGTCAACCGCCTCGTGAAGTCGGAGTTCGAGCAGCGTCTGCACCGTCTCGCACTACGCCTGACCGGGTCCGGGGCGATCCTGGGAAGTCGGTCCGCGGGTGCGGTCGACGGGGGGCGCTGGACGTACGGGTACCTGATGTCGCGCGCCGCCACCATCGGCGCGGGTACCGCGGAGATCCAGCGCAACACGATCGCCGAGTCGGTACTCGGCCTGCCGTCCCACCGCGGCGAGGGACGGCGCGCCCCGGCGTTCCGGCCGGGGCGCCCGCTGGCGGCGCCCGCCGAGGACGAGGCGGCCGTCCGAGAAGCCGTGGCGCGCACGGTCGAACAACATGTCAAGGAACCGGACGCATCGGCGACCGAGGACATTCGGCAGCGCTTGTGGAACGACCTGGTGGGCTTCGGTCTGCCCGGACTGGCGATACCCGAGGACCTGGGCGGTGGCGGCGCCACCCTGCGGCTGCTGTGCGCGGCCGTCGAGGAATCCGCACACCGGCTCGCTCCGGTTCCGCTCGTGCCCGCAGTGGGTGCACTGTCGGTTCTGGTGGCCGCGGGCGCCGACGACGAGGTCCGCCTGCTCGCCGGCGGCACCCCGGCAGCGGTCGCCGCCCCGACCGGTGACGCCGGCTGGACGGTCGACGGGACGAGTGCGGTGACCGTCACCGACGGGATCCTGACCGGGGTGGTGGAGCGGGTTCCCGGAGCGGGGACCGCGCAGGTCTTCGTGGTCCTCGCGTGGGATTCGCTCGCGGCCGCGCCCGCCGTGGTGGTCGTGGACCGCGGCGCGGTCGAGGTCGACGAGCAGGACGCCCTCGACCTGACCGCCACCGTGGGGACGGTGCGTTTCGAGGGGGTGACCGGCCGGGTGGTCCGAACCGGTGACGCCGCCGGGCCGGCAATCGAGAATGCGTGCCGTACAGCGCAACTGGCACTGGCCGCGGATTCGGTCGGGATCGCCACGCGGGCAGTCGCGTCCGCGGTCGACTGGGCGGGGCAGCGCGAGCAGTTCGGCCGCCCGATCGGTTCTTTTCAGGCCGTGTCGCACAGATGTGCCGACATGCTCGTCGACGCCGAGAGTGCACGTAATCAGGTGTTGTCCGCGGCCGACCTCCTCGACGCGGCGACATCGCCGGCCGGCGGTCAGGTGCGTGACGGGTCGCGCGGCACCCTGTCCGGCGCCGAGGTGGCGGTGGCCGTGGATCTCGCGGTGGCTCAGGCGTTGTCGGCCGCGGTCCGCGTGAGCGAGGCCTGCGTTCAGGTGCACGGTGGGATCGGCTTCACATGGGAACACCACGCACATCTGCTGCTGCGGCGGGCGCTCGCGAACGAGGCCGCGATGTCGCGCCCGGAGGTCCTGCGCTCCGGTGCGGTGGGCGCGCTGCTCGATCGTTGAGCTCGGCGGCTCAGGCGGGATCGAGGTCCATCGGCCCCCGGCGCGCCGCGGCCAGGAGATCGCCGACGTCCACGCCGAGTTCTGCGGCGACCGATTCCACCGAGGCGAGATCCTTGACGAGATAGCGCGGAAGCCGTTCGCTGTAGTCTGCCGCGCTCTGTCCGGAGCGTGAGATGTATCGGCCTGCGGTGCTTCCCCCGCTGCAGTCGGCAAGCACCGCGAGCAGCGACCCGTCGTCGACACCCAGCTGTCGGCCGATCGACAGGGCTGCGAGTGTGGCTTGCGAACACACGGCGAACAGTGCGTTGTTGAGGAGTTTGGCGACGAGAGCGGCGCCCAGCGGGCCCACCCGGTGTACCGGTGACGCATAGGCCGACACCACATCAGCGGCCCGGTCGAGCGCTGCGGTGTCGTCCGCGGCCAAGAGGACTGTCAGCGCGCCCTGACGGATCGCTTCCGGGGTCCCGCTGAACGGTGCCTCGACGACCGCCACGCCTCGGGAGGCCCCGAGCTCCGCCAGGCGCCTCATGCGCGTGGGGCTTCCGGTGGTGTGCGAGACCATGATCGACCCGGGCCGCATCCGTTCGATGACCGGCGAGATGACCTCGATCAGCTGCCTGTCGTCGAAGAGACACGCGATGACCACCTCGTTGGCGGCGAGATCGGTGGGCTGCTCGACCAGGACGGCACCTCGGCCGTACAACCGTTTTCGTACGTCGTCCCGGCGGGCGTAGACGGAAATCGGGTGCCGTCCCTCGGCCAGCAGGCGCTCCACCATCGGTTCGCCGATGTGTCCCGTGCCGACGAAGCCGACGCGTGTTCTGTTCATGTGGCGTCCTGTCAGGAGTAGACGGAGCAGAAATTCGGACTAACTAGTCATACCAAGTGGAGCGGCCACGACGGCCGGGTCCGTCCGCTCGGTGGGAAGTCGTCCCACTTGACGAGAGCGGTCCCGCAGGGCGGGAGGGTGCGCCGGGGTCTTGCCAAAAGTCCGTAGTCTGCAACATAGTTATATTAGTAACCGGGTCACCCGGATTTGCGAGAGGACCGGACACATGCCCCTTCAGGACCACATGCAACTCATCTCGACGGACGACCACCTGATCGAACACCCCCGTCTGTGGGCGGATCGACTCCCGCGCAGGTACCAGGATGCCGGGCCGCGGATCATCGAGAAGGAGATGCCGCGATCCATTCACGCCGGAGACGGCGGGCGCGCGGACGGCAGTACCAAGGTGGCCGAGGTCTGGCAGTACGAGGGGCGCATCTACCCCTATATCGGGCTGAATGCGGTCGCCGGCAAGAAACCTGAGGAGTACGGCGCCGAACCGACCCGCTACGAGGACATGATCCCCGGCTGCTACGACCCCCGGGCCCGGCTCGGCGACATGGACATCGACGGTGTGCACGCGACCCTGTCGTTCCCGTCGTTCCCGCGGTTCGCGGGCACGGTGTTCCTCGAGGCGGAGGATCGAGACCTCGCCCTTTTGTCGGTCCAGGCCTGGAACGATTACGTCCTGGACGAGTGGTGCCCGACCGACCCGGAGCGTCTCATCCCGCTCACCATCCTTCCGCTCTGGTCGATCGAGGAGTCGGTCAAGGAGATCCACCGCACCGCCGCGAAGGGTTCCCGGACGATCTCCTTTCCCGAGAATCCGCACCCCCTCGGCCTTCCGTCGTTCCACACCGATCACTGGGACCCGGTCTTCCGCGCGGTCGTCGAGACCGGGCAACCCCTGTGCGTGCACTTCGGAACCTCAGGCAAGCCGCCGATCACCGCGCCCGAGGCGCCGATGGCGGTCATGACGGCGCTCTTCGGCTGCAATTCGATGTACGCGACGGCCGACCTGCTGTTCTCACCGACCTTCCACAACCATCCAGAGCTCAAGTTCATGCTCTCCGAGGGCGGCATCGGGTGGGTTCCGTACATGCTCGAGCGGATGGACGGGGTGTGGGCGAAGCATCGGTACTACCAGAACATCAACCAGACCAAGAAGCCGTCGGAGTTGTTCGCCGAACACATCTTCGGGTGCTTCATCGATGACGACTTCGGTCTGGACAATCGCCACCTCGTCGGTATCGACAACATCACGTGGGAGAGCGACTACCCGCATTCGGACTCGAACTGGCCGAACAGTCGCAAGATCGTCCACGATGCGATGCGGGACGTTCCCGACGAGGACGTGCACAAAATCGTCGAGCTGAATGCCCGTCGCCTGCTGCGGTTTCCGCGCACATGAGACGTCTGGAACCGACCCCGAAGCCGTCGGGACGAGGAAGGGAGCGACATGCACGAGCCGATTGAACAGATCCCTCGGCACGACTGGGTCGACCAGGATCTGCTGACCCGCGAACTCGCCGGATCGTTGCTGGACACCGAGATCGCCGCCGAGCGGGAGCGCCTGGCGCGCGTCGATCGCGGCGAGGCGGGCGAGGACATCGTGATGAGTCGGGCGGACATGGAGCGTCGTCTCGCCGCGATGGAGGCGATCCGCGCCCGGGTGCACGACGAGGCGACCATCCGCTTCTGACGCGGACGACCGACACAGCGCCACCGCTCGCGGCACCCGTCGCGAGCACACGAGGGAGGACTCGACGTGACCACGAGAACGACGTCCGGGACCGAGGCGACGCGCGAGCGTGCGCTGGACCCAGACGAGCGGCACACCGGCCAGAAGACGGATCCGGAGCAACCGGAGAAGGTGTACACGTTCAAAGACGAGGACATCGCCCGCGCCCGCGACCTGGTCGGGGTGTATCACGCGGTGCGCAAACGCGAACAGTTCTCGCGCGCGAGTCCGGACATCATGCGCGCCTTCGCCCGGAGTTACGGTGACGACAACCCGCTCTTCGTCGACGAGGACTACGGCGAGACCACGCGATGGGGCGGACAGATCGCACCACCGATGATCAAC
This sequence comes from Gordonia sp. NPDC127522, assembly GCF_042672305.1. Taxonomy (NCBI): domain Bacteria; kingdom Bacillati; phylum Actinomycetota; class Actinomycetes; order Mycobacteriales; family Gordoniaceae; genus Gordonia; species Gordonia sp. NPDC127522. The sequence goes on from NZ_JBHXVK010000001.1 coordinate 391,686, forward strand.
ATCGCGGTGACGAAGGACCTGTATGCCGATCCGATCCCCAAAGAGCAACGGCGCCCGCCTTTTCGGGGCATCCACGTGTTCGTCTCGGGCAGCACCACGGACTGGTATCGCCCAGTGATGGACGGCGACACCATCTATTCGTTCGAGGGGTTCGACAACGTCGAGTTCAAAGAGTCCCGGTTCGCCGGCCGGTCGCTGGTGGTCACCCGAATCCATGTGCAGTTCAACCAGCGCGCCGAGATCGTGCAGATCCAGCGTGTGCTCACCATCCACACCGAGCGGCACGAGTCCAAGAAGCGCAAGAAATACGACACGATCGAACCGGCGTCGTACACACCCGCCGACATCGCCGCGATCGACGAGGTCTACGCCGCCGAGACACGACGCGGGTCCGACACCCGATACTTCGAGGACGTCGAGGTGGGGGAGTCGATGGGCACGATGGCCAAGGGTCCGCTCACGGTCACCGACATGGTCGTGTTCCACTCGGGCGGATACGGTTTCGCGCCGTACACCCCCTGCACCGGCCGACTGTGGCACGAGAACCGGCAGCGGATCGGGCCGTTCTACATACCCAACGAGCAGGGAATTCCCGACGTCGCGCAGCGTATCCACTGGGACGCCGAGTACGCGCGGTCCATCGGCCTGCCGGCCTCCTACGACTACGGCATGATGCGGGACTGTTGGCTCAGTCATTTCCTCACCGACTGGGCCGGAGACGACGGGTGGGTGGAGAAGATGTCAAGCCAGATGCGCAAGTTCAACTATCTCGGGGACGTGCACATGTTCACCGGTGAGGTCGTGGGCAAGCGCGTCGTCGACGACCGCCATCTGGTCGACGTGGAACTGCGCGGAACCAGTCAGCGCGGGGAGGTGACCTGCCCGGCCACCGCCACCGTGTCGTTGCCCAGCCGTGAGAGCGGGTTGGCGCGGTTGCGGACGCCGCCGGCCGAGCTCGAGAGCATCGCGGCCCAGATGCTCGCCCGGCACGAGACACTGCGATCCGAGGCCCGCCGGCATTCGTGACCCCGGTGTCGCGGGGAGATCGGTGAACGATCGCCGTCCGCCGCGCCCGAATCGTGTCAACGACAGAAAAGGAGATCGAGTCGCGATGCGGCTGACCGACAACACATTTCTCATCACCGGCGGGGCTTCTGGACTCGGGGAGGCCACCGCGTCGGCGATCGTCGAGGCGGGCGGCCGCGTGGTGATCGCGGACCTGCCGTCCTCGGACGGCAAGGTCGTGGCCGACCGTCTCGGCTCGGCCGCGGTGTTCGTGCCCGCGGACATCACGGACGAGGACAGTCTGCGCGAGGCGCTCGACACCACGGCGTCGCACGGGCCGCTCCGGGGCGCCGTCCACTGCGCCGGCCGGGGCGGTGACCGCCTGCGGATCCTGGACAAACAGGGTGCGGCCGCCCCCCTGCAGAGCTTCCGGGACGTGCTGGAGGTCAACCTCATCGGCACCTACAACGTGTTACGCCTCGCGGCCGAACGGGTCGCCGCCGCCGAACCCCTCGACCCCGGCGATCCCGAGCGGGGAGCGATCGTGCTGACCGCGTCGGTGGCGGCTTTCGACGGGCAGATCGGGCAGACCTCCTACACCGCGTCGAAGGCCGCCATCCACGGGATCACACTGGTCGCGGCACGCGATCTGGCCAGCGTCGGGATCCGGGTCAACACCATCGCGCCGGGCACGTTCGATACGCCGATGCTCGCCAGATTGCGGTCGGACATCCGCGACGGACTGGCGACGTCGGTGCCGTTCCCCAAACGGCTCGGCCGGCCTGCGGACTACGCGGAGATGGCGCTGTCGCTGTTGCGGAACCCCTACGTGAACGGCGAGACCGTCCGGCTCGACGGCGCGATCCGGATGGCACCGCGATGACGGCGACCGAGGTGCTGACCGAGGTTCTCGGCGACGTCCTGACCATCACGATCAACCGTCCCGAACAGCGCAACGCGATGACGAAGAGCGCCGCGGAGCACATCGCCACCGCGTTGATCCGGCTCGACGACGATCCCGGCCTCGCGGTCGGGATCATCACCGGCGGACGCGAGACATTCTGCGCCGGGATGGATCTGAAGCGGTTCCAACTGGGCGAGCGGCCGGTCGTCGAGGGGCGTGGGTTCGGCGGTCTGGTCACCGCACCTCCCAGCAAGCCGCTGATCGCGGCGGTGGAGGGCTGGGCGCTCGGGGGCGGATTCGAGATGGTTCTCGCCGCCGACCTCGTCGTCGCGGGTGCGAGTGCCAGATTCGGGTTGCCGGAGGTGAAGCGCGGACTGATGGCCCGGGCGGGCGGGGTGATACGGGTGCCCCGTGTGCTGCCCCGTGCAGTGGCTCTCGAACTGCTCATGACCGGGGAGCCGATGAGTGCCGCGAAAGCCGAACGGTTCGGTCTGGTCAATCGGGTCACACCGGACGGCGAGTCGCTCGACGGTGCCCTCGATCTCGCGCGGGCCATCGCGTCGAACGCGCCGCTCGCGGTGCGTGCGAGCAAGGCGCTCGCCGACGACTCACGGCTGTGGTCCGTCGCCGAGATGTTCGACCGGCAACTGGAGTACACCGATCCCGTGTTCGCCTCGCAGGATGCCAACGAGGGCCCGGCCGCGTTCGCCGAGCGGCGCGCACCGCGCTGGACCGGGCGCTGACCGTCGGGCGCGGGCCGCTGACGGCCGGCCGGCGGGGTGTCAGCGACCCAGGTGACTGTCGAGCAGCAACTGGGCGGTCGAGCGGTAGTCGCCGTATCCGCCTCGGAAGAACAGCAGCGGACCCTTGACCGATGACTCCACCGTGAGGTCCCCGATCCGCCCCACCACGAGGAAATGGTCCCCCAGTTCGACCGTCTTCTCGATCGTGCAGTCGACCCAGGCGACGACGCCACCGAGGATCGGGTTGTCGTGATCCGACCGGGTCCACGCGACGCCGTCGAATCGGTCGACCCCCTTTCTCGCCATCTGCCGGCACAGCCATTCCTGATCGGCCGCGAGTGCGTTGGCGCAGAAACGGCCCGCCTGCAACACCTTCGGCAGAGTCGACGACGACCGGTCGACGAGGAAGGACACGAGGGGCGGATCGAGCGAGACCGAGGTGAACGACCCCACCACCATGCCGACCGGCGCACCGTCGTCGTCATCGATCGTCGTGACGGCGACGACGCTGGTCGGAAAGTTGCCGAGCACGTCGCGCAGATAACGCGACTCGAAGGCAGCGGCAGCGGTGGGGTCGGTCATCGGAACTCCTGACGGGAAGCGAGAACTGGCGGTCAGATGGTGACGAGCATCCCGGGTGGGGTCTCGAGGCCCATCTTGTGCAGGGCGTTGGAGTGGTAGGCGACCCCATCGACGTGGATCATGTGCTGCAGTCCCACGTGCGCGTCGCGCCAATACCGTTGCATCGGACTGTTCTTCCGGATCGCGACACCGCCCGAGCGGGCGAAGATCTCGTCGAGCGCCTGCACCGCCCGCCATGCGCACCGGACCTGATTGCGACGCTGGTTGGAACGCTCCTCGATCGACGGGGTACCGCCGTCCTGGATCAGGTCGTGCAGCCGGCTGACCCCTTCGATGAGCTGGACTCGGGATGCCTCGATCTCGGCGGCCGCTTCACCCGCGGCGTGCAGTACGTAGGGATCGTCGCGGACCTGGACGCCGGTGACCGCCACCCGGTCCTTCTGGATGTCGAGGTGGGTGGCCAGCGCACCTTCGCAGATGCCGATGACCGCGGCGGTGATGCCGAGGGGGAACATCACTCCGAAGGACAGCTTGTAGAGCGCCTCCTCCCGCCCCGACCGCGCCGACGCCGAACCGTCGGAGATGTCGGCCTGGGTGACGGTCCGGTACGACGGGATGACGGCCTTGTCGACAACGACGTCCTTGCTGCCGGTTCCGCAGAGCCCCACCACATCCCATGAGTCCTCGATGAGCTCGTAGTCTGAGCGTGGCAGCACGACGTGCATGACCTCGGGCGGCATGAGCGGCATGCCCTGCCCGTTGCCTTTCATGGCGCCGAGGAAGTCCCACTGGCAGTGATCCGAACCGGACGAGAACGGCCACCGTCCGCTCAGGACGAACGAGTCCCCGTCGACCGGATCGGCGACACCGTTGGGCATGTACGGCGAGGCCACCCAGGTGTCCGGATCCTCGCCCCAGATCTCCTGCTGCAGACGCCGATCCATCTGCGCCAGTTCCCATGGGTGCACGCCGACCACGCCCGCGACCCAGCCGGCGGCGGGATCGTTGGCCGCGATCGCCATCACTGCCTCGGCGAAGTCGCGCGGATGAGCGGCATAGCCACCGAAGTCGGTGGGCTGCAGCAGCCGCATCACCCCGATCTGCCGGAGCAGATCGGCGGTCTTGTCGCTGAGCTTGCCCAACCGCTCGTTCTCCTCGGCCAGCGCCGCCAGCTCCTGGGCGGACTCTTCGACGCGTTTGACCACTTCGTGTGTCATCTCGTCGTTCCCCTTGTCTTTCTCGTGGTGTCTCCCACCTGGCGGCAGGATGATGTGATTGTGTGCCCGCCGCCCGATGCGGAGTCGCCGAATACCGCTCAGTGAGAACAGGTCGTGCGCAGCGGGATTCGGGAGATCAGACGGCTGTCCGCGTCAGGAACTCGCCGACCACGCGTTCGAAGTCGTCCTTGCGCTCCACCTGGATCCAGTGACCGCAGCGGGCGAAGGTGTGCAGCTCGACGTCGGGCAGCCAGCGCGTGGCGAAGTGGGCCTGATCGTAGGGCAGCATGCGGTCCTCGCGCCCCCAGAGCATGAGCGTCGGCGTGGTGATGGACTCGACGTTCTTCCACAGCGGTGTGTACGACTCGCGGAGGGCGGGGTTGAACATCGCTCCGAAGATCGCGCGGGTCCGGTCGAGGACGCCGTCCGCGGTCGCGTTGCTCATCCGCTCGTCGACGAGTTCGTCGGTGACCAGTGACTGATCGTGGACCATCGTCCGGATCCATTCGATCATCCGCTCGCGGGTGGGGTCCTGGAGGAAGGCGAACAGGCGCTGGAAGCCTTCGCTGGGTTCGGTCTGGAAGAGGCTCACCGACAGACCGCCGGAACCCATGATGGCCATCCGCTCCACCCGGTCGGGGAACAGCGACGCCATCTCGGCGACGACCGCGCCGCCCATCGAATTGCCCACGAAGGCCGCGGATTCGGTGCCGAGATGGTCCATCAGTCCGACGATCCGGCGGGCCGAGGCGACGGTGTACACCTCGTCGAGTTCGGGCAGCGCGGTCCCGCCGAAGCCGGGCAGGTCGGGCATGATCACCCGGAACCCGTCGGCGAACACCGGGAGATTGTGCCGAAAGTTCGACCACGCGCTGACCCCGGGCCCGGACCCGTGCAGCATGATCAGGGGCCGGCCACTGCCCGCCTCGTGATAATGGATGTCGAGTCCGTCGATTGTCGCGACGGTGCTGGTCGATTCGTACGTCAGCGTCTCCGGGGGCGCGGTCTGGGTCGGTGTGCTCGTCATCTGAGGGTCCCTTCGCTCGGGTGCGGCTGCATCACGTCGACGCTAGGTTCGGCACCGGCGCCCGTGCGGGCGCGGTACCGGACAGCGGGACCCGAGACGGTGTCGTGCCGGTCTCGGTCACCGGAAGCGGAACCGCGGGTGATGTCCGAATCCGGACAGACTGAGGCAGATCCCACGCGAGGAGCACCGCACGATGAGTGAGTCGACCGTCGAGACACGCGATCGGGCGGACCCGCCGGACGGTGCCGGAACGATCCCGGGCGAGCCGGGACTGTGGGTCTTCCTCCTCGGCGACATGGTGATCTTCGCCGTCATGTTCGTCGCGTTCCTGACCGAACGTGCCGACGACGCAGCGGCGTTCGCAGCGGACCGGGCGTCGGTCGACCTCACGATCGGGCTGACCAACACGATGGTCCTGCTGGTGAGCTCGCTGCTCGTCGTGCTGGCGCTGAATGCTGTCCGGGCGGGTCGATTCGGGTCCGGATCGTGGTACTTCGCCGCCGGCATGGGATGCGCGGTTCTGTTCACCGCATTGAAGGCCGTCGAGTACACGCACCTCATCTCGTCGGGACACGGTCCCGACACCGGTCCGTACTTCATGTGGTTGTTCATCCTCACCGGAGTCCATCTCTTCCACGTGGTCCTCGGGATCGCGGTGCTCGCCGTTCTCTGCCTTCGTGCGCGACGCCGGCTCTCGTCCGAGGGCCCGCGGCGTGTCTTCTACGAGGGCGGAGCCTGCTATTGGCACCTCGTGGATCTGCTGTGGATGGTCCTCTTTCCCCTCGTCTACCTGGTGGCCTGAGATGACAATGAGAACCGCCCTGGCCCAACGTCCGGTGCGCACCTGGATCGTCCTCGTCGTCCTCGCAGTGGTGATCCCGATCATCGGCCTCGAGTTCCACGCCGGCACGGCCGCGGCCGTCGTGATCCTCGGACTGGCGTCCTACAAGGTCCGGCTCGTCGGACTGGATTTCATGGAGTTGCGTGACGCACCTCGGGAGCTGCGGTGGGTGTTCGAGGCCTACTGCCTCGCGTTGTGGCTCGTGCTCGCGGGGTGTCTCGTCCTCCTCTGATGTTCGTCTGCCGACGTCCCGTTCCGACGCAGAAGCACTGTGCTCCCGCCCCGGTCGGGGCGGGAGCACAGTGTGGGAGATCGGGGTCGGTGCGGCGCGGTCAGGCGTGCGTGACGGCGACCTTGTCGAGGTCCGCGTCGGTGTTCTCGGCCTCCTCGCTCTTGACCGCCTTGAGCAGCAGCAGCGGGGTCGAGATCTTCCAGACGGCGTATGCGAGGCACGGAATCCAGAAGGCGAACAGTCCGTTCCATGCGAGCGGGCCCGACATGAAGACATAGATGAACGCACCGGGGGCGAGCACGACCGCGAGGATGAAGTTCAGGTAGCCGAACCAGCGCGGGAAGACCGGCGAGGTGCGCTTGTCGATCAGGACGGCGATTCCGATCACGACGCACTGCAGGCAGAAGATGAAGGCGAAGCCGACGTAGGCGAAGTAGAAGAGGTCGGTGAAGAGTTGCAGGATCTCCGCCGAGCGGTCCTCGGCGCGGTAGGCGGCGGCCGAGAGGATGAACATGGGATAGAAGAAGCCGATCGGCGCGACCACACCGGTGAGCACCTGCGTCATCGAGAGGACACCCCAACCCTTTTCGATGCGGTTCATCTGCCAGCTCGTGGTGACGACGAAGAAGTACTCGAGCGGGATGACGAACGAGCAGATGACCGTCGTCCACAAGATCCCGGAGCGGTTGTCGACGATCCACGCCTTGACCTCTTCGGCGGAGTCCTGCGGATCGATCGGCGGCTGGACCTTGGAGAGCATGAAGAAGCAGACCCCGACGACGGCCATGACGAGAAAGCCGGACCATGCCGAGAATCGTTGGTATTTGTACAGGTATGACTTGTCCACGTCCATGGCATGTCTCCTTCGAACGGTGTGAACCGCGGTCTTCGGCGAGACCGGGTCATCGGTGGGGGTCGTCGCATGACGATCAGGCTCAGTGTGAGCAGTTTCGACGGCCCGACGATGCCCGGTTCCGTTCACCGGGACCATCTCCGCAGCGCATCCCACCGGCCGGCGGGTCGGCGCCGGCCGGTTGAGGGGTACCGCTCAGTGAGATCGTCCGTGCAGCAGCCGAAATGGAGTTCTTACGCTCCACGACAAGGACGAGTTCGAACACTTGAGGAGACAGTCATGACCCAGGAACGGCCGGATCGGCCACGGATCGCGCAATGCGGGGCGGTCGCTCTCGGAACCCCGAAGCTGGAGACCTCCGTGGCCTTCTTCCGTGACCTCCTCGGCATGGAGGAGGTCGAGCGCGTCGGGGAGACCGTGTATCTCCGCGGCTACCAGGAACTCAAACACCACTCACTCGTCCTGTTCCAGAACGACACCGCGACAGTGGATTCCTACAGTTTCCGCGTCGAGCGCCCCGAGGACGTCGAACGCTTCCACGACTCACTGCTCGCCCAGGAGGTGGAGGTCGTCGAGTTGCCGTCCGGCCACCAGGCCGGCCGGGGTACGGCGATCCGATTCCTCGTCCCGCACGCCGGTCATCCCTTCGAGCTGTACTACGACATCGACGCGCCGGCGGCGCCGGAAGAGATCAGCTCGCGGTTGCCGAGCAACAGTTCGCGCCGGCGGGGGCTCGGTGTGCGACGGATCGACCACTACAACATCCAGGCGTCGCCGGAGAATGTCGGTCAGGCCGAACAGTGGCTGCGCGACGCCCTGGGGTTCAAGCGACGTGAGTACGTCTTCGTTCCGGAGAACGACATGCTCATCGCGTCGTGGACGTCGGTCACGTCGCAGGTGCACGACCTCGCGATCGCGATGAGCCTCACCGGCCAGAACGCGCAGATGCACCACATCGCGTTCAACCTCGAGAACCACAGTGACATGTTGGTGGCCGCTGATGTCCTGCGTGACCACGACGTGCACTTCCACTGCGGCCCGGGCAAGCACGGGATCGGCCAAGCGATGTACCTGTATCTCGAGGAGCCCGGCTCGGGTCATCGGATCGAGCTGTACTCCGGCAACTACCACATCTTCGATCCGGATTGGAATGCGTTGGGCTGGACCCCGACCCAGCCCGACGGTATGACCTGGTTCGGCCAGGAACTCGACGTGACCGCCGGCGGCTCGATGTCGACGTCCACGGACTCGGTGTCCTCGCTGACCTCCCTGCTCGGCAAGCAGGTGGCCGGCGCACAAGCCTGACGCCCGGTCGGATCGCCCGCGCACGGTTCGCCGACCACGGCCGGACCGGGCGTCGCCTCTCACAGTCCTCGCGCCCCGGAGACGGTCTCCGGGGCGCGAGGCCGTTTCGTGTCGGGACAGGTTGCGCGAGGCGAACCCGACCGAGCCGTGTCCAGAACACCGAAAGTGCCACCGCCCAACGGCGGTGGCACTTTCGGGAGATCTGTGTTCGGTGTCAGACCCGGGCTCAACCGGTGGTCACGTCCCACTCGAGGAAGATCTTGCCGGTGGGTCCGAGCTGGCCACCGGACTCGGTCGGAGCCGATTCCGGGGACAGCCGGTACTCCGGGATGAGCCGGTGCCACTCCTCGAGTGCGATGCGCAGTTCACGACGTGCGAGATGCGAACCGACGCAGCGGTGCGGGCCCGCGCCGAAGGCGATGTGGTTGTTGGGACTGCGATCGAGTTGCACCTCGCGGGCGTCCTCGAACGCGGTCTCGTCGCGCGTCGCCAGGTTGAGCGGCAGGCACACCATCTCCCCGGCCTTGACGGGACAGCCGGCGATCTCGGTGTCTTCGAGAACCTTTCGGGACGGGATCACGATCGCGTACGCGCGCAGCATCTCCTCGATGGCAGAGGGGATGAGATCCGGATCGTCGACGATCGCCTGCCGGTCCTCCTGGTGGGTGGCGAGGTGCAGGAAGGTGGTGCCCAGGGTGGCGGTGACCGTGTCGAGTCCCGCCATGAACATCAGGATGCAGAACGACTCGAGGTCCTCCTGCGTGGCCGGCTCGCCGTCGATCTCGAAGGCGATCGCCTTGCTGATCAGATCGTCTCGGGGTTCGGCGCGACGCTCGTTGATCAGTCCACGGAAGTACTCGGTCAGCTCGGCTGTGGCCACGGCCCGGCGCTGAGCGGTCTCTTCGGCGCTACCCGAGGCGTGGAGGATCTCGTCTTCCCAATGCAGGAAGGTGTCCAGATCCTCGAAGGGCATACCCATAAGGTCGAGGAAGATGAACGACGGATACTGCAGGGCGAAGTCCTGCATGAAGTCACACGACCCCTTGGCCGCAATGGACTGGATCAGGTCGCGGGCGCGTTCGCGGACCTTGTCCTCGAGACGCTCGACGTGCTTGGGCGAGAACAGTGGATTGAGCTGTTTGCGCCACTGCTTGTGCTCGTCGCCGTCGAGCATCTGGGGGATCCAGCGGAAGGTCGGGTTGGGGTTGAACACCGTGACCGCGCTGTTGGAGAACACCTTCCAGTTCTGGTAGGACCGCAGGATGTCCTCGTACCGGGTCACCACCCAGTGCCCGTTGGCGAACTCGTTGCGGATGATCGGCGCCTCGTCGCGCAGCTTGTCGTAGAACGCGAGCTTCTCGCCGAACGGCAGTTCGGCATAATGGTTGAATTCGTGTACGGGACATGCCGATGCGGGCTCGGTGGTGCTCATGTTCTCCTCCTGGATCGATCGGCCGGCTGGGTCGGCCGTGGTGTGCGGCGGTGATGCGAGGACGCGGGTCCGGCGGACGGGTGCGGTCTGTGTGCGGTCATCCTCCGGCGACACCCCAGATCATCGTCTTCTGCTGGAGGAATTCATCGAGTCCGGCCGCGCCCCGCTCACGTCCGAGCCCGCTCCGTTTGTAGCCACCGAACGGACCGTCGGGATTCATCCCACCGCCCCCGCCGTTCACGGTCACGTATCCGGCCTGCATTCTCTTCCCGATTCGGTACGCGCGCACCGGATCACGTGCCCAGACGCCGCCCGCGAGGCCGTAGTCGCTGTCATTGGCGATCCGGACTGCTTCGTCGTCGTCATCGAACGGCATGATGATCATCACCGGACCGAAGAACTCGCGACGGGCGATGGTCATCGAGTTGTCGACCCCGACGAACAGGGTGGGCTCGACGAAATACCCGGTCGCGAGTCCCGCCGGACGGCCACCGCCGATCGCGATCGTGGCACCTTCGGCGACGCCGGTGGCGATCAGCCGTTCGACGTGCTCCCGTTGCGCGGCGGTGGCGAGTGGACCCATCGACGTGTCGGGTTCGGCCGGGTCCCCGACCTTCACGGCGGCGAGCGCCGCGGTGACGAGTTCGACGAGTTCGTCATGACGCGACCGGTGGACCAGGGTGCGGGTGAGGAACGCACACCCCTGGCCCGCGTGCAGGATGGTGTCGCGGACGACGCCCGGTACGACGCGCGTGAGATCGGCGTCGTCGCAGACGATGTTGGCCGATTTGCCCCCGAGTTCGAGGATCACCTTCTTCAGCGTCGGCGCGGCCTGCTCGAAGACGCGGCGGCCCACGACGTCCGAGCCGGTGAAACTCACGACGTCGACCTGGGGGTTGGCGGTGAGTTCGGCCGCGGCGTCGACATCGCCGGTGACGATGTTCAGGACACCGCCGGGCAGACCGGCCTCTTCCGCGATCTCCCCGAGGACGAAGGCCTCCAGGGGGGTGGACGGGGCCGGTTTGAGAATTGTCGTGCACCCCGCCGCGAGCGCGGGACCGAGCTTCATCAGATTGAGGTACAGCGGAAAGTTCGACGCGGACACCAGTGCTGCGACGCCGATCGGTTCGCGCAGTACGACACCCTGCCCGATGCCGTTGCCGACATGGGGGCGCAGCGGGGTCTCGAACGGGAACGACGGCAGCACCCGTTCGGCCATGTCGCGGAAGTGGGCGATGGGTATCGCGGTCTGGAAGGTCTCGGCACCGATTCTCGTGCAACCGGTCTCGGCGATGTTCAGATCCACCAGTTCGGCATGGCGCTTCTCCATCAGCTCGGCCATGCGGACGAGTACGGCCCCGCGGTCGGCGGGTGACATGTGCGGCCACGGCCCGTCGTCGAACGCACGCCGCGCCGCGTCGATCGCCCGCACGGTGTCGCCGACACTGCCGGCTGGTGCCACACCGATCGCGTCCTCGGTCGCGGGGTTGATGACCGGTTCCACCCTGCCGGTCTGCCCCTCGACCCATCTGCCGTCGATGAACAACCGGCGGTATTCCTTGATCATCGGGGGATCCTCACTGCTCGGGGTCGGCGGCGCCGCGTCAGCGGAGCGAGTACGGATTGGTGTGCACCAGAGCCGCGCCCGCGTCGACCTTCAGCTGCAGGCCGGTGACGAACCGTGAGTCGTCGGAGGCGAGGAACACCACCGCGGCGCTGACGTCGGAGGGCTCGACCCAGGGGACGCCCATCGGTTGATTCGTCGCGAACGCGTCCACCGTGTCCTCCCGGGTCGGGGCTTCGAGGTCCGGGCGGAAGACGTGGTACATCGGATCGCTGTGCAGCATGTCCGTGTTGCAGTTCGTCGGGTGCACACAGTTCACCCGGATGGACTCGGGTGCCAGGGCGAGGGCGCAGTCGTGCACGAAGGTGGCCACCGCACGTTTGGCGTGGCTGTAGCCGAAACCACCCGGGCCGAGCACATCGGTGCCGCTGCCCTTCATCAGCGCGGCCACCGAACCGGTGGCGATGATCGACCCGCCGGCCGACAGGTGCGGGTACGCGGCACTCACCGTGTTGACGACGCCGACGAGATCCACGTCGACCGCGTCGAGAAATGCCTGCCGGGGCACGTCTCCCAGCGGACAGATCCCGGCGTTGGCGACGACGATGTCGAGTCGGCCCAGCTCGGCGACACCCTCGGCGATCGCGTTGCGGAGCTGCTGCGGTTCACGCACATCCGCGACGACGGGGAGGCATCGGCGGCCCTCCTTCTCCACGGTCCTCGCGGTGTCGTTCAGATCGGCCTCGGTCGCGAGGGGATAGTCGTTGGTCGCGATGTCGGCGCAGCGGTCCAGGGCGATGACGTCCGCCCCCTCGGCAGCCAGAGCCGTTGCGTGACTACGCCCTTGACCGCGAGCCGCGCCGGTGACCACCGCAACCCGGCCGTCGAGCTTTCCCATCGTGGCTGTCTCCTCTTGTCGAGCTTTCCCGGGCCAACAGGGGCAGGTTCGCAGTTCACGCCTACCCGCGCGGGTTCGGGTCCCGGTCATCGGGACCTTCGGCAGCAGGGTCGACGGGCCACGCGCCCGGTGGTTCTCACTGAGCGGGAGAAGCGCCCGGGCCCGACGATGTGCCGTCCAGACTGTCGGAGGTCCCACACGGTCACCGATACCGCGGCCCGCCGGACCCTCCGGGATGGACGCCGCACATGAGCACAGGAGGAGATCCATGAGCGAGCACGAGGAGAGCTACGACGTCGTCGTCGTGGGTTCTGGCGGGGGCGGGATGATCGGCGGTTACCTCGCCGCCGCCCGCGGTCTGCGCACACTGATCATCGAGAAGGAGGCCCAGGTCGGCGGCACGACGTCGTACTCCGGTGCCGGACTGTGGTTCCCGGGCAGTGCACCGACCCACCGAGCCGGCGTCCCCGACACCGACCTCGACGTGGCCCGGGAGTACCTGCGTGCGGCGGTGGACGACCCGACCCGCGAAGCGTTGCAGGACGCCTACCTCGCCGCGGGCGTCGCGCTCATCGACGAGCTCGAGAGCAATCCGCGGTTCGGCGAGTTCAGCCATGCGCCGGTTCCGGACTATCTCGCCGACCGGCCGGGTGCCACGCCCCACGGCCGTACCGTCTTCCCCGCCCCGATCAGCCCCGGCGAACTCGGCGACGACCGGGCCGCGCTCGTGCGCAAGTCGATCTACACCGAGCGGTACGGACACTCCGAGAACGAGATCCTGGTCGGGGGACGCGCGCTGATCGGTCGGGCGCTCGCGGCCTTCCTGGAGACGGGAAACGGTGTCCTGCAGACGAGTACCGCTCTGACCGGACTCGTGGTGGAAGACGACCGGATCGTGGGCGTCGATGCGGTTCGCGCCGGCGAGCAGGTCCGGTTCCGGGCCGGACGCGGAGTTCTGTTGGCCGCCGGCGGTTTCGAGCACAACGCCGAACTGCGCGCGAAGTACGGCACCCTGCCGTCGACTGCCGAATGGTCCGACGGCGCGGACGCCAACGTCGGTGACGCCCTGACGGCGGGCATCGCGGTGGGAGCCGCGACCGATCTCCTGGACGAGGCATGGTACGTGCCCGGGACTGTCCAGACCGACGGGAAACCGTTGTTCCAGACGGGAATCCGCGGCGGGATCTGGGTGAACGGCGCCGGCCGGCGTTTCGTCAACGAATGCAGCCCGTATGACCAGGCCGGCCACGCCATCCGCGACGGCGAGCGCACCGGCGAGGGTACGCACGCCCCGTCGTACTGGGTGCTGGACCACAAGACGATCGAGCGGGACGGGTTCGGGGCCAAGGCGCCCGGTGAGCAGATCGATCCGGAGTGGTTCGAATCCGGCGCGCTGAAGAAGGCCGACACGCTCGAGGAACTCGCCGGTCTGATCGGCGTCCCCGCAGACGAGTTGACCGAGTCCGTCGCGACGTTCAACGGGTATGTGGACAGTGGCGTCGACGAGGCCCACCACCGAGGTGAGACCGCGTGGGACCAGATGTTCCAGTTCGTGGTCGGCTATCCGGCGCTGCCCGAGCAGAACTACATCGTGCCGATCGAGGCCGAGGGGCCCAATCCGCTCATCACCGCCCTCGACACCCCGCCGTACTACGCGGCGACGATCCTGTTGAGCGACATCGGCACCAAGGGCGGACTGAAGACGGACCCGAGGGCGCGTGTCCTACGCCCGGACGGCACACCTATCCCCGGTCTGTACGCCACCGGCAACACCATGGCCGCCATGTCGGGTGCGGTGTACCCCGGCGCGGGGACACCGATCGGTTCGTCGCTGGCCTTCGCCTACCAGGCGGTCGTCGATCTCGCCGGCGCCGACCTCGCCGACAAGACCGGTTCCGTGTCGGGCTGAGCTGCTCTCACACGATGCAGGGCCATGGACCCCCCGACGGGTCCATGGCCCTGCGCCGTCCGGGCAGATGCCGGTGATCTCGACGATAACGCCTGATACAGGCCACTTTTGGACGGTCTCATCTACCGGGACCGATCGAGCTGACCGCGGCTGCCCACTCTTACGCTGAGCCCAGGCTTGCGGGTCGTGCGGGTCAGGACCCCTCGACCATCAGCACCGCGAGGCCGATTCGCCTCGAACGTCGAAGACGGAGAGCAGAAGACGGAGAGCAGATGTCACAGCAACGCTACCTACACTTGAATCTGGTCGGCAACGAGATCAACCACCACCAGGGTGCTCCGGCCTATGAGCGCGACAACGGCGTCGGTCCCAGTCGCCGCAACGCCTACCTGCCGATCCTGGAGATGGGTGAGCTCGCCGAAGAGGGGCTCTTCACGGCCATGTTCCTCGGTGACATCGCCGGTACCGCAGGTTCTCCCGCCCCGGACGGCGGCCCCCCGGAACCGATCACCGCCTTCGCCGCACTCGCCCGGGACACCCGCTACCTCGGTCTCATCGCGACGGCCTCGACCTCGTTCTACGACCCCTACAACCTGGCACGACTCCTCGCCTCACTGGATCAGATCTCCGACGGGCGGGCCGGTTTCAACGCCGTCACCAGCGTGAGCGAGGAATGGGCGCTCAACTACAGCCGTGAGGGACACCCGGACCGACAGACCCGCTACGCGATCGCCGATGAATTCCTCGACGTCGTCACCGGACTGTGGGACAACCGCGAACTCCGATACGACGCCGACGGTATCCGCCGGTTCTACGCCGAGCCGATCAACCACCAGGGCAAGAACTTCCAGGTTCTGGGCCCGCTCAACGTGGCGCCAAGCCAGCAGGGCCGGCCGCTGATCGCGCAGGCCGGCGGGTCGGGCCCCGGCATCAGGGTCGCGGCGAAGCACGCCGAGATGGTCTTCACCAACGCCAACACCCCCCAGCAGGCGGCCGAGTATCGCGCCGCACTCGATGCGGCGCTGGTCGAGGCCGGGCGCCGAGCCGGGAGCGTCCCGCCCATCCCGGGTCTGATCCCGTACCTGGGCCGCACCGCCGACGAAGCACTGGAACGACAGAAGGCGCTCGACGAGTACGTTCCCTACGAGCTCTACGCCCCGTTCGCGCTGATCCAGTTCGGCCTGGAGTACACCTTCGACGACATCGACGATCCGTTCCCGGTCGATCAATTGCCGAAGCCGGAGGACGTCGCCGACACGATCAAGAGCACCTATGGCAACTACGTCGGGCTCTACACCTGGATCACCGAGCGTCCGGGTGTCACCGTTCGTCAGGTCACCGCGCAATCGCTCGCGCAGGGCGGCGCCCAGCACCGGAAGTTCGTCGGCTCCTACGACGAGTTCGTCGACGACCTCGCGTCCTGGCACGCGGACGGACATGTGGGCGGTTTCAACCTGATGTTCCCGACCGGGGTGGTCGCGATCCGTGAGTTCGTCGACGAGGTGGTTCCCCGCCTGATCGACCGTGGGATCTATCGCGGCACACCCGATTCGCGTCCCCTGCGGGAACGTTTCAGCGGCGGGGAGAGCAAGTGAGCGCGGCGATCGCCGATCCGGGGCCCCAACCGGAGACCTACGATCCGGACTGGGTCCGCGCGAAGTACGCGCATGAGCGGGCCAAACGACTGCGCCCGGATTCCGTCGGGCAGTTCATCGAGGTGACAGCGGAGTTCTCCCACTACGCCGACGATCCCTACACCGAGCGGGTGGAGCGCGACGCGGTGTCCGACGAGGTCGGAATCCTCATCATCGGAGCGGGTCTCGGCAGTCTCCTCGCCGCGGTCCGGCTCCGTGAGGCGGGGTTCGACGACATCCGCATCGTCGACAAGGCGGGTGACGTCGGCGGGACCTGGTACTGGAACAGATACCCGGGTGCGCAGTGCGACATCGAGTCCTACATCTACATGCCGCTGCTCGAGGAGCTCGGCTACATCCCGAAACGGCGCTACGCGTTCGGTCCGGAGATCCGGCAGCACTGCATCGCGATCGCCGAGCACTTCGATCTCTACCGGAACTCCCTGCTGCAGACCGAGGTCACCGGGATGGTCTGGGACGAGCAGGCGCGGCGCTGGACGGTGTCCACCGATCGCGGTGACTCGGTCGCCGCCCGGATCGTGCTGGTGTCACCGGGACCGCTGAGTCGTCCGAAGCTGCCCGGCATTCCCGGGATCAACGAGTTCGAGGGGCACACCTTCCACACCAGCCGGTGGGACTACGGGTACACCGGTGGCGACGAATCGGGCGACTTGACCGGACTCGCCGACAAGAAGGTCGGGATCGTCGGAACCGGTGCGACCGCACTGCAGTGTGTTCCGCACCTGGGCCGATCGGCGGAGAAACTGTATGTCTTCCAACGCACCCCGGCCGCCGTCGATGCCCGCAACGACCGGCCGACCGACCCCGAGTGGGCTGCGTCGCTCACCGCGGGTTGGCAGCGCGAGCGGATGGAGAACTTCACCCGGATGACCGCCGGGATGGGCGCCGACGTCGACCTGGTCGACGACGGATGGACCAAGGTCGCCGTCGAACTGACCGGCCCGGCGGTGATGAAGGAGATGGAGCGCCGGGGCGGCGCGATGACGATGGAAGAGATCGGGGAGTTCCTCTACGAGGAGGACTTCAAGTCGATGGAACAGGTCCGCAGGCGGATCGAGTCCATCGTCGACGATCCGAGAACCGCACAGGCGTTGCTGCCCTGGTACAAGCGGCAGTGTAAACGTCTGAGTTTCCACGATTCCTATCTGCAGACCTTCAACCGCGACAACGTCGAGCTCGTCGACACCGACGGCCGCGGCCTCGAGCGTCTGACCCGGGACGGGGTCGTCGTGGATGGCACCGAGTACAAGGTCGACGCCCTGGTCTTCGCCACCGGGTTCGAGGTGGCCACCTCCTACACACGCCGGACCGGATTCGACATCACCGGACGAAAAGGTTTGCGGCTCAGTGAGAAATGGGCGAAAGGACCACGCACTCTGCATGGCCTGCTGACCCATGACTTCCCGAACTGCTTCTTCCTCGGGTACACCCAGACGGGCATCGCGCACAACTACGTGCACACCGCCGATGAACGTGCCCGCCACGTCGCCTACATCCTCGCCGAATGGGCGGGCAAGGGTGCCACGCTGGTGGAGGCCGAGGAATCGGCGGAGAACGAATGGTGCCGGGTCATGGCCGAGAGCTCGGAGATGGGCAAGCAGTTCTTCGCCGACTGCACGCCCAGCTACCTCGATGCCGAGGGGAACACCGACAACCCCGACAGCCTCCTGTCCGCCGGCTACGGCGGAGGCCCCGTCGCCTTCTTCGAGATCCTCGAGAAATGGCGTGCCGCTGAGACACTCGAGGGGGTGGACCTGGCCTGAGTTCACCGCCCACGCTCTCGCCGCTCCATGACCGGGAACCTCGCACGGCCGGCGCCGTGCGAGGTTCGCTCTCTCCCGGTCCCGGCACCTCGGCACGTAACAAATCACCCATCGACTCTCGGTAAGGACCATGCGCAGATGAAACTCAACAGCGGCCTGCGGGCCGCAAACCTGGTGGCTGCCACGCTGGCCATCGCCGCAGCCTCGACACTCGTCGGCTGTAGCAGTGACGACACCTCAAGCGGCGGTGGTGATTCCACGTCCGTCGCGGCTCCGCCCGGATCGTTCCCCGGTAAGGCCGCAACCGGTGAGCCGGTGAAGATCGGTCTGATCAACCCCGAGGACGGCCCCGCGATCTCGCAGCCGGAGAACCGGGAGGCCGCCGAGGCGGTGGTGACCTACGCGAACGAGAACACCGGCGGCATCGGCGGCCGCCCGATCGAACTGGTTGTCTGCAAGAACCACGAGGACCCCGCGTCCGCGCGGAACTGCGCCAACCAGATGGTCGAGAACAAGGTGTCGGCGGTGGTCGTCACGGCGACCGCGATGAGTCCGGTCATGGTGCCGATCATCAGCTCTGCCGGCATCCCGTATGTGTCGGCAGTGGGCAGCGGCCCGGAGAACACGGCCGACGACGCGTTCATGTGGTCGGGCGCCTCCATGGCCTACGCCTACATGGCCCAATACGCGAGCGAGCAGAACCTGAAGAACGTGACCGCCTACACCATCGATGTCCCGGCCGGGATCGCCGGCTTGCAGCGCGTGGCCGAACCGGCGTTCGACGCGAAGGGGATCGGGTTCCGGATCGTCCGGATCCCGCCCGGTACCCCTGAGGTGAGTCCGCAGGTCAGCGCGGGGCTCGACGACGGTACCGATGGTGCGATAGTCGTCGGCGACACGACACTGTGTATGTCGATCTTCTCCGCTCTGGGCACTCTGGGGGCGGATGTGGTCAAGATGACGCCGCAGTCCTGTGCGAACTCGCAGGTCCGCGAGAAGGTGGGGGCCTCGATGGACGGCACCCGCGTGTTCAGCACCGCCGACACCGTGTCCGACGATCCGGAGACGCAACTGTACCGGGCGATCATGAGCCGGTACGCCCCCGACACCGACCCGTACGGATACGCGGTGACCGGTTATCAAGGCATGCTCGGTCTGGTCCGTGCACTCGACGGCTGGGACGGTGCCGATGCCTCGCCGGCGACGATGATCACCACCATCCGCACTGCCGAGAATGTGAAACTCCCTGCCGGACATGGATTGACGTTCACATGCGACGGTAGCGCGCAACCGATGCTCAAGGCCGTGTGTGGCAAGGGGGCGATCGTGCTGACCATCGAGGACGGCCAGCTGGTCGATCCACAGGTCGTTCAGTGAGTGCCTCGACCGGCGTGCCGACGACATGACAGAGCAGTCCGGTTGCCGGGGAGGCCCTCGGCAACCGGACTGCTGATCCGCACCCGGTGTTCGTGGTTCAGGAGTGTGGTGAGATGGGTGGCCGACACCGCGATCGCCGTCGGCCTCGTGGTCAGTACGCCTCGTGTGCGCGACTCAATGCGTCGGTGATCGCGCGGGCGGCCCGCATCACCAGCGGTGCGAGTGGCTCGAGCGCACAATCGCTACGGGTCACGATGGAGACCGCACCCACCGGTTCGGCCCCGTTGCGTACGGCGCCGGCGACGCACGCCAGGTTGTCGAAGCACTCTCCGCGCTCCACTGCAAGTCCGCGACGCGCTCGAATCCGGGCCAGCTCCTGGTGCAACCGCGCGATGTCGCGGATGCTGTGGGCAGTGCGATGACCGGTCACGCCTGTTCCGAGGTACTGATTGTCGACGTACTCCGGGGTGAGGCCGGCGAGGATCGCCTTGCCCGCGGCCGTACAGTGCGCCGGTGCGCGGCCGCCGACCTGGCCCGGCATCCGGCTGCCGGTTCGGCCACCGAACGTGTCGAGGTAGTAGATCTCCGAACCGGCCAGGGTGGAGAGGTGGACCAGCGCGCCGGTGCGTAACGCCAGCGGCTGTAGGACATCCGCGGCGGCGGTTCGCAATTCGTGCTGGGCGAGTTCACGGCCGCCGAGCGTGAGGGCGCGGCTGCCCAGACTGTAGTGCGTCCTCGCGTGGATCAACCAGCGGCACTGCACCAGTTGATCGAGGATGCGATGCACCGTCGAGCGCGGGAGCCCGGTGTGCTGGGTTACCTCGTCGAGGGTCAGCCTCGCCATGGGCCGGTCGAACGCGCCCATGATCAGCGTCATCCGCTCGACCATCGACAGCGGCACAGTGTTCGGGGTGCCGAGGGGAGTCGTCTCCTCGGTGATCACGGAGTCGTGAGTCAGCAGGGTGGTCATCGTGCACCGTCCAATGCAGTGTGCCCAGCAACGCTGGGTCAGGGGTTGGTGGTCATGGCTGGAGTCGGAACCCGCGCCGGGGAGTCGGTCACCGTCCGGAGTCGGGCGACGTCCGCCAGGTCGGAATCGGAGATGATCGTGAGTCCGAATTCGGCGGCGAACCGGGCTGCCTCGGCATCGGAGAGTCCGGACGCATATGGGTCGGCGCTGACGACGGTGGCGAACACCGCGGCGATGGAGCCGGCCCGTTCCGCGAGGTCCAGTGCGATGGCCGCCGAGTCGTGCCGGCGGGGATGCGCGGCCACCCGGACCGGGAGGACGTGGCCCGGCCGCGTCAGGTTCTCCCTTGTCGTCGCCGGTGACCCGAGCAGGGCGATGGTGCGGGACCGATCGGCGGCGGAGATCCCGGTCCCGATCCCCTCGGCCGCGTCGACTCCGACGCACTGTTGTGACGCCAGCCGGTCTGCGCCGGGCGCCACCGGGGGGATCTGCAGCGTTTCCGCCCGCGAATCGCGCAGCGCCACCTGGAGGAACCCGCTCGTGTGTCGCACGAGGAAGGCGGTCTGGATGGTGGTCAGGCGATCGGCGGCCGCGACGAGATCGAATCGTCCGGGGTCGCCGGGATCGGCGCGGAGCATGACGACCTCGCCGCACGCGAGTCGACGCACCCCCTCGGCGACGGAGACGGCACCGGCCGGCGGCATGCCCCGACCGGACGCGGGCAGATCGAGCAGTGAGCCGCTATTCATCCGTTCAGTCCGATGCCGGTAGCGGGGTGGCGGTCTTGATCTCCAGCGCGACGCCGGCGATCGCCAACACGCCGGGACCCGGCTTGGTACACAGGAGTTCGACGGCCCCGTCCGGGGTGCAGTACCGCTTGCCGAGCTGGGTCGCGATCCCGGCATCAGTGGTCGCCGCCGCCGCCGACGGGGTCTCCGACATCTCGGTACCGCCGCAGGTCAGATCCAGATCGTCGTCGCCCCAGCGGATGACGACCACGGAGGTGGTGTCCACCTGGCTGAACAGCGACTTTCCGGGGGTGGGTCTCATGGCTGCGCCTTTCTGTTCGCGTGCATTGCGTGTCCGGACGTTCGTGATGTCTCAGAACGTGACCGAGTTGCCGATGATCCTGTCCTGCTCGAGTTGTTCGATGTCGTTCTCGGACAGTCCGATACCGAGGAACACCTCGGCATTGTGTTGGCCCAGGGTCGGTGCCGGCCGAACCTCGAGTGGCGTCGGCAGACCGGCGAAGCGGACCGGGATCGTACTGTGGGACGCCGTCGGATTGACCGGGTGTTCGACCTGCACGAAGAAGTCGCGTGCGGCCAGCGGCGGCAGTTCGGTCTGCCGGTGCGGTTGCATGACCTTGGCCACGGGAACCCCGGCCGCCCAGAGGCGTTCGACGATCGTGTCGCTGTCGAGTTCGCGGCACCAGGCGCCGAGGTGATCGTCGATCAGATCGTGGTGTCGTCGTCGGCCGTCGGCAGTGGCGAGGTCGGCGTCGCGAGCCCATTGCGGATCGTCGAGTGCCTCGCGCAGGGCTTCCCACTGCAGGTCGGTCGCGACCGCAATGGCCACCCAGCAGTCGTCGCGGCCGAACTCGTCGGTGCCCGCGGCCTGGTACAGGTTCTGCGGTGCTGCAGCCGGACCGCGGTTGCCGGCGCGCATGAGGGTCTGCCCGTAGGCCGAGTGCTCGATCACCTGTTCCGCGGACACGTTCAGCGCGGCGTCGATCATGCTCGCCTCGACGAGCGTTCCCTCGCCGGTGCGGTCGCGGTGTTCGAGCGCCAGCAGCAGGCCGTTGAGCGCATGGATGCCGGCGTTGGGATCGCCGATCGAATACGGTTCCACCGGATTCTGCTCCGGGTGTCCGGTGAGCCAGGTCAGGCCGGAGGCGTCCTCGATGACATAGGCGAAGGCCGCCTTGTCCCGCCACGGCCCGTCGAGACCGAACCCCGGCATCCGAACCATGATCAGCTCTGGGTTGAGGGCCCGGACGGAGTCGTAGTCCAATCCGACCTGCTCGAGGACGCGCGGCGTGTAGTTCTCCACCAGCACATCGCAACTCGTGATGAGGTCGCGGAGCAGTTCCTGTCCACGCTCGGTCTGGATGTTGACCGTGACACCCTTCTTGTTGGTGTTGAGGCCGGCGAAGATCGGCGACTTCTCCCACCAGGCGTCCTCGGTGAAGGGGACGCCGGCGATCATCCGCGTGCCGTCCGGGCGCGTGGTCGATTCGACGTGGATCACCTCGGCACCGAGCAGCGCGAGGATGTGGGTGCACGACGGTCCGGCCCAGAACGCGGTCATGTCGAGCACACGCAGCCCCGTGAGTGGCAGGGTTGTGCCCTGATCCGTGTGATCCGCTGCTGTGCGAGCGGATTCGACGCCGGCGTCTTCCGTCGCCCGGTACCGGTCCGTGTGCTCGCCGAGCAACGGCGCCGGATCCGGCGGTGCCAGGTCGAAGGAGGACATCCGGTACGGCGGGCCGGGCTGGCTGAATCCGAGGGCGGGATTCTTGACGAACGAGTCCCTGGCGTCGAAGTGCGGCAGCCCGGTCAGGTTCGCGCCGTTGGCGACATGCGCGTTCGGGATGCGGAACGTGGTGGCCAGTTCGCACACCTCGTCGACTGTCCGCTCGGCGATCCACGCGTAGATCTGGGGGGCGAGTTCGAAGGCGCGGGCGGTGATCGCCAGTGGGGCATCGGGATCGACCCATTCCGGGTGACCGACCATCACGCACAGATCGGACCATTGCTGTGCGGTCGCACAACCGAGGGCGACCATACCGTCGGCGGCCTGCGAGACGCCGGGAACGAAGATCATGCGTTCGGAGCGGAACGGACGGCCGCTGATCTCGAGGAAGCTCACCGGGTGGTAGGTGAGACCGAGGATCTCGGTCTCCAGCATCGACAGATCGATCAGTTGCCCCGATCCGGTCTGCTTGCGGTGACGGAGCGCGGTCAGGGTGGCGGCGGATGCATGGGCGCCGGCGAACCACTCGCCGATCTGACCGCCGACGTGGACCGGTGCCCGGTCCGGTGCGCCGCGGCCGAGTCCGACGATGCCGCCGGACCAGGCCTGGATCGTGAATTCCGTTGCGGGCCGGTCACTCCAGGGGCCGTCGAGCCCGAACGGTGTGATCGCCGTGACCACCAGGCGTGGATGCGCGGCGGCGATCGCCGACGGCGACAGCGTGCCTGCGAACGGGGAGTCCCGCGACCAGATGACCGCGTCCCCCTCGGTCAGCAGGGCGTCCAGGTCCGCGTCGTCGGCGGGATCGACGACGACGCTCTTCTTGGTACACGCCAGGTAGTTGAAGAGCGCACCACCGGCCGTCGTGTCGACTGGTGAACCCGATGCCGACCACTTACGCATCGGATCACCCTGTGGCGGTTCGACTTTGATCACCTCGGCGCCGCCGTCGGCGAGGAGTTTGGTGCAGTATGCGCCGGCGATCCCCACGGACAGGTCGATCACGCGGTATCCGTCCAGAGGCGGGCGGGTGCTGGTGGACATCGGTGTTGCCTTCCGCAGAGGAGGTGAGAGGTGGGGGGAGGGCGGGCTCAGTCGGCGCGACGCCGGCCGGACTTGCTGAGCCGGAAGTCGGGCGGGAAGTGGTCGTCATTGCTCTTCACCGCGTTGTTGATGCCGGCCGACATGGTGTCCTCGTCCAGGCTGAGGGCGTCGGCGTCGGGATGGGCAGTCCCACCGAGCGATTCGAAGAGCGCGGTCAGCATGCTGCCCATGTATTCGCCCTGCGACTGTTTCATCAGCTCGAAGAAGATCTTCTGCATGAACACCGTGTCGGTGGGCCGTGTCCGAGCGCAGGCGCGGGCGTACTTGTCGACCTCGGCCTCGAGCTGATCACGCGGGACCACTCGGTTGGCGAAGTTGCAGTCGTACATCTCCTGTGCGGTGAACGGGCGACCGGTGAAGACCATCTCCTGGAACTTGCGGATACCCATGGTCTGCGCCCACGTCCACATCCGTGGGCCGAATCCGATGTACCGGAACGCCGGATGCCCGAAAAGCGTGTCCTCCGAGGAGATCACGATGTCGGCGTCGGCGGCCTGATAGAAATGCCAGCCGTAACAGTAGCCCTTGGTCTCGACGATGCTGATCTTCTTGAACTCCTGCAGGCTGCGACATCCCGCGGCGGAGTTCGCGTACCACTGCGTGATCATCGCCCCGTGCCGATACGAACCCGGCGGCGGGAAGTTGATCGCGGATTCGTCGTCGACGCGCAGCTCGCGGATCCGGCCCAGCGAGGTGGGATCGGCCTCCATCTCCATCGCCTCCGGGATGTCCGCACCCGAACCGAGATTCGACCCAACACCGCGGATGACGACCACCTTGACGTCGTCGTCGACCGTGGCGCGACGGAGCAGGTCGGCATACCGTAGGCGGGCGGCAGCAGTCGGCGCGTTGAGATGATCCGGCCGGTTGAACGTGATCGTGGCGATCTTCGTCGTCGCGTCCTTCTCGTAGAGGATGATCTCCTCCGCCGATGGGCGATCGTCGGCGATGGCCGCTGCATTCGTCATTGATTCCTCCGGGTCGATGAAAAAGGCGAGTCGATGAAAGGCGGGTCGGGAGAAGGTGGTCGAGCCGTTCGGACCGCGATGTGGCCGAGGTGTGGCGGCCGGGCCACCGAGCCGAGGACGCGGCATCGGAACGACGGCGGGGTGGCCGCCGTACCGGGATACCGGTGTGGTCAGCCGAGTCGAATAGGGGGCTGCAATGCAGGGAACGAACGGTGACGGCCTGTCCGTCGCCGTGTCGGCTCGTCGCCCCCGCTCTGCATGAAGCCAAGTGAACCGCATCACACCAGCAAAGTCAATCAACTGCTTGATTTAGTTGCTCACGCGAACCTGTGAACGCTCCGATGGCACTCGACGCGCACCCGATCCGCGCTCCGCGCCGGCTGCGCCGGTGGTCAGGATCGCATTCGTCGAGGTCGCCGGCCGCTCACCGCCGCGGTGGGGTCACGCGGGCGTGACCGGCGCCGTCCACATACCGACCAGGATGTCGACGAGCCCGGTCGCCATCTCCGCCCAGGTGGACCGGATGAGGGTGGACCCGTCGGCGAGGGCGCGCTCGCGTTGGGCGCACATCTGGATGATCAGGAAGGCCGCGCAGTCGGTCCGCTCGGGCTGCACCTGTGCCGGCAGGTACGGCAGGCACTTGAGCAGTCCGTCGAGAGTCTGCTGTAGCGAGGGGGATTCGCGCCAGGACTCCTCGAACAGGAGGTTTCGCAGCTCTGGGTCGGTCATGAGCTGCGCGCCGAAGCGTGCGAACCAGGTGGGCGAGCCGAGATCGTCGAAACGGGAGGTGATCGGCACCACCTGGCACTCGAGCCAGTCCCGGATGTTGGTGGAACCGCTGATCTGCTCGAGCATCTGCTCGCGACGAGGCTCGATGCCGAGGTGGAAGCGGTTCACGAGCCTGCGGATGAGGTCGTTCCGGCTGCCGAAGTGGTACCCGACGACGGCGGTGTTGCCCTGACCCGCGGCATCGGCGATCTGTCGGTTGGAAACCGCGTAGATGCCGTTCTCGGCGAACAGGCGTTCGGCGGTGTCGAGGATGAGCTCCTGCGTCGCTTCCTTCTTTCCCTGCCGGATCGAGGTACGGCCACGTCGAACGGTGTCGACACCGCTCGACGTGTCGTCGTCGTCGGCCGCCGGTTCGGGGGTCAGGGGATCTGGGGTGGTCGTCACCATGCGTGATGTCCTCACCTGGTCGCGGCCGAGCGGCCTGCCGTAGGTGCCGTCGCTGTCCGGGCCGTCGGCGGCCACGAGCGGGGCGTGGATGTTCTCCAGTGTAAAGCGCGTGTTTGACTTCGTGCCCGCGGTGGGACGCCAAACGAGGTCCGCGGACCGTCGGCGGGCCGAGTGGGACACGCCGCGACATCTACGAGGCGTCTGTGTATCGAGAATTTCAATCAATCGCTTGACATAGGGGCCGCGGGACTGGGACTCTAGGTGCGCGAGAATGAGACGTAGGCCACACCCGATTGGACGCGGGTCATCGAATCCGGCGGCATTCGGTTCTCTGCGCCGGTTCTCACCGTGGTCAGAGGGTTGCAACCGTCGCGTCGCCGATCACATCGCGTCCACCGTCCCGGCGGCACCAGTCCATCCAGCCCTTGAAGAACAAGTCATTTCCATCATCGCCAGGCACCTGCATGTCACCATGCACGACATTCGAAGGACGACCCGCAAATGACCGATGAGTTGGCAGGAAGAGTCGCGATCGTCACCGGCGGGGCATCCGGCCTCGGGCAGGGGATCGTCGAGAAGTTCGCCGCCGAGGGTGCCATCGTCACCATCGCCGACGTCGACGAGGAGGGCGGACAAGAGCTCGCGGCTCAGTGCGGTGACCAGACCCGCTTCCGCCGAACAGATGTCGCGGATCGGGCGGACCTCGCCGCACTCGTCGACGAGGTGGTCGCACGCGACGGTCGCCTCGACGTCATGGTGAACAACGCCGGGATCTCCGGGACCATGCACCCCAGCTTCCTCGACGACGACCTCGCCGATTTCGAGCGCGTGCTGGCTGTCAACCTGCTCGGGGTCATGGCCGGCACGCGCCTCGCGGCGGCGAAGATGGCGGCGGCGGGATCGGGATCGATCATCAACATCTCGTCGATCGGTGGTATCCAACCGGGCGGCAGCGTCATGTCCTATCGCACGTCGAAGGCCGGTGTCATCCACTTCACCAAATCGGTCGCGATCGAGTTGGGACAGCTCGGCGTTCGCGTGAACTGCATTGCGCCGGGCAGTATTCCGACCCCGCTGTTGGCCTCCTCGGCGGTCAAGATGGGCGCGGACGCCGAGACCTTCACCGCCATGATCCGCTCGATGATGGCGGCCAATCGACCGCTCACCCAGGAGGGCACCCCGCAGGACGTGGCCGAGGCCGCCTTGTACCTCGCGAGCGAGAGGGCGCGCTACGTCACCGCGACGATCCTGCCCGTGGACGGCGGGACCGTGGCCGGACCCCCGCGCTCGGCTCCGCAGCCGGCGTCCGACGAGCGCGATCTCGTCGGAGCGGCGGACGACTGATCCGCCGTTACGCCCATTCGTTCTTTCTCCGTAGGAGTCTCACATGAAGATCACCATCGACCAGGACAAGTGCATCGCCTCGGGACAGTGCGTCG
This sequence comes from Gordonia sp. NPDC127522, assembly GCF_042672305.1. Taxonomy (NCBI): domain Bacteria; kingdom Bacillati; phylum Actinomycetota; class Actinomycetes; order Mycobacteriales; family Gordoniaceae; genus Gordonia; species Gordonia sp. NPDC127522. Next base: position 419,125 of record NZ_JBHXVK010000001.1, read on the forward strand.
CCGCGGCATCGGACGTGTTCGACCAACGCGACGAGGACGGTATCGCGGTCCTCGTCAACGACGACCCGCCGCCGTCCGAGGCCGACGACGTCAAACATGCCGCGGCGATGTGTCCGGCACTCGCCATCCACGTCCAGGACTGATCACTCGAACCCCAGCCAGCAAAGGATCCCCCGCCGATGTCCGAGACCGCAACGCAAGTCCGCAACGAGACCACTCCGCACTTCCCGATGGACCGCGACATGCGCTGTCCGTTTGCCCCGCCGGACGGCACGCGTGTGCTCCGTGAGTCCAATCCCGTGAGCCGCGTGGAGATCTGGGACGGCTCCAAGCCCTGGCTCGTCACTGGTCACGCCGAACAGAAGGCACTGCTGGCCGACCCCAGGATCAGCGTCGACGAGTCCCTGCCGGGATTCCCGCACTGGAACGAGGGAATGGCGGCGAACGTCTCGATGCGGCCGAAGTCGGTGTTCAACTCCGACGGCGAGCAGCACTCGCACTTCCGGCGGATGATGACCAAGGCGTTCACGTTCAAGCGTGTCGCCGCATTGCGACCTTTTGTGCAGGAAACCACCGACGGGTTGATCGACGCGATACTGGAAGGTCCGAGGCCCGCCGACCTGGTCGCCGCACTCGCCTTGCCGCTGCCGACGATCGTGATCTGCCAGATGCTCGGCGTGCCTTACGACAGCCACGACTTCTTCCAGGAGAACGCCGTCCGCAGCGTCGATCGGTATGCGACACCGGACGAGAACATGCAGGCGTTCGCCGCGATGTTCATGTTCATGCACGAGCTGGTCGAGAAGAAGATGGAGGAGCCCACCGACGATGTCATCAGCGACTTCGCGCTGCGCGCGAAGTCGGGCGAGATCGATGTCGCCGAGGCCGCCCAGATGGGTTTGGGCATGCTCATCGCCGGACACGAGACGAGCGCAAACATGATCGCGCTCGGCACCCTGGCGCTCCTCGAGAATCCCGGACAGCTCGCGATTCTCACCGCGGCCGACGGTGACCCGGACGTGATCGGCAACGCGGTCGAGGAGATGATGCGATTCCTTGGGATCATTCACAACGGGCAGCGACGAATCGCTCTGGAAGACATCGAGATCTCCGGTCAGACCATTCACGCCGGCGACGGCGTCATCATGGAACTCGGATCCTCCAACTGGGATCCGGCGGCCTTCCCGGAGCCGGACAAGCTGGACCTCACCCGTGCAGCCCGGCACCACACCGCCTTCGGCTTCGGGCCGCATCAGTGCATCGGTCAGCAGCTGGCGCGTGTCGAGCTCCAGATCGTCTACACGAGTATCTTCCGGCGGATCCCCGACCTACGACTCGCGGTCCCGATCGACGAGATCGAGTTCAAGTCGGACCGCCTGGCCTACGGGGTGTACTCCCTTCCGGTCACATGGTGACGGCCGAGGACGAGGGGGACGGGGCGGTGTCTGACACGGATCACGCAGCGGACGAGGATCGTACGAACCGGGATCGCACAAGCCGTGAACACACCGGGTGGGACCACACGACGGACTTCCTCGTGATCGGCTCGGGTGGCGGCCTCGTCGGCGCGCTGCGAGCATCCGCGCTGGGCATGGACGTACTCGTGGCCGAGAAGTCGGAGATGATCGGCGGCTCGACGGGAATGTCCGGGGGTGTCATCTGGATACCCAACAATCCACTGATGGCGGCGGACGGGGTGGCGGACTCGTACGACGAGGCCACCGCGTACTTCGACTCCGTCGTCGGCAAGGCCGCCGACAGCAGCCCGGCGTCGTCGGACGAGCGCCGCCAGGCGTACTTGCACGGCGGCAACGCGATGTTCGATTTCCTCGTCGGAGAGGGTGTCCCGTTCATCCGCATAGACGGATACAGCGACTACTACGCGGGGGTTCGCGGCGTCGACGGCGGTAAGGCGCACAGCCGGTCGGTCGAGGCGCCCGAGTTCGACACCCGCCAGCTCGGCGAGCTCGCGGGACGGCTGCGACCGCCGGTCGCCGGTGCGATGACGATGTACACCGGTGAGGCCGCGTACATGTCGAATCTGTTCACCCGACAAGGTTTTGCGACGATGACGCGTGTCATGTCGCGCACCGCGTGGGGCCGGTTGCGTGGGAAGCGCAACGTGACCAACGGGGCGGCATTGATCGGATTCGTGCTCAAGGCGTTACGTGCACGCGGTGTCGATCTGTGGACGCAGACCGCACTCGCCGACCTCGTCGTCAGCGGTGGCGAGGTCGTGGGGGCGGTGCTCGATCGTGGCGGCTCCCGTGTCCGCGTACGCGCCCGGCACGGTGTGCTCATCGCGGCCGGGGGCTTCTCCCGTAATCAGGAGATGCGCGACGAGTTCGCGGGCGGTCAACCAGGGCGGGTCGAGTGGACCAGCGCCAATCCGGGAGACACCGGTGAAGCACTGCGCATCGCGATGGCGCACGGCGCCGCCACCGACATGATGGACGAGGCGTGGTGGTTGCCGTCGTGGCTGATGCCCGACGGGGAACCGTCGATGTGCATCAGTGAACGATCCAAACCGCACTCGATCATGGTCGACTCCCACGGGAATCGGTACTTCAACGAGGCGATCGCGTACCAGGAAGCCGGGCAGCGAATGTTCGCCCGGAATCGCTCCGGTGGTGGTGCTCTGCCGAGCTGGCTCATCATCGACAGCCGGCATCGGTCGCGCTACACCTTCGGCTTCGCCCCGCCCGGCAGGACGCCCAAGGATTGGATTCGCAGCGGGGCCATGAAGAAGGCGGCGACCCTGGATGAGCTGGCCCGGCAGTGTGGCATCGAACCCGATACGTTGGCGCGCACCGTCTCCCGGTTCAACGAGTTCGCGCGTTCCGGCGTCGACGAGGACTTCCACCGCGGCGAGGGCGATCACGAGAAGTATCAGGGCGACGCGTCACACAAACCCAACGCGTGCCTGGGCGAGGTCGCCAAGGGGCCGTTCTACGCGGTGGCGATGTATCCCGGTGACATCGGCACCAACGGCGGGTTGCTCTGCGACGAGCGCTCGCGCGTGCTCGACGAGGCCGGGGAGCCCATCGGCGGCCTGTACGCGGGGGGAAACTGCACGGCATCGGTGATGGGCCGCAAGTATCTCGGTGCCGGCGCCACGATCGGGCCGTCGGTGGTGTTCTCCTACCTCGCGGCCGACGACGCGCACCGGAACAGCGGGGTCGTCGGCGGTTAGGCGCCGCCCTGGCGCTCCCGCGCGATCACCGAACACCGATCCGGCCCCTGTCCGATGGACAGGGGCCGGAGCCGTCTTCGGCGTCAGCTCATTTCAGACACGCGCCCGCATCGACGGGGAGAGTGACCCCCGTGATGTAGCGGGCCTCGTCAGAGGCCAGGAACAGCACGGCGTTCGAGATGTCCTCGGGTTCCACCCACGGCACGGGTAGCGTGTTCATCATCTGCGACAGGGGTGCGAAGTCGTCGGGACCGGGATTCTCGAGATCGGGCCGGAACATGCTGTAGGTGGCCTGATTCATGATCATCGGGGTGTTCACCTGGGTCGGGTGAACGGAGTTCACCCGGATGCTGTTCTGCGCCAACTCGATTGCAAGTGTCCGCATGATGCCGATGACGCCGTGCTTGGCAGCGACGTAATGACCGCAGAACGGGTAGGACTTCAGACCGCCGACCGAACTGGTCAGGACGATCGACCCGCCACGTCCGCCGGCGACGATGTGCGGGATCGCCGCCTTGGCCGTGTGCCAGACGCCGGTCATGTTGACGTCGATCATGTCCTGCCAGATCTTCGGTGTCATCTCCTCCAGAGACGAGCCGTTCGTGGCGATCCCCGCGTTGGCGGCAACGATGTCGAGCCGACCGAGCTGCTCGACCCCCGACTTGACGGCCTCGGTGAGCGCGTCGAGGTCGCGGACGTCGACCTTTGCGGTGACCACGCGGCGGTCGTGGGACTTGACCAGCTCCGCCGTCTCGGCCAGGTCGTCCTCGCTGGCCAGATCGAAGGGGACGTTGTCGACCGGCCCGCAGATGTCCACGGCGATGATGTCGGCACCCTCTTCGGCCAACCGCACGGCGTGACTACGGCCTTGGCCGCGGCCCGCGCCGGTGATGAACGCGACCTTGCCTTCTACTCTTCCGGACATGTAGATCTCCTGGTGGTGGGGACCGGCCGCGGTCGGCCGGTTCTTGTGATTCAGAAAGTGGCGGGCAATGTGTCCCAGCCGCGGACTGTCGAGGTGGGTGAGAGTGCGGCGTCGGTCAGGTCGACGTCCCACTCCGGAATCCGCTTGAGGATCTCTTCCAACGCGATCCGACCCTCGAGGCGGGCGAGCGAGGAACCCAGGCAGAAATGCGTTCCGATACTGAACGTCAAGTGCTGTTTGGTGTCCCGATGGATGTCGAAGGTGTCACCGGCCGGGTAGCGGCGATCGTCGCGGTTGGCGGCGCCGATCAACATCATCATCACGCTGCCCTCGGGCACGGTCTGGCCGTGGTATTCGACGTCGCGCGTGACATACCGCGCGACGTGGGGCGCCGGGGGCTCGAAGCGCAGCAGTTCTTCGATCGCATTGTGGATGAGCTCGGGATTCTCCACGAGCTCGCGACGCTGGTCCGGATGTTCGGCGAGAACCTTTCCCGCCCAGCCGATCAGACGTGTGGTCGTCTCGTTGCCTGCTCCGGCGACCACGTTGACGTAGGTCAGGAGCTCGTCACGACTCAGTCGGCGGACTGTTCCGGTCTCGTCCTCGAACTCGACATTGAGCAGCTCGGTCATGATGTCGTCGGAGGGGTGCTCGCGGCGCCAGTCGATGTAGGCGCCGAAGATGTCGCCGGAGACCATACCCTCCTCGGCGGCCTTCATCGGCTTGCCTTCCTCGGTTCGCATCTGGTCGTTCGCGAAGTCGCGGATGGCGGCCTGATCCTCGTCGGGAATGCCCAGCAGCATGCCGATGACCTTCATCGGCATCTGGGCGCCGAGGTCCTTCACGAAGTCGATCCGGCCCGTCCCGATCAGGGGGTCGAGGCTGTCGGCACAGAACTGCCGGATCTGCGGCTCGAGGTCGAACACCTTGCGCGGGGTGAACATCCGGGCGAGGAGTTTGCGGTGGATGTCGTGAATGGGCGGATCCTCGAAGATCAACACCCCCGGCGGTATGTCGATGTTGGCCTTGATCAACTCGAGGATCGCGCCGCGCGCCGAGCTGAACGTCTGATGGTTGATGAGAGCCGCGTTGACGTCGGCGTGGCGACTCAGGGCATAGAAGTCGTGGTCGGCGTTGTAGTAGAGCGGCGCCTCCTCACGGATCCTTCGGAACATCGGGTACGGGTCGGCGTTGAGCTCGACGTCGTACGGGTCGTATCGAACGTCGTTCGCCGTTCCGCTCGTCACGGGACTGGTCGTCACTGATCTGGCCTCTCGCGCGGACTGCATCTGATGGCAGTGCGGACTGCTCGGGGAAGAAACTGTCGTGTCCCGTCGTCACGGTGCCGAGAGCACTTCGTCCCGTCACGGCAGCGGACACGTTCACGAAGTGTGGCCGAATACGGAGCTGCGTGCAAGCGAAACTCTTGCTGAATGAGAATTAGCTTCTCATAGGCGGCTCATGTCGCATTCGCGGCCATGCGCTGATTTCGTCGCAGTTCCATTGATTGTCGAGCGCGGCAGATGGGGTGTTCCCTGATCGTGCATCCCGGGAGTCGGGACGGTGGTTGTCGGCGATCGCGTGTCGTGAGTACATTGATCGCATTCACTGAGAATGTTGTTTTCACAATCTTTCACGACGAAGGGGCGGGGATGCGTCTGACCGGCGGTACGCTCACCCGGTACTCCGAGGCGCCTCTGCGGGCGGTCGGCGGCCTGTTCATGATGGGCGCCGATGCCACGAGGTTCATGTTCCGGCGGCCGTTCCAGTTCGGCGAGTTCCGAGAACAGGCGTGGTTCGTCGCCCGGGTCTCGCTCGTCCCGACTCTGCTGGTGGCGATCCCGTTCACGGTGCTGGTCAGCTTCACCATCAACATCCTGCTGCGTGAACTGGGTGCGGCCGACCTCAGCGGGGCCGGCGCCGCCTTCGGCGCGGTGACCCAGGTGGGGCCGATGGTGACCGTGCTGATCGTCGCCGGAGCCGGAGCCACCGCGATGTGTGCCGACCTCGGATCACGCACGATCCGAGAGGAGATCGAGGCAATGGAGGTGTTGGGGATCAATCCCGTGCAGCGGCTGGTGACGCCGCGGGTGCTCGCCTCCGGATTGGTGGCCCTGCTGCTCAACAGCCTCGTGTGCGTCATCGGGATCCTCGGCGGCTACATCTTCTCGGTGTTCGTCCAGGGTGTGAACCCGGGTGCGTTCGCCGCCGGGATCACGCTGCTCACCGGGACGACCGAGGTGATCATCTCCTCGGTCAAAGCGCTGGTGTTCGGTCTCATCGCCGGGGTGGTCGCGTGCTACCGAGGGCTGATCGTCACCGGTGGAGCCAAATCGGTCGGCAACGCCGTCAACGAGACGGTGGTGTACGCATTCATGGCCCTCTTCGTGGTCAACGTCGTGATCACGGCGATCGGCGTCCAGTTGTCGGCGGGGTGAGCAGCAATGGCCATCATCTCCTCTCCCAAACTGTCGCAACGTACTTCGACGCCCAGCGTGCGGTTCCCTCGGCTCAACCGCGGGGCGCGGCGACCGGTCCAGATCCTCAGCGGCTTCGGTGACCACGCGATCTTCTACGCACGCGCCCTGCGCAGCGTCCCCCACGCGGCGATGCACTATCGCCGGGAGACCATCCGGTTGATCGCCGAGACGAGCATGGGCTCGGGCAATCTCGCGCTCATCGGCGGAACGGTGGTCATCGTCGGCTTCCTGACCCTCGCCACCGGCAGCACTCTCGCCGTGCAGGGGTACAGCACGCTCGGCGACATCGGAATCGAGGCACTGACCGGGTTTCTCGCCGCGTTCATCAACGTGCGCATCGCGGCACCGGTGATCGTCGGCATCGGACTGGCCGCGACCTTCGGGGCGGGCGCGACGGCCCAGCTCGGTGCCATGCGGATCAGCGAGGAGATCGACGCGCTGGAGTCGCTCGGCATCGATCCCATCGCCTATGTCGTCGGCACGCGCATCGCCGCCGGGATGATCGTGATCGCCCCGCTGTACGCGATCGCGCTCATCGCGTCCTTCGCCGCCTGCGAGTTCACGACGGTGGTTCTGTTGGGCCAGTCGACGGGTCTCTACGGCCATTACTTCACGACGTTCCTCAACCCCCTCGATCTCGTGTGGTCTTTTGTCCAGGCGTTCGCGATGGCACTGCTGATCCTCTTGATCCACACCTATTACGGCTACTACGCCCGCGGTGGGCCCGCGGGCGTCGGCGTGGCGGTCGGTGACGCCGTGCGCACCTCGCTCGTCGCGGTTGTCAGTGTCACCCTGCTGATCTCGCTGGCCATCTACGGAACGAACGGCAACTTCAACCTCTCTGGCTGAACATCACATTCTGGCGTGAAGGGCAACATGTCGAACGGAATACTCCGGCCGCTGGCCGGGACAGCGATGGTGCTGACCGTCGCGCTCCTGGTCGGTCTGGCCGCAGCGATGTTCACGGGTACCACGACGCGATCGGAACCGGTCACCGTGGTGGCTCCCCGGGCGGGGCTCGTCATGGAAGTGGGTGCCAAGGTGCAGATGCGCGGGGTGACAGTCGGACGCGTCTCGTCGATCGACTACGACGAACCCACGACTGCGCGAATCGAACTGGCCATGGAACCGGATCAGATGGAGCAGATCCCGAACAACGTCTCCGTTCGCATCGCCGGTGCCACCGTATTCGGCGCCAAGAGTGTCGAACTCGTCGCCCCGCCTGCACCCTCGCAGGCACGGCTCGGTGTCGGCCAGGTCCTCGACGCCGAGGACGTCTCCGTCGAGATCAACACCGTGTTCGGCGAACTCACCCGTGTTCTCGCGCAGATCAAGCCCGCCGAGCTCAACGCCGCACTCAGCGCCATCTCGACCGGACTGAGCGGGCGGGGTGAGCAGTTCGGGCAGATGCTCGTCGACCTCAACGGATTCCTCGGCGACGTGAACCCGGCCCTACCCTCCCTGCGCCGCCTGCTGCGCGACGTGCCGGATGTGCTCGATGTGTACGCCGACACCACCGATCCGCTCCTGGGCACCGTCCGGAATGCGAGCTCGATCAGCGACACCCTGGTCGCCGAACAACAACGCCTCGACGCATTTCTCACCAGCCTCATCGGACTGTCGGACGTCGGCACCCAGGTACTCGGCGACAATCGTGAGCGCCTGGCGAGCGCCCTGTCGGTGCTGGTACCGGTCACCGCTCTGACCGATGAGTACAACGAGTCACTGACGTGCTCGCTCAACGGTTTCGCCGATCTCGCCGTCTCACCGCCGGCCGACGTGCCCGGGCTGGGGTTGTCGGCGAACTTCTTGTGGGGCACCGATCCGTACCGCTACCCCGAGGACCTGCCGAAGGTCGCGGCGACCGGCGGGCCGCAGTGCTCGGTGCTGCCCGTCGGGTTCCAGGAGAAGCCACCGTTCGTGGTGGCCGACGTCGGGGCCAATCCTTTCGACGCGGGCCGGACGTCGGTGGAACTCAACGTCGACAGCCTCCGACAGGCACTCTTCGGTCCGATTCCCGACGGGGCGCCGAGACGGTCGGAGCGGTCCGGCGGGCCGGGTCGGCCCACTCCCTCCCGGGCGCCGCGATGAGCGGGCGCAGGTCCGACACGGACACAGTCAAACTGATCGCATTCACCACCGTGATGCTCCTGGTGGCGGGTTCGCTGCTCGTCATCTTCAGCGATCACCGCTCCGGGGACACCAAGGAGTACTCCGCGGTCTTCAGCGACGCCTCGGGCCTGAGCCCGGGGGACACCGTGCGCATCGCCGGCATCCGGGTCGGCACCGTCGGCGACGTCGAGCTGCGGAGCGACGAGTCCGTCCGGGTCGTGTTCGACGTCGACAGCGACATCGGCATACCGACCGAATCCGGCGCTGCGGTCCGGTATCTGAACCTGGTGGGGGACCGGTACCTCGAGCTCACCGAAGGAGCAGGCGACACCATGCTCACCGCCGGCACCGAGATCCCGGCCTCCCGGACGAAGCCCGCCCTGGATCTCGACGTCCTGCTCGGCGGACTCAAGCCGGTCATCGACGGTCTGGAACCGCAGCAGGTCAACGCTCTCAGCGCGTCGGTACTCGACGTCCTGCAGGGGCAGCGCGGCACGGTGCGCACCCTGTTCGAGGGAACCTCCTCGCTCTTCGCCACTCTGGGTGAGAATGTCGACGTCATCGAGGACGTGATCGTCGAACTGCAGAAGGTCATGGCGACCCTCGACCGCGACAGCGAACGATTCGGCGACGCCATCGATCGATTGGACGTGCTCATCGGTGATCTCGCCCGCCGGCGCGATCCCATCGGCGAGGCGATCACCGCACTGGACAACGGGACCGCCACGGTCACCGATCTGCTCACGCAGGCCCGGCCGTCCCTGTCCGGCACGATCGATCAGCTGGCCCGCCTCGCACCCGCCCTCGACAGCGACAAACCGGCGCTCGAGAACGCGCTCGTCCGTGCCCCGGAGAACTTCCGCAAGCTGGTGCGCACCGGAACATACGGCAACTTCATCCAGTACTACGTCTGCGCCGTCACGGTCCGGGTGTCCGACCCGTCCGGAAAGGTCGTCGAGTTGCCCTGGATCGAACAGACGGAGGGGCGGTGCTCGGGTTAGATGTACAAGTATCGAGGCTCGAAACTCTTCCGATTCGGTTGCGTCGGACTAACACTCATCGTCCTGATCGTCGTCGCCGGGTTGAATGCCGCCAAGGTGATGAGCTGGTTCGGGTCGGTCACCTATCAGGCCGACTTCGCGGAGGCCGCGGGGCTGTCGTCCGGAGCCGACGTCCTGGTGTCCGGGGTACGCGTCGGAACCGTGGCCGAAGTGGAACTGGTGGACGGTCGTGCACGGGTCACCTTCAGCGTCCGCGAGGGCACCCGGCTGGGGGACAGCACGTCGGCACAGATCCGGACCGGCTCGCTTCTCGGACAACGCATCGTGACGGTGAAGCCGTCCGGGCAGGGAATTCTACGGCCCGATGACGTGATCCCCGTCGAACGGACCGCGTCGCCCTATTCGCTGAACGAGGCGATCGACGACCTGACGACCAACACCCGCGGGATAGACACGTCGCAGCTGAACGAGTCCCTCGATGTGCTGTCGACGACTCTCGACGACGTGGCACCCGAGTTGAAACCGACCTTCGCGGGCCTCGCCGAGATGTCCCGCGGAATCAACTCGCGGAATTCGACCCTGGCCGAACTGCTCGGCGCGACGAGCGATGTCACCCAGGTTCTCGCCAGCCGAGCCGGACGGATCAATGCCTTGTTGCTGAATGCCAACCTGTTGCTCGGCGTGCTGTCGAATCGACGCCAGGAGATCGCCTCGTTGCTCGCGAACACCGCGGCGGTGAGCAAACAGCTGTCGATCCTGGTCGCCGACAACGAGAAAGAGCTGGCACCGACACTCACCGCGCTCAACTCGGTTGTCGCCATGCTGGAACGAAACCGCGACAACATCTCCCAGGCCATCCCCGGCCTGGCCAAGGTGTCCCAGACGCAGGGCGAGGCGGTGTCGGGTGGGCCGTTCTACCAGGCCTACGTCGCCAACCTGATTCCCGGGCCGTTGCTGCAGCCGTTCATCGACCGAGCCTTCGGTGTCGAGCCGCAGTCGAAGCTGCCACTACCGGGCGGGAGTGTCGGATGACCGGCGGGGACCGGATTCGCATCGTTCTCGCCGCGATGCTCGTGGTGGTCGTGGTGGCCGGCGGTGTCTTCGCGTTCCGGCAGTTCACCGCACCCACACGCATCGTGGCGATGTTCGCGACCACCACGGGGATCTACGTGGGTGACGACGTCCGCGTCTCCGGTGTGAAGGTGGGAACGATCTCCGACATCGACCCCCGGGGCGAGACCGTGGCGATGACCCTCGACGTCGATCGCGGCGTGCAGATCCCGGCGGAGGCGCAGGCGATCATCGTCGCGCAGAACCTCGTTGCCGACCGCTTCGTCCAACTCACGCCCGCCTACGTCCGGAGCGGACCCGTGCTGGACGACGGTGCGACGATCCCCCGGGACCGTACGGCGGTGCCCGTCGAGTGGGATCAGGTCAAAGAGCAGCTGACCAGGCTGGCGACCGAACTGGGGCCGAAGGGGGCCGACTCCTCGAGCTCTCTCACCGAGTTCATCGACAGCGGTGCGAATGCGCTGCGCGGCAACGGTGAGACGCTGGGAACGGCGTTGACCGAGCTGTCCGAGATGGGTGCACTCCTCGCCGAGAACACCGGGAACATCACCGACGTCATCCGGAATGTCGGGACGCTGATGTCCGCGGTCCGCGACAGCGGCACCCAGATCGTGCAGTTCGAGAACCGCCTGGCGACGCTGTCCTCCGTGCTCGACGGGAGCCGGTCCGATCTCGATGCGGCACTGAAGAACCTGGCGGTGGCCGTCGCCGATGTCCAGCGGTTCATCGCGGCGAACCGCGACGGGGCCTCCGAGCAGGTCCGCCGGTTGGCCTACATCACCCAGCTCCTCGTCGACCAGGACGACGATCTGGAGCAACTGCTGCACGCCTTCCCCACGAACATGGCGAACTTCTACAACATCTACAACCCGGCCACCGGGACCGAGGCCGGGGTGTTCACGGTGAACAACTTCTCCAACCCGGTCCAGTTCATCTGCTCGTCGGTCGCGAGCATCGAGAATCTCACCGCGGCCGAGGGAGCCCGACGATGCGCCGAGTACCTGGGGCCGATCGCACCCATGCTGACGTTCAACTACCTTCCGGTGCCGCTCAATCCGGTCCTCGGTCCGGATCCTGGTCCGGACGACCTCATCTACACCGAGAGGTCGCTGATTCCGAGCAAGTCGCAGAGCACCTCGGCGCGCTCCCGCGGTCAACTCCTGTTGCCGGGCCTCGGGGGTGGACGATGACACCGCGCGTCGCCCGTGGCCTCTGGATGACCGTCGCGCTGCTGTGTGTCTCGGTGCTCGCCGCCGGATGTCAGTGGCAAGGAATCAACTCGGTGGCGCTCCCGGGCACCGCCGGCACGGGGAGCGACGACTACCAGATCACGGTCGAGATCGCCGATGTCGGCACTCTGTCGCAGAATTCACCGGTTCTGATCAACGACGTCGAGGTCGGGAGCGTGGGACCCATGCGGGTACGCCAGTGGCACGCCGAGATCGACGTGCGCCTCGCCCGGGGCACCGTGGTGCCGGCCAATGCCGAGGCCGTCGTCGGTCAGACGAGCCTGCTCGGTTCGATGCACCTCGCGCTCAACCCGCCGGCCGGTGACGCGCCGGTCGGCCGGCTCGAGCCGGGTGCACGCATCCCGCTGGAGCGTTCGGCGTCCTATCCGTCGACGGAGGAGACGCTGGCGTCGGTGTCGGCGGTGGTCAACGGCGGCGGCCTCGGCCAGCTCGGCGGGATCATCGAGGCACTGAACGAGGGTTTCGGCGGTCACGAGGCCGATGCCCGTCAGCTGCTCGGAAATCTGTCGGAGTTGGTGGGCACGCTCGACCGGCAGCGTGCGGACCTGGTGGCGTTGCTCCAGCAGGCGCGTCGTGTCAGTACCGGCTTCGCCGAACAGGATTCCGTCATAGAAGACGCATTACGACGCATCCCGCGCGGCCTCGAGGTGTTGCAGAACGAGGTGCCGGACCTGACCACCGCACTGGATCGGCTCCGCGTGTTCAGCAACACCACCACCGGCGTGATCGATCAGGTGCGCGACGATCTGCTGGCCGACCTGCGACACCTGCAGCCGACCCTGCGCGCGCTCGCCGACGTGGGTCCCCGGATCGATTCGGCGCTCGCCTACGCCACGGTCTTTCCCTACGGTCAGAAGGTGATCGACCGCGCGGTGCGCGGCGACTACATCAATCTCCACGCGACTGTCGACCTCACCGTGCCCCGACTGCGACGCGAGCTGCTCCTGGGTACTCCGTTCGGTGATCCGGACGCGACCGTGCCGTTCGCGCCGGGGGACCCCGGGTACAGCCGTCAGCCGACACATGATCCGCTGCTCGCCCCGCTGGGCCGACCGGGACGAGGTGGCCGATGATCCTGTCGCGGTTCGTCAAGATCCAGCTTGCGATCTTCACGGTGCTGGCCGTACTGGGCAGCTGGTTGATGTTGTTCTCCTACATGCAGATCCAGGCACCGCTCGGCGTCGGACGCATCAACGTCACGCTCGAGGCGGATGCCGCGGGCGGACTGTACCGGTTCGCGAATGTCAGTTACCGGGGGGTCGACGTCGGACGTGTCACCGACGTCGAACTCACCGACACCGGTGTTCGCGCAGACCTGTCCATCTCGAGTTCGGTGGACATCCCGGCCGACCTCGATGCGTCGGTGCGGAGCATGTCGGCGATGGGCGAACAGTATGTGGAGTTGCGTCCCAAGACCGACAGCGCTCCCTATCTGACGGACGGGTCGGTCATCGACGCCGACCGGGTGTCGATCCCGGCTCCGGTTGCGCCGATGCTCGAGAAGCTGAACGCGTTGGTCTCGAGCATCCCGCAGGAGCAACTCTCGACCCTCGTCGACGAATTGGATCGAAGCCTCGGTGGTCGCGGATACGACCTGCAGACGTTGCTCACCTCGTCGGCCTCCCTGTCCGCGGGTCTGCACGATGTGGGTGAGGAGACCCAGAGCCTGATCCGGGATTCGGTGCCACTGGTCGACTCCCAGGTCCGCAGCATCGACGCCATCCAGATCTGGACCACGAATCTCGAGGGCGTCACGGATCAGTTGGTGACCGACACCCCGGAGATCCGCAGGCTGCTGGCGTCGGGCCCGGGATTCGCCGACGAGGTGTCGGGCCTTCTCGATTCGGTGAAACTGACCCTGCCCGTGCTCCTGGCGAACATCACCACGGTCGGCCGGCTTGCGGTGACCTACAACGCGGGACTCGAACAGATCCTCGTCTTGCTGCCGCCCGCGATCTCGATGATCCAGGCGGTGCAGCCGAATCGGAACGGCACTCAGTGGGGGCTCGGCGACTTCCGCATCAGCGGCATCTCGGATCCGCCGGCCTGCACGGTGGGGTTCCTGCCACCCGACCAGTGGCGCCCGCCAGAGGACACCTCCGTCATCGACACCCCGGATGGTCTGTACTGCAAACTGCCGCAATCGAGTCCGATCGGGGTCCGCGGGGTCCGCAACATCCCCTGCGCCACCAAACCCTGGAAGCGGGCACCCACCGCCGCGATGTGCAACAGCGACGAGAACTTCACCCCGCTGGCCCAGTCGCAGCCGCTTCTCGGTCCGTACCCGCCCGATCCCGGAACGGGACATCCGGCCGTACGCCCGTCGTCGCACATGCCCGCCGCCGGGGGTCCCCCCGTCGTCGCCGCCGAGTACAACCCCGCCGACGGATCGTACGTCGGCGCGGACGGCCGGAGGTATCGGCAGACCGACCTGGTGGACAACGGTGCCGTCGACTGGCAGGGCATGATGCCGCGCTGACCCGCGGCGCCGGGGTGACAGGGACGACCCGGCTGCCGGTGGTCTCGCGCGGTGCTCGGCTCAGGGGGCGGGCCGGCACGGAGGATCGGCTCCCCTGGCAGCGGGGAGCGGGCGATCACACCGGATCGAACGAGGAGATCCGCCAGTTGCCGTCCACGCGCTGTAGGGACACGCGCACGCTGCTCGATGTCAGCTCGGGGTCGGGTTCGGTCTTGCTGGTGGTGGTCTGGTTCACGAAGGCCAGCACGTGTGCTTCGTTCTCGCCGAGGTCGGAGACAGCGGATCGCACGACCTCAGCAGTCGTGTTGACGGTGTTGTCGGTGGCCGCCGGGGTGACCACCTTCTCGGTGAATTCGTTGTAGTACGTGAGGAACTGGCCGGTCAGGTGTTCTCGGGCCTTGGCGAAGTCGGCGTTCAGCGACTTGTGGCCGTAGGAGAGGAGGGCGACGGTGCCGTCGTTCGCCGCGTCGACGACGGCGGCGCGGGTCGCATCGTCGGTCGCCTGGTCCGGACGATAGAGCTCCATGTAGGCCACGCCCGCGCCGGTGACGGAGGCGATCATCGCCACCGCGACCGCAGCGGGGACAGTGCGTCTGCTCCGCCGGATCCGAGTGAATCGGCCGGGCGTCAGGGGATCGGTGACCGTCTCGAGACCGGTGACGTCGGCGGTGATCGCGTTGACGTCGGGTTCCGGGGTGCCCGTGGCGGTCTGGGACGTGTCGTCCTCGGGCGTTTCCGATTTCGGTTCGGGTGCGGTGCTTTTCGTTGTCAAGGTACGAACTCCACATTCGAGATCTTGGTGGTGCCGTCGACGTCGGTGACCGTCACCCGAAGGCGCCACACTCGTGGCTCCTGTCGTGCGCCTGCAGCATTGGTGACCTCCGACGTGGCGGCGACCAGTACGATCGCATCGTCATCGGTCGTCGATTCCAGCGCGGTCGAGGTGACCTTCCCGGTCGTGGTCACCTGGGACTGCTCGATGACCTTGGTGAAGTCCGGTGCCCGCTTGCTGAAATCGTCGTAGAACGGACCGCTCGATTGCGCGACGATCCGGTCCACGTCGCGTTTGGCGTGCCGGAAATCCAGCGAGGTGATGGCGGTCACGCCTCGTTCGGCTGCGGCGACATATTCTGCGGCACGGGACGTCTCGGCCTGCGCTTCCCGGTGTTGCCACCCCATGACGGCGGTGGCGACGAGTGCGGCCGCGGTGATGAGCCCCATCACGGCGATCAGCACCGTTCGCCGGCTCAGGCGCCGGATCGGAACCCGCAGAGCCCGGAAGCGGCGGACGGTGTCACGCGCGGTCGTGCGGCGATCGCGCGACGGGCGTTTCCCCGCGTCGGCCGCATCCGTGCCGGGGGAGTCCCCGGCAGGTTGTGCTTCGGTGGCGTCGGTTTCCGCATCTTCTCGAGTCCGGTCCGAAGTGTCCGACGACTGCTGCGCGGGAGCCTCGACGTGCTGCGCCGTCCGCAATCTGGTCAGACGGGCGTGGGCACGTGCCGCCTCGGCGCGGGCATCCGCGGCGTCGGCCTCGGCTTGGGCGGCAGACGCCTCGGCCTGCGCGAGTGCCAACTCGTCGCTGGGGGCGAGAGATTGGGTCATGACGGCTCCGAACGTCGTCGCTGCGATGGTGTGAGGGTCATGGTGGCGCAGCTCACAGAGAGTGAGGCTATCACATGGAAGAACCGACGATGACGAATGAGAGAAGGGCATTCTCTAGGAGTTTCCCGACCACCGAGACCTGTGCTGTGCGGGGCGGCGCGGCGTCCATAGGGTCCGTTCAGCGGACCGGTGGGCAACTGGTCGGCGCGACCTCCGGCCGGTGGCTGTCGGTGGGTCTCAGAGCCCGGTCCTGCACCGGACCCCGTAAACGACGGATTACGTCAGTTGATTGAAAGGAACCACCATGTCGGTTCAGTCTGTGTTGGACGAGATTCGAGGATTGCCCGGCACGGGTGATGTGATTCCCATCGTCGACCCCGTCACCGAGGAGCAGATCACCGAATTCACCGACGCGGGACCGGAAGTCGTCGACGACGCGGTCGCGCGGGCCAAGGAGGCGTCGGAGTCCCGGGTCTGGTCGGGCAAACCCGACTACGAGCGGGCCCGGATCCTGTGGAAAGTCGCCGACCTCATCGAGGAGAACAGCGAACTGCTCGCCGACCTCGAGTCGGTGAATGCCGGGATCCCGGCCTCGCAGGCGGCCGTGATCACCAAGGTCGGTGCCGAATGGTTCCGCTATTACGCCGGCTGGTGCACGAAGGTCGACGGTATCGCCCGGGACGTGAACACCGGCGGCTTGATGGGCATCGAGTCCCACATGCACGCCTACACCCTGCGGGAACCGTATGACGTTGTGGGACTGATCTTCCCGTGGAACGGTCCGGTGTTCAACTACTGTGCCAAACTCGCCCCCGCGCTCGCCGCCGGCTGCAACACGGTGGTCAAACCGGCCGAGGAGACCCCGCTCTCGGCCCTGGTGCTCACCCGTATCCTCGCCGAGGCGGGGGTTCCCGACGGTGTGGTGAACCTGGTCAACGGATACGGCCACACCGCAGGCGCCGCGATCACCGCCCACCCCGATGTCGACAAGGTCGCGTTCACCGGCTCGACCGAGGTCGGGCGGGAGATCGTGCGCGCCTCGGCAGCGAGCAACCTGAACAAGATCACGCTCGAGCTCGGCGGTAAGTCGCCGGTCCTCATCTTCGACGACGCCGATCTCGACACCGCCATCGCGATGGCCGGCTTCGGATGCTTCCTGCACTCGGGTCAGGTGTGCATGCTCGGATCACGAATTCTCGTGCAGAGCAACATCTATGAGCGTGTCGTCGAGGGGGTGGCGACGATCGCCGAGAACCTGCAGCTCGGTGGCCCCGAAGAGGAGGGCTCGATGATCGGTCCGCTGATCAGCGAGAAACAGCTCAAGCGCGTGCTCGGCTACCTCGACATCGGTCGGGCGGACGGCGTCGAACTCGTCACCGGCGGCCATCGGCTCGATCGGAAGGGCTACTTCGTGCACCCGACCGTGGCGACCAAGGTCGATCCGACGTCGAGCAGGCTGTTCCAGGAGGAGATCTTCGGTCCGGTCGTCACCATCCTCCCGTTCGAGGACGAGGACGAGGCGATCTCGTTGGCCAATGACACCGACTACGGACTCGCGGCGACGACGTGGACGCAGAACCTGAGTCGGGCACATCGGTTGGCGAAGCGACTCAAGGCGGGCACCGTCGGACTCAACTGCCAGCTCCAGTTCGATCACTCGATGCCGTTCGGTGGGTACAAGCAGTCGGGCTGGGGATACGAGGCCGGCAAGGCCGGCGTCGAGAGCTACCTCCAGTCGAAGACCGTGTGGGCGCAGCTCTGACCTGGCGCTGACTTCCCCGAGTGAGAATGTAATTCTCACTCGGGGAAGTTGGCTTTCCGTTTTTCCGTCCTCCGCGCCGCCCGCCAGTGGCGGATGGATATGATTCCCCAATGAATTCCGTGCGCCGGTGCCGAAGTCTCCTGTCATGACCGCAGGCGACGAACCCGTATGGAAGCAGCGTGCTGTCGAACGCTCCCTGCGGACGGCCCGGGAGCGGGCGGGTAAGCGGGTGCAGAAGTTCCTCGACGCCGCCCAGGCGATCATCGTAGAGAAGGGGACGACCGACTTCACCGTCCAGGAGGTGGTCGAGCGGTCCAAACTGTCGCTGCGGAGCTTCTACTTGCAGTTCGACGGCAAACACGAACTCCTGCTCGCGCTGTACGAGGACGCCATCGGCCGTATGTCCGCCCAGATCCGGGCCGCGACGGAGAACGAGGATGCCCCCCTGTCGAAGGTCCGGACCGCGACCGGGCTGCTGTACGAGCTGTCGCGCCCGGACCCCGCGGCCCGCCGGCCGCTGTTCACCGAGTTCGCCCCACGGCTGCTGATCTCACACCCGGTTGAACTCAGGATCGCCACGACGGCCCTCTATGAGTTGTTCGCCGAACTGCTGACCGAGGTCGACGCGACGGACGGCCTGCGCGCCGGAGGTGATCCGCGGAGGCTGGCCGCGATGATTATCCAGACCGTGATGTTCATCGCGCCGCAGTCCGGTGGCGGACCGGCCGAGGACCGGATCACCTCCGACGAGGTGTGGGAGTTCTGCGCTCACGGCTTCGCCGGCTGAGAACCGGGTTCGCCGCCGGCAGCCGGTCACCTCGGTCCAAGAGACGAGCTTTAGGTTTCCTTCGTCACCCGGCGGGGACGAGGTCGGCGCCGACCCACGAGCGGACGGCGCTCGCCGTGCGGAAGTTCTCGGCTGCGGTGATCGGGACGAGGCCGACCCCGGCAGCGGTGAGGGCCTGGGCCTTGAAGGCCCGGGCCGCAAAGCTCAGACGGTGAGTCGCCGGATCAGGCGTGCCGTCCAGTTCGTGAGGCCAGTCCTCGCCCCACAGGATGATCTCGGCCTCACGGGTCCGCATCGCCGAGCCGAGGTCGGCGACGAGGTCCGGATGAAGCCTGCACAAGCGGGCCGAGGTCGCGATCGCCTGCGGACATCGCCCGTGGAAACCATCGGTCGGGCTCACCACCTCGGTGTGTGCGCCGAGGATGCGCATCGGCCGGGGGTCGTCGCCGGCGGGCAGCAAGACGGTCACCCTCCACCCGGCGGCCACCCGGTCGTAGATCCAACCTCCGGCATGGCGCACGAGCTCTCTGACGTCGTCACCGATGATGTCGAGCTGATATGTCATTTTCACTCCCCTGCAGTGAAATCGGTTTCCAGATTCCGGACGTAGTCCTCGAAGATCTCGGTCAGCGGGATCGTGGGGTCGAGGAGCCATGACATCTCGACGCCGTTGATGAAAGCCACGATCTCCATGGCACGGACACGGGGTGAGATCCCCGCGCGGTACTCGCCGGCCGCCTGGTGGTGGGCGATGACCTCGGCGACGATGTCGACCGCGGTTCGCCAGCGCTGGACCAGTCGATCGTGCAAGGGAGCGTCAGGTGCGAGATTCTCCACGAGCAGGACGGTGAACGTCCCCACGAGTTCCGGTGAGCGTTCGATTCGTTCGGCGACGCGCCGAATCTGGACGAACAGGTCGCCGTTGAGGTCCGCCTCGGCGAGATCGGCGTTGTCGCGGGCGTCGATGACGGCGTGGAGCAGCTGTTCTTTGGAGGAGAAGTGGTGTAGCAGGCCCGCAGGGGTCATGCCCGCGTCGGCGGCGATCTGGGCCAGGGTGGTGTTTCGCCATCCCTGTCTGGCCAGTCGCCGTGCCGCCACCTCGAGTATCTGCTGACGTCGCTCCGCGCCCTTGGCGAGCAGCGTGGCATAGGGCCGTTGCGCAGTCACAAATGTCCTCCAGACAAACCTTCTGAACGCACAGTAGGTTGGTTGATGCGGTGTGACAAGGGTCTCATCGAAGTCGTCGGATACCTGCTCGTGGATGAGGTCGATCGTTCGGGAGCCGGTCCCATTCAGCGAGACCGGGTCACGTGTTCATCGCCGGGTCACGGGACCGTTGCGTCGTGCCTGGGATCTACGGACCTCGATGGGCTGGTTCCCGATGTGGGTGTAGGACATGCCGTTCTGTAGTGCCGTCGATCGCGTCATGTCCAGCGATTCCCAGATCGCACGAACCGTGCCCTGGACAGCCACCGGGTTGCGAGCCGCGATGGATGCGGCGATCGAATGCGCCCGGCTCCGCAGCTCGCTCACCGGGACGACCTCGGTGACCAGGCCCAAGCGCAGCGCGGTGGTCGCGGTGATGCGTTCCTCGGTTCCCATCAGCGCCCAACGCAGGACGTCGCCCAGGGGAACGCCGCGGTGGAGCATGCCGATCGGCTCGAGTGCGGACACGATCCCGCCGTTGGCATGCGGATCGAAGAACTCCGCGTCATCGGCCGCGAGGATGATGTCGGACTCGTTCAGGAAGTACTGGGCACCTCCTGCCACCATCCCGTGTACCGCTGCGACCACCGGTTTCCAGACGCGGTGGTGGAGCTTGGGCGACAGGGTCGACCCGGGGTCGAAGGAGTTCCAGACATTGCTGCTCAGAAACCACGGGTCGCCGTTCTTGATGTCGGCGCCGGTGGAGAACGCCCGATCGCCGTTAGCCCGGATCACGACGGCGTGGACGGCGTCGTCGTCGCGAATCTTGCGCCAGGCCCACGCCAGCTCCGTCGCCATCGTGTCGTCGAAGGAATTGAGTGCCTCGGGGCGGTTCAGTGTGATGGTCGCGACGTGGTCGTCGGTGTACGCGTACTCGATCGCCTCGAGGTCGGACGGGGTCGCGCCGGCGCCGTCGTCGGGAGGTGTCGTGATGCCGGGGATGAGCTCGTCGGTCATCGAACGACTCCGGCCGGCGTGGACTGGGGCGCCCGAGCGGCGCGTGTGCTCTCGATCACCCGGGCCAGCGTACAGTCCGTCTCGCAGCGGAGAACACCCCTTGCCAAGGAGGAGCATGACATTTTCGAAGCCGCCCGAGGATGCGTCGAGCGACGGTCACACACTGCCGGAGCTGGCGGCCTGGCGCGGGGGAACAGTTCTCGAAACCGGGACCGAGGTGGTCTCCGCGATGATCGTCGACCGGGTCGGTTTGGTGGTTCTCGACCAGCCGGATCGACGGAACGCACTGCATCCGGGCATGTTCGAGACCGTCCCGCGGCTGCTGGAGGGATTCGCGGCGGACCCGGAGATCGGGGCGGTGATGATCACCGGGGCGGGCACCACCTTCTGTGCCGGTGGCGACGTGCGACGGAAGGTCGAGAACGCCGGCGGCACGGTGGCCGAACGGACCGCCGGGTTGACGCACAACGCACGGATGGCGACGCTTCTGAGCGACATTTCGAAGGTCACGATCGCAGCCCTTCCCGGCGCGGCCGTGGGCGCCGGGCTGAGCATCGCCCTCGCTGCCGACCTGCGGATCGCGGCATCGTCGTCGAAGCTGATCGCCGGATGGGGCGATCTCGCATTCTCCGGTGACTTCGGCGGGACGTGGTTCTTGACCCGACTGCTCGGACCGTCCCGCGCCATGGAGTTCATGGTCTCGGGTGCACCGATGACGATGCCGCAGGCCCGGGAGTGGGGACTGGTCAACCGGGTGGTGCCCGATGCCGAGTTCGCGGCCGCCGCGCTCGACTGGGCCACCGCCGTCGCCGGTGGTCCGCGGCTGGCCTGGGCGGCCACCAAGCGCAACATCGGTCGTGCGACGACGATGGATCTGGCGCAGGCCCTTCCCGCGGAGAGCGAGGAGATGGTGCGGTCGGGACTGACCGATGAGCATCGGGATGCCGTTCGGGCCTGGGTGGAGCGCGCCCGCAGCCGGCAGGGCCGGCGCGGGTAGCGCGACGGCCTTCGGAGATCACCGGTGATACACGACCCGGCCGCGGATCATCGTGCACTGCACCGCGTCTGAACCGGCCTGCAAGGCGTCGTCCACCGAACCGTCGAGCACGACGAGGTCCGCCGACTCGCCGACCTCGACGCGTCGAGGGGCGGCCCCCGGGTTCGCCGGCGGGGCCAGGTACAAGCGCAGCGCGGTGCGGTGGTCGATGCGCTCGTCGGAACCGACGATCCGGCCGTCCGGCGCCGCCCGGTGTACGGCCGCGGTCATGACGGTCCATGGGTCGGTCGGTCCGTACGGGGCATCGCTCGACAGGGCGACCCTGACTTGTCCCGCCACGAGGCTGCGGCACCGGTAGAGGTCGTCGACGTCGGAGGGCGCGAGCCGGTCGAGATAGTCGTCGCCGCGATCGACGATGAAGCCGGGCTGGGTCACGACGGGGATGCGGCGGCGGCGTAACTCGGCAACTGTCTCGGGCGCGATGACGGCACCGTGCTCGATCCGGTCGTCAGGGTGCGGCCCGACCGCGTCGAGTGCCGCGAGTAGGAGCAGCAGCGACTCCCTGGTGGCGCAGTGGGCCGCGACGCCCCGGTGGTTTTCGTGCACCTCGCGAATGCGGTCACACAGCGTGGGGAAGTCGGGCAGGTCGGAGTCGGCGAGCACGATCTTGTACGGCCCGACGGTCACCGTCGGGTGTCCTCCGGGGATCTCCGGCGAGGAACCGAGTAGGTGAAGTCGTTGTGGCAGAGCCGATGTCAGGTGTTCGGCGACGAGGTGTCCGACGCTGTCCGCGGTGAGGTCGGGGGTCGCGTCGGTCACGCCGGTCACCCCCAACCGGGCGAGTTCGGTTCCGACGTCCGACAGGCCGGGTGGCCCGGTGCCTCCCAGGCGTTCCCGGAGCCAGTCGTCGGCTCGCCACAGCCGCCCGGTCGGCACTCCTGCGTGGTCGCGCTCGATCCCGGGGTGGTCCCCGGCCGCCAGATCTGCCGCCGCGACGGCCGCGGAATTGAGGAACCACACCGCGCCGCTGCGGTGCTGTAGCCGGACGGGTCGCCGTGCGTGCAGGCGGTCGAGGACCTCGCGATCCAGGAGTCCGGCAACGGTTTCGGTGTACCCGACGCCCCGCACCCATGTCGTGCCGGGGCCGGGTGACGCCGCGTCGAGTGCCGCCGCGAGGTCGCCGGGGTCACTCACGTGCGGGGGTCCGCACGGAACCGAGTGGGCGGCCGCGGCCATCGCGTGCAAGTGCAGGTGATGATCGTGCAGCCCAGGGATCACCGCCCCGCCCCGACCGTCGATGACCTCCGACCGACGGGCATCCAGTGCCGATCCGATCTCCGACACCACCCCGTCGACCACCCGGACATCGCGACGCCCCTGCGGCAGGGACACATTCGCGATGATCAATCCGTTCACGTCGGCGTCTCGAGGCGGGACAGGACTGCCGAGGTGTCGCGACCCGGCGGCGGTGCGGCCGAGAGCGCCGATCGTGATACGGGGGCGGCCAGGGCCACCGGCCCGTCGTCGGCGTCGACGACCCACTGCCCCCTGCGTCGGTACACGCGGGGCGGGGGCGGCCCGCCGAGGGTTTGCGCCACGGTCGCCCGCATCGACAGGTCCCAGAGCACGCCACCGTCCGTCGCGCACATCGCCAGGGCGGCTGCGGTCATGCCGGACAGCGGATCGGCGATCGCGTCACCCACGAACATCAGTCCGGCGTCATCGTCTGCCACGAGGCCGGCCGACGCGGAGACGTCGTCCCCGAAGCCGATGCGATCGGACTGCCGGCCCGCTGCGGTGATGGAGATCCAGGTGGCGCCCGCGGCTACGAATTCCGCACTGTCCAAGCCGAATCCGCGTAACGCGCGCGGCCGGGAGGCCTCGATCACGATGTCGGCGGAGTGAACGAGTCGGTGCAGGGCGTCGCGTTCGGCGGGTGCCGCGGGGTCCAGCAGAACCGACTCGTGTCCGCCGTGCAGCAGGCGGTAGAAATCGGCATTGCCTCGTCGGGCGCCGTCCGGGCGCTGCGGGGTCTCGACCTTGATCACCTGAGCTCCCGCCAGTCCGAGCAGGTGCGCGCACAACGGGCCGGCCCACAGCGCACTGAAGTCGACGACCCGGAGGCCCGACACCGAGCGCGACGTGCCCGCCGGGCGTAGCGCCCGTCGGGCCGCCGACCCGATCTCCTCGCCGCTCGCCACACCGCCGGCGGCGATGCCGAGCAGTGTTGCGCGTTCGTCGAATTCGGCCCGGCTGTGGCCGGTGAGCCAGTCCGCGACGGCGGGCCATGGGTCGGTCCCGATGTCGCGCCCGACGAGGGCACCGAGACGTGCCGCGTCGTCCGGGCGGGCGCAGTTCACCGCCACCCAGCCGTCGGCGGCGGGCAGCAGTCGTCCCGAGCCTCCCACGGTCACCGCCCCGCGGCGTCGGCGCCCGGTCAGGGCCGCTCTCTCGCCCAGTAGGGTGGCCCCGTCGACGTCGACCGAACCGTTGCTGGCCCGGCGCATCCAGTCGGTGAGGCGTCGGGCCCGTGCCGCGGCGTCGCCCACGGGCACGATCGGGGCCTCGTCGGCCCGGCCCGTGAGATACGGAATCCCGCTGTCCGCCCACGCACGAACCGGGTCGTGGAACGCGTCGCCTGGCACGGGCGAGATGCTACCGTCCGCACGGACACCGAGGAGGTCATCGGCCATGAACAGGCGGCGCATCACGATCGACGACCTGGCCGTGCAGCCAGCCCTCGGTGGTGGCGACCTGCTCGGACAAGGCAGCGGGGCAATCGATCCGACGACGATCGTGGACCTCGACGTCCCCGTCCGGCGTCGCGAGGTGTTCACTCGTGCCGTCGACCGGGCCGGGGCTTCCGATGTGATCCTGATCGGGGTGTCCAACCGACCGGTGACCGCCGAGTTGCACCCCTTGCTCACCGCGCTCGACGTCACCTACGCGCCCGGCGGCGATCACCGTGCCGTCGTCGACACCGGGGACGCCGAGGGGGCCGCCGAGCGTTTTCGGTCCGCGGCCAACGCCTGCCCAACCGCCTCCTTGGTGGCCGCGCAGGTCGTCCGGGCCGGCGAACCGCTCGATCGGATGTCCGCTCTCGATGTCGAGTCGCTGGCCTACTCGGCGTTGCAGGGTGGCGCGGAGTACGGCAGCTGGCTGGCCGAACGGCGCGCCCTGGGCCGCCCGCGACCTGCGGCCGCACCCGATGCCGTGCTCGTCGAGCGCGTCGAGGACACCCTGCACGTCACGCTGAACCGGCCGGAGCGACGGAATGCCTACGGTGCAGGTGTACGTGACGCACTGGTGCAGGCCCTCGGGGTGGCGATCGTCGACGACTCGGTCAGACGGGTAGTGCTCGACGGCGCGGGACCGTCGTTCTGCGCCGGCGGTGACCTCGACGAGTTCGGGCACATGCCCGACGCCGCGAGCGCCCACCTCATCCGCACCCGCGGTGGGGCAGGACGTCTGGTCGCGGCTCTCTCGGCCCGGGTCGAGGCCCGGCTGCACGGTCACTGTGTGGGTGCCGGTATCGAGATCCCGGCCTTCGCCGGTCGCGTCGTGGCGCGCCCGGACGTCCGGCTCAGGCTTCCCGAGGTGTCCATGGGACTGATCCCCGGTGCGGGGGGCACCGTGAGTGTGCCCCGGCGCATCGGACGCTGGCGTGCGCTGCACCTCTTCGTCACCGGCGCCGAGATCGATGCCACCCAGGCGCTTGCGTGGGGGCTGCTGGACGCGATCGAGGACTGATCGCGGTCCCACGCGCACGTCTACCGGCGGCCGGGACAAGCCCTGTCCAGCGGTGGTCTCGATGCGTAGTGTCGGCGGGAATCGGCTGCCGCCCGATGTGCCGCCGGTCGGTGATCGAGGTACGGGCGGTCATGCGAGCGGCGGGCGCGAGGACATGCACGCGAGACGACAGAGGGGACGAGAGATGAGTGGATCGAGCGCGGGCGTGGTCGTCGTGGGCGCCGGACTCGGGGGGATCCGGGTGGCGGAGAATTTGCGCAACAACGGGTTCACCGACCCGATCACGCTCGTCGGGGCCGAGGCCCACCCGCCGTATGATCGTCCGCCGCTGTCGAAGTCGGTGCTGCTGGGCAAGGACGACCGGGTCGACCTCAAGCCCGCGGAGTTCTACGAGGAGTCCGACATCACGCTGCGGCTCGGGGACGCGGTGACCGCGGTGACGCCGGCGGGTCGGACGATCACGCTGGCCTCGGGTGCCACCGTCGCCTACGACACGCTGGTGCTGGCGACCGGCCTCGACCCGCGGCCGTTCCCCGGTCTGACCGAGAAGGTCCGGGGCGCCCATGTGATCCGTACCTACGACGATGCGGTGGCCCTCCGTGGCGAGATCGACTCGGCGAGCGCCGCGGTCGTCATCGGTGCGGGTTTCATCGGGTGCGAGGTCGCGGCGGGCCTGTCGACGCGCGGCCTGCGCGTCAGTCTCGTCGAACCGGCTCCGACGCCGCTGTCCGCGGCGCTGGGCGAGGAGATCGGCGCGCTGGTGTCGCGGCTTCACGTGGCCAACGGCATCGATCTGCGGACCGGTGTCGGCGTGGCCGAGATCGTGGTGTCCGAGGGTCGGGTCAGGGCTGTCGAACTCGCCGACGGCACCACGCTGCCCGCCGACATCGTGGTCGTCGGCATCGGTTCGACGCCGGTGACGGGGTATTTGGAGGGCTCCGGGATCGAACTCGCCCCGCGTGAGGTGGGCGGTGGGATCGCCTGCGATGCAACCGGGCACACGAGCGCCGAGAACGTCTACGCCCTCGGTGACGTGGCGAACTGGCTCGACGAGGGCGGCACACCCCGCCGTGTCGAGCACTGGAATCACACGGTCGAGCAGGCCTCGGTCGTCGCCCATCAGATCACCGGGGGCGAGGCGGTCACGGCATCGGTCGCGTATTTCTGGAGCGATCAGTTCGACCTCAAGGTCCAGGTCCTCGGAACTCCGCTCGCCGGCGACGACGTCCACGTCGTCGACGACGACGGAAGGAAGTTCGTCGCGTACTACAGCCGTGGCGGCATCCTCACCGGAGTCGTGGGTGCGGGCAAGGTCGGAGCCGTGATGAAGACCCGGCCCAAGCTCCAGACCCCCACGCCCGTCGCGGACCTGTTGTAGCGTCACGGACGGGACGGGACCACCCGCCGCTGCTACTCAGTGGGACCCGTGGTGACCCGCGCACAGGTCGAGCAGGTGGCGTCGGGTACTGCTGTCGCAGTTGACGTCCGGCCGACTGAGCACATAGGCGAGAACCGAGTAGTACGAGTTCTGGGTCAGACCGAACCTCGCACGGATCGCGTCGGGACAGCCGCCGCGGGGCAGGGCCTCGATGGCAAACGCGACGATGGACTCGAAGAAGCCCATCGGAGCCGGCGAGCCGAGTGCCGGTGTGGCGGCAGAGTGGTCGCTGGCGCCCGAGGATGCTTGTCGCCCACCGTGGGACGAGATGAACCCGCCGCCGACCATCGAGAAATCGGCGGTCATCGTCGTCCCGCACTCTCGCAAGACGATGTGGCGAGTGGTGCCAGCGTGTCGATGTCGATGGCATCGGCCATGGCCCGGTAACCGGCGAGGCTGGGATGCAGACTGTCCGGGCTCGCGAACTCGGTCCTGAGCTGTGACGGTGCAGCAGGGTCGCGAAGTGCACGGTCGAAGTCGATGACACCGTCGGCCAGGCGTTGGTGCCGAATCCAGGCGTTGGTTCGTCGACGCTGGTCGTCTGCCCACGGGGCCAGCGTTCCGTTCACGAGAGCGTTCGACGCGGGCAGCAGGGTGCCCAACCAGATCTTGACCCCACGGCCGCGGGCCATGCCGATGAGTCGGCGGTATCCGGATATGAGCTGGTCTGCCGACGCCGGCGGAGGCAGGCCCAAGTCGTTGATGCCGATCTGGACGATGACCCCCGCCACCCCGGCCTGATCGAGGGCATCACGCCGGAAGCGCGACAAGCCCGAGGGTCCGAGCATGAGCGGTTCGCCACTGGTGAGGAGCCGATTGCTGCTCAGTCCCGCATTGAGGACCGACAGTCCGACCCCGGCTGCGTCGAGTCTCCGCTGCAGCTGATCGGGATAGCGGGCGTCGGTGTCGAGGATCCCCCGGTCCGCAGGCACACTGAGCGGGGTCGCGCCCACGAACCCGTCGGTGATCGAATCCCCAAAAGCGACAACGGATCTGTTCGTCGTGGGGGCCAGAACGTCCAGACCGTTCAGGTAGAGCCAGGAGCCCACACGAGTGGTGAAGCCGGCGTTGCCGACTCGTCCGGTCAGGTCGCCGGAACCGGTTGGACTGAGATGGGTGGCCGCGTTGGCGTTCCAGTGCTTCGACGGCGCGGCTGATGTGCCGGAGACGTGGATGCTGACCGTCAGCGGTGCGAACGCGACCACCGGGTGCCGGGCCGGATCGCTGAGCACCTCTTCCCCGGCCGCCACGGTCACGCGCGGTTCGCCGTTGAACGACAACGGAGTCGGTGCAGCGGTGGGCGAGGCGGTGACGGTGACCCGCCCGAAGGTGACGGGGCCGGCGCCGAACCGGTTGGACAGTCGGATGCGGAACTCGTCCCCGCCCAGATGCGGCGCGATCGTGGAACGGATGGTCTGATCTCGCAGTACGGTCGGTACGACGCCGCCGTTGGCGTCGACCGGAACGATGCCGTCGCTGGAGCTCGCGAACCACGATCCGACGAAATGCTCAGAGGCACAGCTATTCCTTGCGGTCGGTGCGGCGTGCGAGGTGGCGAACGTGGTCGAGGCGACGGCTACGAGGACGATGCTGATGCACGTCGCGCACCGTCGCCATCGACGGCGGACGGAGGACGATGGCTGCGTGGCTGTCGTCGAGACGAGATGTCGACGTGGTGCGATGCCCATCAGATCCGGCTGCCGGTGTCGTGGGCAATGATCTCGTCGAGTGCGCGTTCGGCAGCGTCGGCGATCCGTTTGTCGGGGCCGGCGGCTGCGGCCGTCCCGATGAGAAGTGACCGGCGATCTAACCTCGACATGACTGACTCCCGACCTCGTGACTGTGAACGCCCCGGGTGATGTCGGGGCTCCGCGATGTCGGGACCCTTCCGTCCCCTCTGCGGGAGGGTCCCGACCGCGGACCAGTGATGACCCAGATCACAAACTAGACACTTGTTTGGCCAGGTGTCAATCTGTGCGGACCGGTCGGTGGCAGGTGTGCGCGATGCCGGACGTCGGACGTGTGCCGTGTCCGAGCGAGTCGCGGTCTCGCGGACCGGAATCCGTAGGCGACGAGCCGTCGACGCTCCGCCGTTCGGCGGTGATGTCGAGTGTCGTTGCAGTGAGCAAGGTTTGAGAATGGATCGGTCATCGACTCGGCAAGCGCGGGCGGTGCGCGCCCAACCGCATCGTCCCGACAAGCCCAGGTTGCGTGGGTGGGTGGGTTGTCGGCGCGCCTGAACGGGTGCGCGTGAAGGTTGCAACTCGACCTGCGCGGTTGACAGATCGCATCGCAGGCGTCAAGCGCCTGGGGAGCGGATCAGATCCGGATCCAGCTCGCCAGGAAGGTCCGCAATTCCGCGTCGTCGCGATCGGAGTCCAGGAGCATCACCGAGAGATTGAGGTGTAGCACGAAGTCGGCCACGTCGGCGAAAGAACGCCCGTCGAGGGGGAGGTTGGTGGACGTGCCCATGACTTCATGTGTCACGGCGCGCGCGCGACTCCAGGTGTCTGTGTGGAAAAGCGGATTGGCATTCCCGGATCGAAAGACCGCCATCAGAGCGGGATTCGCTGCCACCAGTCGTCGGCTGGTGACGACGAACTCGATCACGTAGTCGCGGAGAGTCGTCGCCGTTGCCAGCTGTGCTCGCAGGTCGTCGAGCAGCCGGAGTGTCAGTGCCTCAAGTGACTGGGACAGCATGTTCTCGCGGGTCGCGAAGGTGGTGTAGATCGTCTGTCGCGAGACTCCCGCCCGGTCCGCCACCGCTGACACGGTGACGCCCTCGAAACCTCGATCGGCAACCAGTTCGAGGGTTGCTTTGACGATCCGCTCCTGTGAACGCACGTGATCGAGTATCGCAGCGCAGCGGGGTCCGGACCTCTGGTAGGGACCAACCTGGATGTGTGCCTGACCGGATCAGCCCTGCCGTGCCTTGAATCGCGGGTTGTTCTTGTTGATCACGTAGATGCGCCCCTTGCGCTTGACCAACTGTGACCCGGGCTGGTTCTTCAATGAACGGATGGATGCACGAACCTTCAACGACGCCTCCCTAATGGTAATTGTTTCCATTAAAGCATGCGTCGGGTCGGGCGGCGGACGGGGGCGGTCAGACCTCCCAGGTGTGCACCGGCTCGCCCTCGTGCATCTGTGTCACGTAGTCGCGGAGCATCCCGTGCAGCGCCTGTGTCCGGCTCTCGCCCGCGCGTTCGCGGGCCGCGACCGCCTGGCGTTGCCAGACCGACCCGGTCTGGCGGGAGATGCACCGGCCCTCGATGACCGACAGGTAGCGCTTGCGGGCCTTGTCGGAGACGCCGAATCTCTGCAAACCGTCCTCGGCGAGCACGAGCAACCGGCGCAGGACGAGTTCGTCGGGTCGCACCCAGCCGACGTCGGGCCAGTAGAGCTGCGACTCCATGCCGGTGCGGGCGCCGGACTGCAGGTTCTCGGCGGCGGCATTGAACGACATCCGCGACCACAGCGGCCGATCGGATTCGACGAGGCCCCGGACGACGCCGTAGTAGAACGCGGCGTTGGCCATCGTGTCGACGACCGTGGGACCGGCGGGCAGCACGCGGTTCTCGACGCGCAGATGGGCCTGTCCCTCGTGGATGTCGTAGACCGGGCGGTTCCAGCGGTACACGGTCCCGTTGTGCAGACGCAGTTCGTCGAGGGTCGGGATGCGTCCGTCGTCGAGTTCGGCGAGCGGGTCGGTGTCGGTGCAGACGGGAAGGAGTGCGGGGAAGTACCGCGTGTTCTCCTCGAAGAGGTCGAAGATCGTGTTGATCCATCGCTCCCCGAACCACACTCGCGGCCGGACGCCCTGGTTCTTCAGCTCCAGCGGCCGGGTGTCGGTGGCCTGTTCGAAGACCGGGATGCGGCTCTCGTGCCACAACGCGGTCTCGGCGAGGAACGGCGAGTTCCCGGCCAGGGCGACCTGCACCCCGGCGATGGCCTGTGCCGCATTCCAGTGCGAGGCGAAGTCTTCCGGCGCGACCCGCAGGTGTAGCTGTAACGAGGTGCACGCCGCCTCGGGCAGGATCGAATCGGTTGAGGTGCGCAGGTGCTCGGTGTGGTGCCCATCGGTCAGCGGGACACCGGTGATGTCGATCTCGAGATCCTCGCCGCGGGCGGCGAAGATCTGCTCGTTCAGCAGGTCGTAGCGTGGGTTCGCCGAGATCCAGTGGTGCGCGAAGTGTTCGGACTTCAGCGTCGGCAACATGCCGATCATGACCAGGTGGCTCGACGTCTGTGCGGCCCGCTGCTCGGCCCGGTTGAGCGACGTCCGCAGCGCCTGCTCGAGCGAGATCGTGTCGTCGGTCGTGAACGGTCGCGGCGAGACGTTGATCTCGATGTTGAACTGGCCGAGTTCGGTCTGATAGTCCGGATCGGCGATCGCCTCGAGCACGGCGGCGTTCGCCATCGCGGGCTGCATGTCCTCGTCGACGAGATTCAGTTCGACCTCCATGCCGAGCAACGGCTTCGGCGGACGGCCCTGATCGGTGAACAGACCGTCGGCGAGCATCCGCGCGATCGCTTCCGTGCCGCGACCCACCTGACGCCGGAAACGAACCCGGTCCTCGCCGGTGAACTGCTGTTTGGACACCTCGGCTCCCATGCGGTCAATACTGCCCGATCCGCAACGGCACGAATCCTCTTGCGAAGATGGCAGGGTGCCACCACGCAGGAGAGTGGACCCCGCCGAGGTCCGGGCCGCGGTGCTGGCCGTCTCGGACTGGCTCGTCGACCCGACCGTGCCGACCCCGGGGCGCGCCGCCCTCGCCGACGCCGTCCGTCGATCGGCCCGGACGCTCGAGCAGCTCGCCCCCGGGAACTCGGTCGAGGTCCGGGTGCCCCCGTTCGTCGCGGTCCAGTGCATCGAAGGTCCCCGTCACACCCGCGGGACGCCGCCGAACGTCGTCGAGATGGCGCCGCGGACCTGGTTGCTCCTCGTCACCGGTGTCCTCACCTACGACGACGCCCTCGCCGCCGGCCTGGTGGATGCGTCCGGGCATCGCGCGGCACTCATCGCCGACCTGCTGCCGCTCATCCCGATCGGCCCGCCGGGCGGTCGGGAATAGGAGTGTGATGCATCACTCGGTCGGGGCGTCGGGAATGACCCGCCGGTCGACACCGCTGGAAGATTCGCATCGGGAGCCGACCGACCCGTAAACTCACGAACGTCTCCCAGCCCACTCGACGGACCGATTCGCAGCCCCAGGGAGCTAGTCGATGCCTGATCATTCGATCGCCCACATGAACCTGCTCGCTGCCACGACGCCGGCGGGCGGATGCTCCGCACGCGGCGCGGGTGCGGTCAACCCGGCCCCGCTGGACGAACCCGAGAACGAACCGCGTGAGGAATGCGGTGTCTTCGGGGTCTGGGCGCCGGGCGAGGACGTCGCCAAGCTGAGCTACTACGGCCTCTATGCCCTGCAGCACCGCGGCCAGGAAGCCGCGGGCATCGCCGTCGGCGACGGCAGCCAGGTGGTCGTGTTCAAGGACCTCGGACTCGTCAGCCAGGTCTTCGACGAGCAGACGCTGGGTGCGATGAGCGGGCATGTGGCGATCGGCCACTGCCGGTACTCCACCACCGGCTCGACGACCTGGGAGAACTCGCAGCCGATCTTCCGCACGACCGACGCCGGGACCGGCGTCGCCCTGGGCCACAACGGCAACCTGGTCAACACCGCGGACCTCGCGGCGCGTGCACGTGAGCAGGGGATCAAGAGTTCGGCGGCGACGTCGGACTCCGATGTCGTCGGTGCGCTCCTCGCGCACGGCGCCGCGGACAGCTCGATCGAGCAGGCCGCGATGGAACTACTGCCCACGCTCAAGGGCGCGTTCTGCCTGACCTTCATGGACGAGCACACGCTCTACGCCGCGCGCGACCCGCACGGGGTGCGTCCGCTGTCGCTGGGCCGCCTCGACCGTGGCTGGGTGGTCGCGTCGGAGACCGCCGCCCTCGACATCGTGGGTGCGTCGTTCGTCCGCGACATCGAGCCGGGCGAGCTGCTGGCCATCGACGCCGACGGCGTGCGCAGCACGCGCTTCGCCGAGCCGACCCCCAGCGGGTGCGTCTTCGAATACGTCTATCTCGCCCGTCCCGACTCGGTGATCCACGGTCGTTCGGTGCATTCGACCCGCGTCGAAATCGGTCGCCGACTCGCCAAGGAACACCCCGCCGAGGGTGACCTGGTCATCCCGGTACCGGAGTCGGGCGTGCCGGCGGCCGTCGGGTTCGCCCAGGAATCCGGGATTCCGTACGGCCAGGGACTGATGAAGAACGCCTACGTCGGCCGTACCTTCATCCAGCCCTCGCAGACGATCCGCCAGCTCGGTATCCGCCTGAAGCTCAATCCGTTGCGCGAGGTGATCCGCGGCAAACGGCTCGTCGTCGTCGACGACTCGATCGTGCGCGGCAACACGCAGCGCGCGCTCATCCGGATGCTGCGCGAGGCCGGTGCCGCCGAGGTGCACGTCCGCATCGCGTCGAGCCCGGTCCGGTGGCCGTGCTTCTACGGGATCGACTTCGCGTCGCCGGCGGAACTGATCGCCAACGGCATGGAGTCCGAGGCCGGGATGGTCGAGGGGGTCCGGCAGGCCATCGGTGCCGATTCGCTGGGCTACATCAGCATCGACGAGATGATCAACTCGACCGGGCAGGCCGCGTCGACCCTGTGCGCTGCGTGCTTCGACGGCAAGTACCCGATCGAGCTGCCCAAGGAGACCTCGATGGGCAAGGCGGTCCTCGAACAGATGCTGGCGAGCGCGGCCGGCGACCGCTCGGTGGACCCGCTGACCCAGCCGAACGACAACGTCAGCGCGGTCATGCGGCCCTGATTTTGTGCCGTAGGCCCTCCGGTACCGTATGACCCGTCGGCGAACACGCCGGAAACAACGTTCGACCGAGATTTTCTGGAACGGGAGTGCTGCGGTGATGACGGAGCGGGATGCTGCTGCCGACGAGACGGCCGGGAGCTCGACACCGGCGTCGTATGCGGCGGCCGGGGTCGACATCGACGCCGGTGAGCGGGCTGTGGAACTCATCGCGCCCCATGCCAAGCGTGCGTCTCGCCCGGAGGTTCTCGGCGGGATCGGCGGTTTCTCCGGTCTGTTCGCACTCAAGGGCAACTATCGGGAGCCGGTCCTGGCCGCTGCCAGCGACGGCGTCGGCACCAAGCTCGCCGTTGCACAGGCCATCGACAAGCACGAC
Organism: Gordonia sp. NPDC127522; assembly: GCF_042672305.1. Taxonomy (NCBI): domain Bacteria; kingdom Bacillati; phylum Actinomycetota; class Actinomycetes; order Mycobacteriales; family Gordoniaceae; genus Gordonia; species Gordonia sp. NPDC127522. The sequence goes on from NZ_JBHXVK010000001.1 coordinate 453,348, forward strand.
ACCGTCGGCCGCGATCTCGTCGCGATGTGTGTCGACGACCTGGTCGTCTGCGGCGCCGAGCCGCTGTTCCTGCAGGACTACATCGCGGTCGGCAAGGTGGTCCCCGAGACGGTGGCCCAGATCGTCGCCGGCGTCGCCGACGGCTGCGTCGAAGCCGGTTGCGCCCTGCTCGGCGGCGAGACCGCCGAACACCCCGGCCTGATGCAGGACAACCACTACGACATGTCCGCCACCGCGGTCGGTGTCGTCGAGGCCGACAACGTGCTCACCCCGGACCGCGTCCGCGCCGGTGACGTCGTCATCGGCATGGGGTCGTCGGGATTGCACTCCAACGGGTATTCGCTCGCCCGCAAGGTGCTGCTCGAGTGGGGCCACATGGACCTGTTCGGCCACGTCGAGGAGTTCGGTCGCACCCTGGGGGAGGAGCTGCTCGAGCCGACCCGGATCTATGCCCGCGACTGCCTGGCCCTGATCGCCGAGGCGGATGTGCGTACTTTCGCGCACATCACCGGCGGCGGCCTCGCCGAGAACCTCGCGCGCGTGATCCCGAACGGGCTCGTGGCCGAGCTCGAGCGCAACACGTGGACGCCGGCCCCGATCTTCGCGCTCATCGGTCAGCGCGGTCGGGTCGAACAGCTCGAGATGGAGCGCACCTTCAACATGGGCGTCGGCATGGTGGCGGTCGTCGCGCCGGAGGACACCGACCGCGCGCAGGCCGTGCTGACGGCACGGCACGTCGACAACTGGGTCCTCGGCACCGTCAAGCGCGCGAGTGACCGCTCGGACAACGACTCTCGCGTGACCCTGCTCGGGGAGCACCCGCGCTTCTAGCGATCGGTGAATCCGCAACTCTCGCAGGAGTATTGGAGCGGGGGGCAGCCGCACACACAACACCGACGCCCGCCGGAGGGGATTCCCTCGGCGGGCGTCGGTGTCTGTTCATGACGGGATCACCCCGGAACGTGCGCATGAGCACGCACCACCCATCAGAAACGGGTGGTGCGTACGAAGTCATGGTCCCGCGTCGCCGCGGGTCCGCTCATGCGGAGAAAATGTGGGGTGATCCCGGGCGTCGAGAGATCAACGCCCGAAGAGTGTGCGCGTCAAGCGCGTCGCCACTCCTCTTCGTCCACCCAGTCGTCCACCGGATCCGGTCGTTCTACAACCGGATCGCCCTGTCCGGAGAGCTCGCGCTGCAAGCTTTCCAGGTCGGTGTTCGGAGTGGAGTACTTCAGCTGACGTGCAACCTTCGTCTGCTTTGCCTTTGCCCGGCCGCGGCCCATATGGGACCCCCTCGCACAATGACGGGGCGGCCAAACAATTGGCGGCCCCGTTCTCTTGAAGTAATTCTGTCGTGGGGACCAGTCTAGCGCGCCTCTAGGATTTGTGTTGTCCACCCTGTGTTGCCGCGCCGACGCGTCTTTGCGACTTGTTCACCATCTTGGTCGCCTCGCGGCGGACCTTCGCGGGTAGACCGTCCTGCGCGAGCAACGACCGGATCGCCTCGACGTCACCGCCGGCGAGCAGATCACGTGATCGCACACCGTGACCGGGGCGGTGGACGACGGTGACCCGATCGCCCTGCGCCACCGTGCCGTTGCGGACAACGCGCAGGTAGGTGCCGAAATCTGCCTGCGCCAGGAACCGCTTCATCCACCGTGGCTCGCCCGCCCACACCGCGAAGGTCTTGCAGGGGACGCGAGGGATGGTCACCTCGAGGACCAGCCCGTCGGTGCCGACTTCCCATCGCTCCCCGACGACCGCATCGGTGACCGCCATCCCGTCGATGCGCAGGTTCTCCCCGAACCATCCGTAAGGAAGCTCACGTCCGAGCTCGTCGGCCCATCGGCGCGCCTCGGGATCGGCGTAGGCGTACACCGCCTGATCGACGCCGCCGTGGTGTCGCTTGTTACCCACGTGGTCGTCGACGAGGCCGAGTTCGTCGACGTCGAGGCGCCCGCTGCGGGGCCGCTTGTCGATGGCGGAGGGGCCGATGCCCTCGAGGATCACGTCGTCGCCGGCCGCGCACACGGCCAGCACCACACCCGTGCTCAACCGTTGCGTCCCGGCGCCGCCGAACCGCTGCGGAGTCGTTCCACGGCCGCGCGTCCCGCCTGGACCCGATCGTCGTCGCGGATCGAATCCGGATCGATCCGCGCGCTGACGGCGGACTCGGCCCCGACCGACAACTCCACGTCGGCGCCGACGTTGCGCTTGACGAGTGCCAGCGCGATGGGACCCCACTCATGGTGGTCGACGACCGTGCCCACCCGGCCGACGGTTCGTCCGCCGGCGGTGACCGGGTCGCCGGGGACCGGTCGCTCGTCGACGCTCCCGTCCAGATGCAGCAGGACCAACCGTCGAGGCGACTTGCCGAGGTTGTGGACGCGGGCGACGGTCTCCTGGCCGCGGTAGCAACCCTTGTCCAGGTGGACCGCGCCGAACTCGTCCGGACCGCCGATCCAGTCGACCTCGTGCGGGATCGTGCGTTCGTCGGTGTCGGCGCCGAGCCGGGGTCGGCGGGCGGCCACGCGCAGGGCTTCGAAAGCCCAGCTGCCGGCCATTCGCGCGCCGGCCTCGGTCAGCGTGTCCCACCAGCGGGTCAGCACGTACTCGGGTACCACGAGGTCGACGACCGGCAGGTCCCGGTACTCGCCGAGCGGGGGCATGCGCCGCCAGAAGCCGAGTGGTTCGTCCTCGTGGTGCGACTCGGGCAACCCGCCCGCCTGGTACACGACGGCGTCCGCGCCGATCTCCAGGAGATCGGCGACCGGACCGTCGAGGGCCCCGGGCCCGATCAGCGTCAGGACCTTCATGTCCGCACGCGCGGCGGGTTCGGCCTTGGCCCAGAACACCATCTTGGTCAGGAAGTCGAGCAGCGGTCCGCCGCGGGAACCCTCGGTGTCGATCCACGTCACGCCGTCTATGTCGGTGAGGACGAAATGCTCTTCGACACGACCGTTGAGGTCGAGAGAGAGGTCCTCGGCGCTCGACCGGTCCGCGAGGGTGGCGATGTGCTGGCTGCTGATGGTGTGCAGCCAGGTCAGGCGTTCGGCGCCGGCGATCTCGAGAACGGCGCGGTCGGACCTGTCGACGATGATCACGCCACGCTGTGCGGCTCGTTGTTCGCCGAGGGGGTCGCCGTAGTGCCACGCGGTGTCGGCGGAGAGGAGGTCGCCGGGGCCGGGCACCGCCCCGCCCTCGGAATGCCTGGTCAGGATGGGTGAGCGGCTCACGCGTCGATTCTACGGGTCGATTCGGCGCGGGGCTGCGACGCATGACAACCTTCTATCCATGGCGGATTCGATCCTTGTCTCCCTCGACGGCACCCGACACGATGCCGACGCTCCCTTCCTCCACGCCGACGACCTGGCCGCGGTGCGCGGTGACGGCATCTTCGAGACGCTTCTCGTGCGCGGCGGCCGGGCGCGATGCGTCCGACTGCATCTCGAGCGACTGGCCCGGAGTGCGGCCGCGATGGAACTCGACAAGCCCGATCTCGACGAGTGGCGGGCGGTGATCGAGACCGCGACGCAGGCGTGGACGGAGAAGCACGGGTCGTCGGGTGAGGCACTGCTGCGGCTCGTCTACTCCCGCGGACGCGAGCACGGTTCGGCGCCGACCGCGTACGTCACCGTCGACGCGGTGCCCGACCGGGTGTCGGCGGCCCGTGCGGAAGGGGTGCGAGTGGTCACCCTTGCCCGCGGCTTCTCGATCGACCTCGCCGCCTCGGCACCCTGGCAGCTGCTCGGGGCCAAGACCCTCAGCTACGCGACGAACATGGCGGCACTGCGGCACGCGGTTGCCGAGGGCTATGACGACGTGATCTTCCTCAGCAGCGAAGGCGCTGTCCTCGAGGGGCCCCGGTCCACGGTCGTCGCCGCCTACGCCGACACCCTGGTGACGCCGCCCACCGAGATCGGGATTCTCGAATCGACCACCGTGCGTGCGGTTTTCGATGTCGCGGAACAGGAGGGTTGGACGACCAAGACCGACGTCCTACGGCCCGAGGATCTGGTGGCGGCCGACTCGGTCTGGCTGGTCAGCAGCGTGACCCTCGCGGCGCGGGTCACCCATCTCAACCGGTACGTGATGCCGGTCGCCCCCGACGCGGCGAGATTCACCGATCTGGTCGATCGGGCCATCTCGGTGGACGACAATTGACCCCGGTCACTCGCACCTGATCTCACCCTCCTGGAGCACATGCCGCAGGCGGTGAGTCCGAAGACACCGCCGCAAGCCGGTCAGCGGGACCTTTGGCGCTTGTCCAAGCCTGGTGACCAGGCGTAACGTCGCGCCTACGACTTACTACTACTCGTAGTAGTAGGTTCCCGGCAGGTTTCGACCTGCCCCCGCAGCCCGGGGGCCGGCAACTCGATTCGAGGCGATATGGACGCTCTGGACGTCTCCAGATGGCAATTCGGGATCACGACCGTCTACCACTTCATCCTGGTGCCGCTGACCATCGGCCTCGCGCCGATGATCGCGGTGATGCAGACGGTGTGGCATGTCACCGGCAACGAGCAATGGCTGCGCGCCACGAAGTTCTTCGGCAAGCTCTTCCTGATCAACTTCGCGCTCGGTGTCGCGACCGGGATCGTCCAGGAGTTCCAGTTCGGCATGAACTGGAGCGAGTACAGCCGGTTCGTCGCCGATGTGTTCGGCGCGCCACTGGCCCTGGAGGGTCTCGTCGCCTTCTTCCTCGAGTCGACGTTCATCGGGCTCTGGATCTTCGGCTGGGACCGCCTGCCGCGCCGCGTGCACCTGGCCTGCATCTGGTTGGCCGCCATCGGCGTCAACGCGTCGGCGTACTTCATCATCGCCGCGAACTCGTGGATGCAGCACCCCGTCGGCGTCGCATGGGATGACGAACGCGGCCGGCCCGCCATGAACGACTTCGTCGCGGTGCTCACCAACAACACCACCCTGGCGGCCTTCCCGCACGTCATCGCCGGCGCCTTCCTCACCGCCGGCACCTTCGTCGCGGCCATCGGCATCTGGTGGATGGCGCGGAACTCATGGCGGGCCAAGAAGATCCGCGAGGCCGCCGACACCGGTGACCCGGCCGAGATCCCGGACAGCACCTCGCCGAGCCACGTCGACGCCACACCCGAGGACCTCGAGTCCGACGCCCGCGACCTCTGGCGGCCGGTCACCAGACTCGCGTTGTGGATCACCATCGTCTCCGGTGTCGCGCTGTTCATCACCGGGGACATCCAGGCGCAGATCATGTTCAAACAGCAGCCGATGAAGATGGCGTCCGCCGAGTCCCTGTGCGAGACCGAGACGGGTCCGGGTTTCTCGGTTCTGTCGATCGGCCGCCAGAACAACTGCGAGAACATCGAACACGTCATCGAGATCCCGAAGATGCTGTCGTTCCTCGCGAATCACGACTTCGATTCGACGCTGCAGGGCGTCGAGGAACTACAGGAGCAGTACACCCGGGCCTTCGCCGGACAGCCGAACGTGCCGGCGAACCAGAACTTCGCACCCAACCTCTTCGTGACCTACTGGGCATTCCGGGCGATGATCACCTGGGCGCTCGGCTCGGTGGTCGTGGCCCTGGGCGGGCTGTGGTTCACCCGACGCAAGCGGGTGGTCGAATCCAGACGGTTCGGGTTCATCGCGTTGCTGATGATCCCGACCCCGTTCCTGGCCAACAGTTCCGGCTGGATCTTCACCGAGATGGGACGCCAGCCGTGGGTCGTGGCGCCCAACTGGGAGGACGACCTCGACCCGCTGCGGATCAGCATGCTGGTGCAGAACGGTGTCTCCAACCATTCGGCGAGCACCGTGCTCGTCACGCTGATCGGGTTCACGCTGCTCTACGGCGCCCTCGGCGTCGTGTGGTTCATGCTGCAGCGGCGATATGTCATCGAGGGTCCGGCCGCACACGATGCGCGACCGCCGGGCCACACCGACGACGAGTCCGATTCCGATGAACCCAAACAGCTCTCGTTCGCATACTAGAGGAGCGTGCTCATGAGTCTCGAAGAAATCTGGTTCCTGGTCATCGCGTTCCTGTTCGTCGGGTATTTCGTACTGGAGGGCTTCGATTTCGGCGTCGGCATGCTGATGCCGATCCTCGGTTCGAGTCACACCGGTGGCGACGACAAGGTCGCCGCCGACGATCCCGAAGCCGACCCCGACAAACGGCGCCGCGCGCTCCTCAACACCATCGGCCCGGTCTGGGACGGCAACGAGGTCTGGCTCATCACCGCGGGCGCGGCGTTGTTCGCGGCCTTCGGCGGTTGGTACGCAACCATGTTCAGTGCGTTCTACCTACCGCTGTTCCTCATCCTCATCGGGCTCATCGTGCGGGTCTGCGCGATCGAGTGGCGGGGCAAGATCAACAACCCCCGCTGGCGCGTGTGGTGCGACGTCGGAATCGGACTGGGTTCCTGGATTCCGGCGATCCTGTGGGGTGTGGCGTTCGCCAACATCGTGCGCGGGCTCCCGATCGACGCCGACGCCCAGTACACGGGTGGGTTCTTCAACCTCCTCAACCCGTATGCCCTGCTCGGCGGCGCCACCACCCTGCTCGCGTTCCTCACCCACGGTGCGGTGTTCATCTCGCTGAAGACCTCCGGTGTGCTGCAGGAGGATTCGGCTCGCTACGCTGCCCGGCTGGCCTGGCCTACGCTGATCGCGGCCGCCGTGTTCCTGCTGTGGACCCAGTTCGCCTACGGCAGCTCGTGGACCTGGATTCCGGTGCTCATCGCCGCCGTCGCCGCGGTGGGCATGGTGGCCGCCACCCAGATCCGCCGCGAGGGTTACGCATTCATGTTCACCTGCGTCGCGATCGCCGGCACGGTCGCCACGCTGTTCGCCGTTCTGTTCCCGAACACGATCCCGTCGACCCTGAATCCGCAGTGGAACCTCACCATCGAGAACACGTCGTCGAGCGATTACACCCTCACGATCATGACGTGGGCGGCCGTGCTCATCACCCCGGTGGTGATGGGCTACCAGGCCTGGACCTACTGGGTGTTCCGAAAGCGACTGTCGGTCGCGCACATCCCGGACCCGGCCGGACTTCCGTCGTTGCGAATCCCGAGCAAGTGAGACGCACCGCCCGGCCCCCGCTCGACCCCCGGCTGCTGCGGTATTCGCCGACGACGCGGCGGTATGTCGGGGTCACCGCGGCGTTCGCGGTGGCCGAGGTGGTCGCGCTCATCGTGGTGGCCGCGATGGTGGCGTCGATCGTCTCGGAACTGATCGTGTCGCCCGGGGCGCGGTCGTTCGCCGCGCAGGGCGTTCACCTGATCGTGTTGGCCGCAGCACAGGCGGCCCGGGCCGCGATGGCATACGGACACGACCGGTACGCGCACCGCGCCGCCGAGCGTGCGATCGCGGAGATGCGTGCCGAGGCCCTCGATGTCCTCACCGATCCGGCCCGCATGTCACCGCAATCGCTGACGGCGATCCGCGAACACGCGAGCACCGTCCTCCTGCGCGGGCTGGACGCCCTCGGGCCGTATCTGTCGGGTTACCTGCCGGCCCTGGTGGCCGCGGCGGTTCTGACGCCGACGGTCACGGTGGTCATCGCATTCGCCGACTGGCCGTCGGCGCTCGTCATCCTCCTCACCCTGCCCCTCATCCCGCTGTTCATGGTGCTCGTCGGACTGATGACGCGCGATCGCACCACCCGCAAGCTGGCGACGATGAGCCGGCTGAGCGCCCAGCTCCTCGACCTCATCGCCGGATTGCCGACGTTGCGCGCACTGAACCGGGCCGGCGCCCCGGCGGTTCGGGTCGGCGAACTCGGTGAAGCGCACCGCCGCAGCACGATGAGTTCGCTGCGGGTCGCGTTCCTGTCGGGCGCTGTCCTCGAGTTACTGGCCACGCTCTGCGTCGCACTGGTCGCCGTGGGGATCGGTCTCCGTCTCGTCTATGGGGAGATGTCTTTGTACGCGGGCGTTTTCGCGTTGATCCTGGCGCCGGAGGCGTACTTGCCGCTGCGTCGGGTCGGCATGCAGTTCCACAATTCCACCGACGGCCTCACCGCAGCCGAGCAGGTCTTCGAGCTCATCACACCGCCGTCTGAGGCGGCCCCGCTGTCCGCCACCGGGAATCGCGGGGTCAGCGTAGCCGGCGAACCGATCACCGTGCTCGACGTCGGCATCCACGGGCGCGACGGATGGGCACCGGAGTGCCTCCGCACGACGATCGAACCCGGGGCGCTGACCGTGTTCGCCGGACCGAACGGGTCGGGCAAGTCGACGATGCTGGCGGCGATGATGGGCCTGCTCGCTCCGGACGCGGGATCGGTGCTGATCGGGTCCACCCCGGTCGGTCAGGCCGATCCGGCGGCGCTGCACGAACAGATCGCCTGGCTGCCCCAGCAACCGGTGATCGTGCCGGGCACGGTCGCCGAGAACCTGGAGCTGTTCGGCGCGCTGGACCGCGACGCCTTCGAATCGGTGTCCGCGGCAACAGGCTTCGCCGCAGTCCTGGGTGAACTGCCGGGCCGGTTCGGCACGGTGCTGGGAACCGGCGGGGTCGGGCTCTCCGCGGGACAACGGCAACGCCTCGCCCTGACCCGAGTCCTCGCCTCGCCGGCGCCGCTGCTGCTGCTCGACGAACCGACCGCCCACCTCGACGAGGCGTCCGAGCGCGACGTGTTCGCCGCACTCCGCGATCGCGCTCGGGCCGGGGACACCGTCGTCGTGGTGGCGCACCGGGGAGTCGCCCGCGAGTACGCGGACCGGGTGGTGTACTTCCCGGCGGCCACCGGCACAGCAGCCGCGGGCACGGCCGAGGAGGTGGACCATGCGCGGTGATCCGTTGATCCGGGCCCTGGGCTTCCTCGGCCTGCGCCGGCGTCCCGCGCTCACCGCGCTCGCGCTCGGTGTCGGCGGCTCGCTCTCGGCCCTCTTCCTGGCGGCGCTGTCGGCCTGGCTCATCACCCGTGCGTGGCAGATGCCGCCGGTGCTGTACCTGTCGGTCGCGATCACCGCGGTCCGGGCGCTGGGTATCTCGCGCGGAGTGTTCCGCTATCTGGAACGGCTGGCGACCCACGATCTCGCCCTGCAGGCCATGGCCACCGCGCGGCAGCGCGTGTACACGGCGTTGGCGTTGGGCGCACCGGGTTACTCGGTCACGTTGCGGCGGAGTGAACTGCTCAACCGGACCGGTGACGACGTCGACGAGATCGGCAACGCCCTCATCCGCGGCCTCATCCCGATCGGCATCGGTGCCACGACATCGCTTGCGGCAGTGGTGGTGATGGCGCTGGTCTCGGTGCCCGCGGCCGTGGTGCTCGCACTCGCGCTGGCCGTCAGCGGCGGTGTGGCGCCGTGGCTGGCCGCACGCGGTGGTGCCCGGTCGATCCGCGACGGCGCGCAGGCCGCGTCCGAGGCCACGGAGGCCGCCACGACGGCGCTGTGGCACGCGCCTGAACTCGTCGTCGCACGCAGACGCCATCGCGCGCTGGCAGCGGCCGCAGCGGCGGATCGCCGCCATCTCGACGCCACGGACCGGGGTATCCGGTGGCAGGCATCCGCCGCGGCGGCGACTCCGCTGGCACTGGGTGCGTCGTTGATCGCGGCATGCGTCATCGCCGTCGAATTGGCCTCGGCGACCTCGGGTTCGCTCGCCGGGGTGAGTTCGGGGGCGGGACTGACGCCGATGATCCTCGGTGTGCTCGTCCTGCTGCCGCTGTCGGCCTTCGAATCCACGGCGCCGCTCACCGAGGCCGGGCTGCAGATCGAGCGGAGCCGACAGAGTGCGGCCAGGCTCATGGCGCTGGTGGACGGGGCGCACGCCGACGGAACAGTCGATGTGACCGACGCCGAGGTGTATCGGTCTCCGGTGCGTCTGAGGACCACGGGCTTGCGCTGGGGACACCGAGATCGGGAGGTCCTCGGTCCCGCGGCTGGCGTGGATCTCGACCTGCGACCTGGTTCGCGTCTGGTGGTCACGGGCCCGAGCGGGGCGGGGAAGTCGACGCTGCTCCTCACCCTCGCAGGTTTGTTGCCGCCGATGGCCGGGGACGTCGAGGCGGTCGATGTCGGCGACGGTTCGATTATCGGGTTACGTTCGGCGGGATGCTATTTCGCCGAGGAGGCACACATCTTCTCGACGTCGGTCCGCGAGAACCTGCGCGTCGCCCGCGGTGACATCACCGACGAGGAGATCGACACCGCGCTGGCGGCCGCCGGGCTGCAGCGCTGGGCCGCAGCACTTCCCGACGGTCTGGACACCGTCCTCACCGGTGGGGCCGATGCGATGAGCGGCGGGCAGCGGCGGCGACTGCTGCTCGCCCGCGCACTGCTGCACCCCGGGCGTGTCGTCCTGCTCGACGAACCGACCGAGCATATGGACGAGGCGGACTCCGACGAGCTGTTGCGGCGCCTCCTGGGGATCGAACGGGACCTGTTCGGGCCCGACCGCATCGTCGTCGTGGTGACCCACCAGCCGCCGGCCGATACCGGTGCGGCAGCGGTGCTCGAGTTGGCGGGCGGGCCCCTTTCTGCTCCCTGAGGTGCGAGCGAAGCGAGACGGTCCTATAGCTTGTCAAGTGCTCCGAGGTCGGTGGTGAGGTCGCGGAACACTTCGCGGGCGATGTAGCGCTTGAGGCAGCGGAGGATGTCTTTCTTCGTTTTGTGTTCCGCGGAACGGCGCTCGACGTAGGCCAGGGTCGGTGGATGGGATTTCATGCGTCCGACCGCGATCATGTGCAAAGCACTGTTGGCTTGCCGGTCCCCGCCCCGGTTGAGCCGGTGGCGGCTGGTTTTGCCCGATGATGCCGGTAACGGGGCGGCGCCGACGAGTTTGGCGAACCGTGCCTCGGTCCCCATCCGCTCGACGTTGTCACCGGCGGTGATCACCAGGCGGGCGGCGGTGACCGGCCCGATCTGCGGTCGCGACAACAGCGTCGGCACCAGCTTTGCCAGCAGTCTGTTGAGTTCGCGGGTCAGGGCACGGACTTCCTGTTGGGCGAGCCGGTGTCGGTCGAGCAGCGAACGTGCCGCACGCACGAACGCCGCAGCCGGCGCCGACAGATCAGCCTTCTCAGCCGGCACCGGTAGGCCCTTGATGAACGCTGCCCGCTTGGCCACGGTGCGCGCCTGGCGGGCCTGATCGGCGAACTCGACGGGCGCGGTGGTACACAGATCCCGGATCTGGTTACCGATCCGGGTGGCTTCCTCAACGGCCGAAGTCCTTGCCACAGTGAGCATTCGAACCGATTCGACTGTGCCGCGGGTGTCTTTGGCGACCGCGGTCGCACGGCCGGTGATGACCGCCATCGCCGCGGCGTAGGCATCGAGTTGATCGGTCTTACCCTTGGCGTAGCGGCGCGGCAGGTCCGGGGTGTTGACCTCGATCACCGTCACCCCTTCGGTGGTGAGCATGCGTGCCAGACCGGCCCCGTAGGAGGCGCTCGATTCCACCGCGGCGAACTCGACTCGACCGAAGCCACACGCCCACTGCCACAACTCGGTGTAGCCGGCGGTGGTGGTCGGGAACTCCCGATCAGCCAGCGGGCGGCCGTCGGTGGCGACGATCGCGGCGTGATGGGTCTGTTGATGGGTATCGACTCCGAGTACGACCACTTGCGTGGTCACTGTTGTCTCAGCCATTCTGGCGGTGTCTCCTTCACTGCGGTGTGGGATGACCTCGCCGGGGCGGGTGGACAGGACAGTGAAGAGTCACGGCCTACCAGCCAGACAGGGTCCTAATCAGGTCACACCCGCCCCGGCCCTCAAGGTCACTTGGTGCGGGTAGCCGACCGAGGTTCCGGGCCGACACATCTCGCCCATGACAGCACCGTCAGCCACGAAGTAAGTCAGACCCAGACCCGGTCAACCACCCACACCCATTCTCACTGCCACGAAGGGCTCCGCAGCGTGCCTCACCAGGCCCTTCGTGGCTCGTCGCTATCGCTCCTCGCACCTCAGTATCTGCGGCCTGGCGGCCGTCGTGGGGGTCGAAGAGTTCGTGCTGGTCACCGGCGCGTGGGGGGTTGATAGTGGAGGGGTGGGATGCGGTGACCTTGAATTCCTCCCTTGTGCCGAAGAGCCAGTACCTCAGTGTGAGGCGCGGGGCCTGCCACGGGAATCGTGGATTGTTGCTACGAGCACGCGGATTAGACTCCTGCATTTGTTCGCCCCGTCCGCAGCCCACTTTTCGAGGACTCGAAAGGAGACCGAGATGGAAGTGCTGCATCCCCGATGCGCCGGGATGGATGTCTCCAAAAAGGATGTGAAAGTCTGTGTCCGCCTGGCTAGTCCGGGCCGAAAGACGGTGCAAGAGACCACAACCTGGTCGTCGATGAGCCGTGACATTCTGCGGCTGCGGGACTATCTGATCGCCGAGCAGGTGACGTGTGTGGTCATGGAAGCCACCGGCGACTACTGGAAACCGTTCTACTACCTCCTCGAAGACGCCCCCTTCGAGGTGATGTTGGTCAACGCCCACGACGCCAAGAACCTCCCGGGCCGCAAAACCGATGTGTCGGACGCGGCGTGGTTGGCGCAGCTGGCCGCCCACGGATTGTTGCGGGCCTCGTTCGTGCCGCCTGAACCGATCCGACGGTTACGCGATCTGACCCGCACCCGCACCGCGATCACCCGCGAACGCGGCCGCGAGATTCAACGGTTGGAGAAAGTCCTCGAAGACGCCGGCATCAAACTGTCGGTGGTGGTCTCCGATATCAACGGAGTCTCGTCGCGATTCATGTTGCAGGCGCTGGTCAACGGTGAACGCGATCCCGCCGTGTTGGCGGAGTTGTCGGTGAAACAACTCCGCCGCAAAATCCCCGCGTTGACCCAGGCGTTGCAGGGCCGCTTCACCGACCACCACGCGTTCCTGGTCGAGTTGCATCTGGATTTCATCACCGAACACACCACCCGGATCGACGCGTTGACCGAGCGCATCGAGAAGGTGATGGCGCCGTTTCAAGCCAAACGCGACCTGATCTGCACGATCCCGGGTATCTCCACCACCACCGCCGATGTGATCATCGCCGAGACCGGCGGCCAGATGGCCCAGTTCCCCACACCAGGCCATTTGGCCTCCTGGGCGGGGGTCTGCCCCGGCCAGCACCAATCCGCCGGCCGGATCAAGAACGTCAAAACCCGCCCCGGTAACCGTCACCTCAAAGGTGCTCTCGGGGCTACAGCGTTATCGATCGCCAGCCACAAAGGCACCTTCCTCAACGCCAAATACCGGCGCCTGGTCCGCTCTCGCGGCAAACCCAAAGCGATCGTCGCCCTCGAGCACACCCTGCTCACCGTGGTCTGGATCATGCTCACCGACAACGTCGTCTACGACGAACCCGGCCCCGACTACCACCAGCAACGCCACCCCGAACGCACCAAGAACCGCGCCATCTACGACCTACACAAACTCGGATACGAAGTCACCATCACACCCCACGGAGCGGCCTGAGCAGCCACCTCACCACACTCTTCGGATTAGGGAGCAATAGTCAGCGGCTCTCTGCCTGTGGGCGGGCACGAAACAAGAATCGGGGCCGAACGTACACGTCGTCCGGCCCCGGTTCCCCCCTGTGAGAGGCGGGAGGTCTAACCCGTGGACACCTCGTATCCCATCGGCAGCATCGTCGACTTGTGCTCGAGGAAGGACTCGAGACCTTCGCGGCCGTTCTCGCGGCCGATGCCCGAGTTCTTGTAGCCGCCGAACGGTGACTCGGGATCGATGGCGTACCAGTTGATCCCGAAGGTTCCGGTGCGGATCTTGGTGGAGATCTCGATCCCGCGCTCGACGTCGTTCGTCCACACCGTGCCGGCGAGCCCGTAGCTCGAGTCGTTGGCGATGGCGATGGCCTCGTCGACGTCGTCGTAGGCGATCACCGACAGTACGGGCCCGAAGATCTCCTCCTGCGCGATGGCCATGTCGTTGGTGACGCCGGTGAAGATCGTGGGGGTGAGGAAGTAGCCGGAGTCGAGTCCGGCCGGCCGCTCGCTTTCCAGAACCGCGGTGGCGCCGGCCTTCTTGCCGAGTTCGACGTACTCCTCCACCTTGTTCCGTTGGTTCTCGGTGATCAGGGGTCCGAGCTGGGCCTCCGGATCGGACGGCAGCCCGACCTTCATCGCCTTCGCGGCCTCGACCATCGCGGCCACGATCTCGTCCTGTCGGCTGCGCGGCACCAGGATTCGCGTCTGGGCGACGCATGCCTGGCCCGTGTTGAACAAGCCGAGGAACGTCAACATGAAGGCGTTCGCGGCGAGGTCGACGTCATCGAGGACGATGGCGGCCGACTTGCCACCCAGCTCGAGCGAACACCGCTTGAGGGTCTGGGCGCACGCCGCGCCGATCGCCTTGCCGGCCGCGGTCGAACCGGTGAAGGTGATCTTGTCGACGTCGGGATGTGCGACGAGCGCCTGCCCGGTCTCGGTGCCACCGGTGACCACCGAGATCGCCTCGGCGGGAACGCCTGCCTCGATGAACAGCTGTGCGACATAGTTGCCGGTCATGGGGGTCTCGGGTGCGGGTTTGAGCACCACCGAGCAGCCCGCGGCCAGCGCGGCACCCATCTTGTTGCAGGTGATGAACAGTGGGACGTTCCAGGCGCATATCGCGCCGACGACGCCCACCGGTTCGCGGGTGATCCGCGTGGTGCCGAACAGGCCGGTGCGGTATTCCTCCCACTGATAGTCGCGGGCGGCGTTGGCGTAGGCGCGCAGGACGCCGGTGCCGGGGAGCTGTTGGAGGGTGCTGATCGCGCTCGGCGGCGCGCCCATCTCGGCCGACACGAGCGCGGTGATCTCGTCGCCCCGCTCGTCGATCAGATCGGCGACCTTCGCGATGATGTCGGCGCGCTGTGCGGGCGGCGTCGAACTCCAGATCCCGGAGTCGAAGGCCGCGCGCGCCGCGCGGACCGCGGCGTCGACGTCGGTGGCATCGGCGAGCGGTACCGAACCGACGCGCTCACCGGTGGCGGGGGAGTGGACCTCGAGGGTCTCGGTGGAATGGGGATCGGCCCACCGGCCGCCGATGAGCAACTGGGGTTGATCGCCCCCGCCGGTGAGGGTGGCGGGTTGGGACTCCACGGTCTCGGTCATTACGCGTGTGCTCCTCAGAGGACGGGGCCCTGTCCGGGCGTGGGCGGCTGACAGCCGCCGACGGACAGGTGTGAACTACGGCACACGCAATACTAGAACACGTTCTAACTCTGATGCCAGGGGTGGTCGTCAGGAACTCCCGAAGGCCACCCGGGCCTCCATCCCCTGCATCACGTCGTGGAGGATCTCGATCTGATCGGTCGGGTCCTCGGCCTCGAGGATTCGTTGCTGGTCATGCGGTTGTCCCGCCGTCTGCGCCGCCCACCGGTGGATGGGCGAGAGGTCCGCGGCCCGGGGATCGGAGTCGATGAGGGCGAAGGCGGCGATGATCGGCTCGGGGTCCTCGCCGGCGGCGCGGAACTTCCGCCGGATCAGCTCGCGGTGTCGTTCGGCGAGGTCGCGCAGACGGGCAAGATCGGAGCGGCTCGGGGTCCGCTCGGGCAACACCGTGATGCGGGCGCGGGGATATGGATCGTCGGGCAGCCACTCCTCGACCCGGAACCGGCGTCGGCCGATCGCGGTCAGCGTCGCGCGGCCGTCCGGCAGCCGGCCGGTGATCTCGGCGTGTGCCAGGGTGCCGACGCGGCAGCGTGACTCGCCGCCGCCGACCTCGGAACCGCGCTCGATCAGCACCACGCCGAATCGGACCGTGGGTGGATCGGTCGAGGTGTCGACGTGGTCGTCGAGCATCTGGCGATACCGCGGTTCGAAGATGCGCAGCGGCAGTTCCGCGCTCGGCACCAGGGCGGTGCCGAGCGGGAACATCGGTGCGACGAGCGTCTCGCCCGCCGCCGGTTCAGGGGTCAGGGCGTGCTCGTCTCAGGACCTGGGCCGAGCGTCGAGCACGACCTCGAACTCGAGCAGATCGGCACCCGAGGCGACCGGCTTCGCGCGCTCACCGGAGTGCGCCTCGCGGGCCGGGCCCGCCGACCAGGCCTGGAAGTCCTCTTCGGACTCCCACTCGGTGACGACGAAGTAGCGGTCGTCACCCTTGACCGGACGCAGCAGCTGGAATCCGAGGAACCCCTTGGACCCGTCGACCGAGTGGGCGCGATTGGCGAACCGCTTCTCCAGTTCGGGGCCCGCACCCTCGGGGACGGAGATGGCATTGATCTTCACAACAGACATGCGTCCACCATAGGCGCTGCGCGGGGGCGGTCGTCTGCGGAACGACGACACGGCGGTCGGGCCCGTGCCGGTCGTCGGTGGCATTGAGGTTCTGCGACTACAGTTCTGACATGTTCGACGGTGAGGTTCCGCAGGAGACCGGACTTCGCGACCACGGCGGTCCCGAAGTCGCGGACGACGCGAACGGATCGTCGACCACAGTCGAGCGCGCGGCGCCGCCCATCGTGTTGGTGCACGGCCTGATGGGCCGCGGACGGACATGGCGCCGCCAGGTCCCGTGGCTGCGCCGGTACGGCCGGGTGTTCACCTACGACGCCGCCTTCCACACCGGCGCCGACGCCGAAGAGCCCTGCGACGACAGCGAACTCGCGACGGAGCGGTTCGTCGCCGACCTCGCCGAGGTCCTCACCTGGATCGACCGCGGGCCTGCGGTCCTCATCGGGCATTCGATGGGAGCCCTGCACGCCTGGTGCGCGGCGGCGGAGTACCCCGAACTCGTCGCAGCGCTGGTCGTCGAGGACATGGCCCCCGACTTCCGCGGCCGGACCACCACGAGCTGGACCCCGTGGTTCGAGTCCTGGCCGGACCGATTCGCCTCCGAGGCCGAAGCCGTCGAGATGTTCGGGCCGGTGGCCGGCCGCTACTTCTTCGAGGCCTTCGACGACGGCCGGTTACACGGTCGGATTCCGTTGTGGGCCGCGATCGCCGAGGAATGGGGCCGACGCGACTTCTGGACGCAATGGCGTTCGGTCGGCGTGCCGGCGCTGCTGATCGAGGCCGAACACGGGGTCACCCCGCCGGGGCAGATGCGGACGATGTGCGCGGCCAACGACCACGCCCGGTATCTCCGCGTGCCGGATGCCGGACACCTGATCCACGACGACGCGCCACATGTGTATCGCGGTGCGGTGGAGGCATTCCTGTCCGGCCTCGACCGCTGAGACCGCTGCGCAACGTGATTCGGGGCGTACACGACGAATCGTGTACGCCCCGAGAAGGAACGGGTGGCGTCAGGCCGGGTCGGCCGGCGCGATGGGCGCGCCGTTGAGCCGGCGCCAGCAGTGCACCAGGAACAGCTGGGCCACCGGAGCCGCGACGATGAGTCCCACGTAGCAGAGGAGCACACCGACGAGGTTGATGGCGTAGGTGACCAGCAGGGTCAGGATCGAGTCGCCGACCTTCGACTTGGTCAGCTCGAAGGACGCCTTCATCGCGTTGATCGGCGACAGGCTCTTGTCGATGGTCGCGACCACCGAGAACATCAGGAAGAACATCGCGACGATGCCCGGGATGATGCACAGCGCGTAGCCGATACCCGTGATGAGGCCGACGAGGATCGCGGTGCCGATGACCGGCCCGAAACGGATCGGGGTCAGGAACGACTTCGCCGTCACCGGTTCGCCGTTGGCCACCCGGACCGCGCCCGAGATGATGCTCGCCTGGATGTAGAGGAGGCCCAGGATGAAAACGAGGTACACCAGGCCGAGGAGGATCCCGCCGCCAAGGCCGAGCGACGTCTCCTCGTAGTAGAAGCCGTTGCCGTAGTCGACGGTCTCGGTGGTGCCGAAGAGCGAGACCGCGGAGAACCCCACCGCGATGAGTGCCGCGCCCAACAGGAACACCGCGAGGCCCGGCAGGATCATCGCGCCGACGTTGTTCTTGAACTTGCCGAAGGCCCACGAGAACGCGGTGCCCACGTCGATCTTGCCCGAATCCCCCGGTGCGCCGTAGGGATCGGGAGCTCCGGGGTACGCTCCGGCATCGCCGTACTGCGGCCCGCCCGGAGGCGGCGGAGGCGGCGCCTGGCCGTACTGCGGCTGCTGGCCGTACGGCGGTTGCTGGGGAGGCTGCTGCCCGTACTGCGGCGGCTGCTGCCCGTATTGGGGCGGCTGCTGCCCGGGGAAGCCGCCCGGTTGCTGCGGGTCCGGCGGCGGGACAGGGGGATACGGCGGCTGACTCATGGATCGGGACATTAGCAACGATCCGGGCGTGGTGGGAGACTATCTCCGAACGATCAAACGACTGGTCAATGAACCCGGCACGGATTATGAGGTCTGTCATCGCCGGCTCGAGCGGAGTTCCGGTACAGCCGTCTCAGAGCCGTTCGGCGGAGTCCCGCGGAGCTATGCCTCGCCGGCGAGGCAGTAGCGTCCGCTCGCGGTGATCTCCACGAGCCCGTCGACGAGCAACGAATCCAGGGCCCGGTCACGCTGGGCGGTGTCGGAGGTCCATACGACGTCGAGTGCGGCGCGGTCGACGGCGTCGTCGGTGTTGCGCAGGACATCCAGGAGCAGACCGCGCACCTGACGGTCGGTGCCGGCGAACTTCTGCACCCGGCGTGGCGGTCCGGCGTGCGTCGGCCGGCCGAGGCCGACCCAGGTGCAACCGTCGACGAGAGGGCACTTGTCGCACTTGGGGTTTCGGGCCGTGCAGACGAGCGCGCCGAGTTCCATCAGCGCCGCCGAGAAGCGGGGCGCGTAGGCGGCGTAGGTGCCGTCGGCGGACCGGGGGAGCAGCGCCTGCGCGTCGGCGAGATCCCGCCGCGACGGATTCGCCGGTTGTTCGCGCCCGTGGACGGCGCGGACGATGACCCGCCGGACGTTGGTGTCGACGACCGGCACGGCCTGCCCGTAGGCGAAGCAGGCGACCGCCCGGGCGGTGTAGTCCCCGATCCCGGGCAACCCCAACATGGTCTCGACATCGTCGGGAACCCGATCGTCGTGATCGGCGGCCAGCACCTTGGCGCACTCGTGGAGGCGGAGCGCGCGCCGCGGATAGCCGAGCTTGCCCCACGCCCGCAGGACCTCCCCGGCCGGTTCAGCCGCCATCGCCGACGGGACCGGCCACCGCCGGACCCACTCCCGCCAGGGTTCGACCACCCGGGACACCGGCGTCTGCTGCAACATGATCTCGCTGATGAGGATCTGCCAGCCGCTACACGACGGGTCACGCCATGGGAGATCCCGTTCATGCATATCGAACCAACCGAGCAGATGGCCCGATGGCACACTATTGGGCATGACCGCAACGACACCACGGCAGGCCTGGCGCATCCTGCGCGACGGCAACGACCGATTTGTGACAGGTGAATCTCAGCATCCCAGCCAGGGTATCGAGGACCGTGCGCGGCTGGCCGCCGGCCAGCACCCGCACGTCGTGCTGTTCGGTTGCGCCGACTCGCGACTCTCGGCCGAGATCATCTTCGACCAGGGCCTCGGCGACATGTTCGTCGTCCGCACGGCCGGCCACGTGATCGACTCGGCCGTCCTCGGCTCGCTTGAGTATGCCGTCGAGGTACTGCAGGTGCCGCTCATCGTGATCCTCGGGCACGACAGCTGCGGTGCCGTCAAGGCCACCCTCGACGCGCTCGACGACAACCAGATCCCCGGCGGATACATCCGCGACGTCGTGGAGCGCGTGACCCCCAGCATCCTCGCCGGCCGAAGCGAGGGCCTGTCGCGGGTCGACGAGTTCGAGGCCCGCCACGTGGTGGAGACCGGGCAGCTGCTCATGCAGCGCAGCCGCATCATCGCCGACCGGATCAGCACCGGACGCCTGGCGATCGTCGGCCTGACCTACCGGCTCAGCGAGGGACAGGTCAGCGTGCAGGGCGTGTACGGGGATATCGGCGAACGTCCGTCGCCCACCGCGGTGGCGGCCGAGTCCGCCTGACGCCGTATTCGTCTCCGTATGCGGTGGACCTGAAGGCGAACTCTAGACTTTGCCTGCTCGGGACCGCTTTCCCGCTGCGACACGCCGCACGTGGTGAACCAGAAGTCAAGACCCGGCCGTTAGCGTTGTGGTCGTGATCGAACCCCAGGGCCCACTGCCACCCGAGATCTACTGGCGACGCCGCGTCGTCGCCGTGGGTGGTGCGCTGGTCGTGGTCGGTCTGGTCGTCGCACTGATCGTGTGGATGACGTCGGGAAGCGGGGATCCGCAGAACACCGCAGCCACCGCGAGCGTGTCGTCGAGTTCGTCGGCCTCGTCGACGACATCCGCGCCACCCGCGTCGGAGCCACAGGCGGGTGGCGCCTCCGGTGAACCGGATACGGGGGGCGGCGCCGGCGGCGGGGCGGGTGCTCCGGCGGGGCCGCCCGCGGGGTCCGCGACCCCGGTCGAATCGGCAAGTCCAGCAGGCGTTCCCGGAGCGGCCGGTGGGCCGGCCCTGTGCCCGGATCAGGCGATCTCGGTGGTCCTCTACACCGACAAGCCCACCTACACGATCGGGCAGAACCCGGTGTTCACCATCGTGACCACCAACGCGGGACTGTCCGAGTGCACCCGCGACGTCGGCAAGGCCGTGCAGAACGTCATCGTCCGCACCCTGGACGGCACCCGGACGCTGTGGTCGGCGCGCGACTGCTCGCCGCTGAACACGGTCAACAACGTGGTGCTCAAGCCTGCGCAGCAGGTCAAGGACACGATCACCTGGTCGGGCACCACCAGCAGCCCCGGTTGCGAGCGCCCGCGGACCCAGGTGCCCGCCGGCTCCTACTCCGCCATCGGCAAGATCGGCGAACGCGAATCGTTCCCGATCACGTTCAACATGGTCGCCCCGGCCCAACAGCCCTGAGCGACGGTCACGTTCGCCGGGCCAGGCTACTAGTCGTAGCGCTCGATGCTGGTCTCGGCCAAGCGGGACAGCCCCTCACGGATGTGGCGAGCCCAGATGCTGCCGATACCCTCGACCGCCTGCAGATCGGCCGACGAGCTCGCGAGCAGCGCCTGTAGGGTCCCGAAGCTACGCACGAGCCGGTCCACGTGGGCGAACTGCAGTCGCGAGATCCGGGCGAGCAGACGGTAACCGCGGGGACTCATCGCCGTGTCCTGGGCCTCGATCGTCGTCGGGTACCCGAAGGCCCCGGCGAGCAGGGTGAGGTCGAGAAGGTCTGCGTCGCTGAGGTTTTCGACGACCTCGAGCGCCTGCCGGACATCCTCGGCGGTCGCCGGCTCAGGGCTGGCGTAGTAGTCGCGGACGAGCAGTTCGCGCATGGTGTCGTTGTCGCTGATCAGCTCCTCGAGCTGCAGGCTGACCTGCCGGCCGTTCACACCCAGTTCGAGGACGTACTCCTCGATCTCGGCCGACACACGACGGACCATCTCCATGCGCTGGGCGGTCGACATCGCGTCGCGCAGCAGCACGTAGTCCTCGATCTCCGCGCGCGACAGCGCCGAGATCACCTCGTCGAGCCGGGCCTTGTACCGCTCGAGGGTGGCCAGCGCGACGTTGGCGCGGGACAGGATCGGGTCCGGGCTCTCGACGACCCGGCGGGCGCCGTCGACGTAGACGCTCACGATCGACATCGACGCGCTCACCGAGATCACCGGATGCCCGGTCTGGATGGCGGTCCGCTCCGCCGCGCGGTGGCGGGTGCCCGACTCCTCGGTCGGGATGGAGGGATCGGGGACCAGCTGGACGTTGGCCCGCACGATGCGCTTGCCGTCGGTGGAGAGCACGACGGCGCCGTCCATCTTGGCGAGCTCGCGCAGTCTCGTCGGCGCGAACTCGACGTCGAGGTGGAAACCGCCGTCGCAGATCTTCTCGACGTCGGAGTCGTGTCCCAGCACGATGAGGGCGCCGGTCCCGCCGCGCAGGATGCGTTCGAGGCCGTCACGAAGCGGCGTGCCGGGCGCGACGCGCGCCACCGTGTCGCGCGTCAGCTCGGATCTGACCACCTCGGCAACCATGACTTCCCTCCAGTGACCCGTCCGTCCCGCCGGGACGGCGCGCCCACCCGCGCCGGGCCGGATGCCAGCGGCGTCGGCCGTTCTGATGGTGACTAGGGTACCGGGGTGTGAAGAGCAGCAGTTTCGTGGTGCCCGACGACCTGGACGAGGTGGAACGCCACCCGAAGGCGGCCAAGCCGGGCGAACCCGTCCGCATGCACAACCCGACCTGCTACGGCTGCGGACCGGACTCCCCGCAGGGCCTGCATCTGGTGGTGCATGCGGGTGAGGGGTTCACCGTCGACGCGTCGATGGAGGTCGAGACCCGGATGGAGGGCGGCCCCGGCGTCATCCACGGCGGCATCCTGAGCACCGCGTTCGACGAGGTGATGGGCACCATCCCGCTCCTGATCGGGCCCTCCGGGGTGACCGTGCACCTCGAGGTGGATTACATCCGGCCCATCCCGGTGGGCTCGACGCTGCAGTTCACCGGCACATTGCTGGGCCGACAGCGCCGCAAGATCTTCACCGAGGCGGTCGCCCACATCGGCAATCCGGACGAGCCGGTTGCCAGCGCACACGCGATCTTCGTGACGATCGATGTGCGGAAGCACTTCGCCGCCCATGTCGAGAAGAGCGCCCGGGCGGAGGAGTACAAACGCCGGATGTACCCCTAGGCGTAGCGGCCAGGGGGCCGGGTCAGAAGGGCGCGTCCACCGGATCGGCGTCGCGGAGACCGACGGCGTCGCCGAGGTTCGCGACGCGCAGGATCCGGATGCCCGTCGGCAGTTCCTCGTCGGTGGCCTCGGGGATGATCGCCTCCCGGAAGCCGAGACGCCTCGCCTCGGCGAGTCGGCGCGCGACCGCCGAGACACGACGGACCTCACCGCCGAGCCCGACCTCGCCGATGACCACCGTCGACTGCGGGATCGGCTGGTTCTTCACCGTGGAGTACACGGCGAGCGCGATCGCGAGATCGGCGGCCGGCTCGGTCACGCGCATGCCGCCCACCGTGGAGAGATATACCTCGCTCTTCGCGATCTGCTTCAGACCCCCGCGTGCCTGCAGGACCGCGAGCACCATCGAGACGCGGTTCATGTCCAGGCCGGAGACCGCCCGACGCGGAATGTTCATCTCGGTGCCGTTCGCCAGCGCCTGGACCTCGCCCACCAGCGCGCGTTTGCCGTCCATGGTCACCAGGGTGGCGCTGCCACTCACATCCGAATCACGTTGATGCAGAAAGATTCCGGAGGGATCCGGGACCTGATGGATGCCGTCGTCGCGCTGTTCGAAACACCCCACCTCGTCGGCCGCCCCGAACCGGTTCTTGACACCGCGGACCATGCGTAGCGTCGAGTGCCGGTCACCCTCGAACGCGAGTACGACGTCGACGAGGTGCTCCAGCGACCGCGGGCCGGCGACCGCGCCCTCTTTGGTGACGTGGCCGACGAGGATGACCGCGACCCCGCGGTTCTTGGCGAGCGAGACCAGTGCGGTCGTCACCGCCCGGATCTGGGTCACGCCGCCGGTGACGCCGTCGGCCCCGGAGGCGACGAGGGTCTGTACCGAGTCGACGATCATGAGCGACGGCGCGACGGAGTCGACGTGGCCGAGGATCGTCGCGAGGTCGGTCTCGGCGGCCAGGTAGACGTTCGGATGCACCGCGCCGGTGCGCTCGGCCCGCATGCGGACCTGCCCGGCAGATTCCTCGCCGGTGATGTAGAGCGCGGTGCGGCCCTGTGCCGCCCAGTGTTTGACGGCTTCGAGCAGCAGCGTCGACTTGCCGACGCCGGGCTCACCGGCCAGCAGGATGACCGAGCCCGGGACGACGCCGCGGCCCAGCACCCGGTCGAGCTCGCCGATGCCCGTGGGGATCGCGGCGGACGATTCGGCGTCGACGTCGGTGATGCGCAGAGCGGGGCTCGACGGCGCGACCGCGGCGGTCGAGCGCGCCGACGGTGCCGGCCCGGCCACCTCGCCGATGGTGCCCCATTCGCCGCACTCGGGGCAGCGGCCCACCCACTTGGGCACCTGATGACCACACGCGGTGCAGCGGAAGGACGACTTGGTTCTGGCCACCCGGTCAGCCTAGGTGGCGAGGCCGACAGAACGAGCGAGGCCCGGCGTGTGCCGGGCCTCGCTAGTGGAAGTTGTTCGACCGGTGGTCAGTGGCCGCCTTCGCCGTGACCCTCGCCGTCGGCGCCGTGTTCGCCGGTGCCGGCCCCGGAGCCCTCTTCGCCGTGGCCCTCGTCGCCGTGATGCTGGTTGTAGAACGTCGGCTCGGCGTTACGTGCCACGTCCTGGCGCTCGAGTTCCGCGCCGCCGTCGACCGGGGCGTCGACGGTGGTCTGGCCGGCATCGACCCAGCGGCCGTCGGCTTCGCGCTTCTCGAACACGAACGTCAGCTCGGTCGTCAGACCCGCCGCGACCGTGTCACCGGTGTTGTCGAGCTCGACGCTGAGGCGCTTCTCGAACTCCGGGTTGGCGCCGACCGGGGTGCCGCCGCGCAGCGCCCCGGTCGGCGGGATGATGCGGTCATCGGCCTCGGCGCCCTCGATGAAGGTGACCTGGCCCTCCTCGGGGTTGATCCCCTTCAGGCGGTAGTAGACCAGCGGATCGGAGTTGGCGATGACGAACGCCAGCTCGAACGGTCCGCCGTCGCCGAAGACCGTCGATGCGTCGTTCTCGGGGTAGAGGATCTGCACGTCGCGGAGCTCGAGTTCGTCGTAGTTGACGTTCGCGCCGTTGATCGCGGGCAGCTGATTGGCGGTCTGCGAGATCTGACCCGCACCGCAGCCGGTGGTGCCGAGGGCGACGGCGATGCCGATCGCGGCAACCGCGGTCACCATGCGAGATGGCCGAACCGCCGACCGCCGCGCGGAAAGTGATAGCACTGACACCCGATCCTCCCAGGTCAAACGAAGCCGACATGCAGCGCGCGAAACCCTGCACTACGCAGCGTAGTGGGCGCGGTGCGGAAAAGTCCGGCCGGGTACCCGATTGGTCTGTCGCCGTCGCCGGCGCCACGGCCCCGCAGCGGTCGCCGGGTGGTCGAGCCCACGTCGTCCCAGGGGTCGGCGGGCGGTGCCGGGGAGCCCGGTCGACACCGTGGTGGGGCGTACCCCGCGCCAGGCCGACGGGGAGCTCCGGTGGGGTAGCCCACCCTCACCGCGCACCCCTCGCGACCTCGCAAGAGCCTGTCATGAAACCTGTTCACCGCGTTGACCTGCACCGTTGGGTGGGTGCCTCGGAACGCCCGTGCTAGACTGGCTTCACTCGAAAGGGGCAAGGAACATTGAATTTCAAAGTTGGCGACACCGTCGTTTACCCCCATCACGGTGCTGCCCGGGTCGAAGACATCGTGACCCGGACCATCAAGGGTGAGCAGATCGAATACCTTGTTCTCAAGGTTGCCGACGGTGACATGACCGTTCAGATTCCCTCGACGAAGCTCGAGTACGTGGGCGTTCGCGACGTCGTCGGGCAGGAAGGTCTCGATCAGGTCTTCCAGGTTCTGCGGGCCCCGCACACCGAGGAGCCGACCAACTGGGCGCGCCGGTTCAAGGCGAACCAGGAGAAGCTGATCTCGGGCGACATCATCAAGGTCGCCGAGATCGTCCGCGACCTCTGGCGTCGCGAACAGGATCGTGGGTTGTCGGCCGGTGAGAAGCGGATGCTGACCCGAGCCCGTCGCGTTCTGGTCGACGAGTTGTCACTCGCCCAGAACACCGACGACGAGAAGGCCACCAGCATGCTGGACGAGGTCCTCGCCGCCGCTTCCTGACCGCCGGTCGCACCTGGTTCAGGACTCTTCGTGACACCTACGCCGGAGCTTTTCGGCGCAGAAGTCTGTGTCATCATCCCGGCCGCCGGGTCGGGAACCCGACTCGGTGAGCCGGTGCCCAAGGCCTTCGTGGATGTGGGTGGACGGACGATCATCGAGCGATGCGTTGACAACATCCCCGCCTCGCTGGGGGCGACCGTGGTCGTCGTGGTGCCCGCCGACCTCGTCGAGCGGGCATCGGCGTTGCTGACCGGCGTGCGCGTCGTCGCCGGTGGCGCTCACCGGTCGGATTCGGTGCGCGCCGGCATCGCCGCCGCCGGTGGCGCCGGCATCCTGCTCGTGCACGACGCCGCGCGACCACTCACCCCCGCGCGGGTGTTCACCGACGTCGTCGCCGCGATCCGCGCCGGGCATCAGGCGGTCGTCCCCGCCGTTCCCGTCGTCGACACCCTCAAACAGGTCGAGCCCGGCCCGGCCGGTCTCGAGCGCGTGACGCGGACCGTCGACCGCGAGGAGTTGCGCGCCGTGCAGACCCCTCAGGGTTTCGCCCGTGACGCCCTCCTCCGTGCGCACGCCGATGACGCCGGTATCGCGACCGACGACGCCGGCCTCGTCGAGAGATGCGGAATCGATGTCCACCTCGTCCCTGGAGACCCGCTTGCCATGAAGATCACCACGCCCTGGGACCTGCGTATCGTGCGCGACATGGTCGGTGGGCGATGAGGGTCGGCATCGGTACCGACGCCCATCGCGTCGACGCGTCCGCCGAGTGCTGGATGGTCGGTCTGTATTTTCCCGACGAACCGGGGTGTGAAGGCCACTCCGACGGCGACGTCGGCGCCCACGCGCTGTGCGATGCGGTGCTGTCGGCGGCGGGTCTGGGTGACGTGGGTTCCGTGTTCGGCACCGGTCGCCCGGAGTGGGAGGGTGTCTCGGGAGTCCAGATGCTCTCGCACGTACGGACTCTCATCGAGGCCGACGGGCTCCGCGTGGTGAACGCGGCCGTACAGGTGGTGGGCAATCGGCCCAAGATCGGACCGCGCCGTGCGGAGGCGCAGCAGGTGCTGTCCGACGTGCTGGGCGGCCCGGTGTCGGTGTCGGCGACCACGACCGACGGCCTGGGCATGACCGGCCGCGGCGAGGGGATCGCCGCGGTGGCCACCGCGCTGTTGGACGCCGCGGGCTAACCCCCCGCGCTCAGCAGGATGTCGCAGGCCCGGCCGGTGGCCTCGGCCGGCGGGGTGAGACGCGCGGCGAGACCGGCCGCGCCCGCCGCCACCGCGGGATCGGTGAGGGGGGCCAGATCGTCCGGGCCGAACCGGGCGAGACGATTGCCCGCTCCGGCGCCGGCTCTGCGCAGGGCGGCCGCCCACATCGGCTGATCGGCGCTCAACCACGCGACCACCGACGGGATACCGGCGCGCGCCACGGCCGCCGTGGTGCCGGCGCCACCGTGGTGAACGGCACCGCCGCACTGCGGCAACAGGAGCTCGTGGTCGACGGGCCCATCGATGTGCAGCAGCCGGTCGTGGTGTGGCAGCGGGTGTTCGGTGTGCCCGATGACGCGCAGGCCGCGGGCGAGCAGAGTGGTCACGATGGCGGTGATCTGCTCGCTGCTGATCTTCATGCTGCCGAAACCGACATAGACGGGCGGTTCGCCCCCGCCGATCCAGTCCAGCGCGGCGGCCGTCGCGTCGTTCCCGGTCGCCATCGCACTCCGGGTCGCGTTGTCGGGCAACAGGAATCCGACCAGCGGACGCTGCGCGCCCCACTCCTCGTCGAGACCGGGGAAGAGCGCGGCGTCGTAGGCCTGGATCTCCGGCACGCCCCGCGCCCGGAGTCGGCTCCCGAGTTGGCCTTTCGCGGCCGGTAGGTCGAGTTCGTGGCGGAGTCGACGGTCCGCCCCGCGCACCGTCAGCCAATAGGTGCGGTCGGCGAGCAGCCACATCGCTCGCGAGACGGGCCGGGGGTAGCGGCGGTAGCGGACGTCGAGGCTCGCGTTGGGCCGCAGCGGACAGAAGTGCAACGGCACGAACGGGATTCCACGACTCTGTGCGATCGCCTCGCCGCGGTCCTGGGCGAGCGGACCGGTCACGAGCAGATCCGAGGAGTCGGCGAGCTCGCGCATCACGCGCTCGGAGGTCGCGCGCCCGTGTTCGGCGACCTCGCCGAGTGCACGCAGACGTACGCGCGGGTTCTTCGATTTGAGGCGTTCTTTAACCAGAGGGCTCGCGAGGAGCTCGGCGGTCGACGGTGCCAGCACCTCGGTCGGCAGACCCGTCGCGGCGGTCATGTCGACCAGATCCTCCGGTACGGCCAGACGTACCCCGTGTCCGCGCCGGGTGAGCTCGGCGCCGAGCGCGATCGCCGGCTGGATGTCACCCCGGCTGCCGTGGACCGCGAATGCGAACCTCATGCGCCCCAGGGCTTTCCCGAGATCCCCCAGGCGGTGAGCTCGTCGTCGACGAGGGACCGCAGGGACGCGGCGTCGGGGATGCGGACCGGGTCGAGGGAACTGACGCTGAACATCACGTGGCCGTCGTTGATCGCGAGCCAGCCGCTGACACCGCCCTTGCGGTCGCGCAACCGCACCGGGTCGCCGGTCGCGGTGATGGCCCGGATCGACAGTGCACCAGCGGTTCCGGTGCCGAGCGTCGCGAACTCGTCGGGGGCCTGGCCGACGTTCGACGCCAGGCACAGCGGTGTGGTCACCTTGGACGCCAGGCGCCGCGTGATCGACGGGCTCAGCGCCTGCAACACGACGGCTCGTTGCGCGACGGCGCCCGAGTTCGCGGCGAGTCTGCCGTAGGCGTCCTTGCATGCGGTGCGCACCGCGGTGAGGTCGTCGTAGCGCCCGGGGACGACCTCCACGAAAGCCGTTGCGCCCGAGCTGGCGTTGGCCCGCCGGTCGTCGAGCGTGCGGGAGGAGACCGGCAGCGAGACCGGGACGACGTCCCCTTCCGACACGCGACCGCTGCGCTCGAGGATGCCGACCATCAGGGCGGCGAAGAGACTGTTGTCGGTGCCCCCGCGGGACTTCGCCGCCCCGGTGTAGTCCGCCTGCGGGATCAGGACCGTGACATTCGGCGCGGTCTCGGCGCTCGAGACGTCGGTGTCGGGTGTGGGCCGGCCGGTCACCCGCACGGGGGAGGGCGGCGGGGTGGACCGGCTCGCCCGCCAGATCCGCGCCGCGGTCGTGCCCGCGGTCCACAGCAGGTCCGCCGCATCGCGGACGTCGGAGACGAGGCCGGGTTCGGCGCCGGGCACGTAGTCGAGGCCGTGGATGGCCTCGATGACCGCGACCGCTCCGGTGCCGCCGTCGGCGATGACATGGGAGATGATCAGCGAGACCAGCACCGAGTCGTCGGCGGCCGCGCGGGCGACGACGAGCCGCCACGCCGGCCCGTTCTCGAAGTCGAGTGGGGCGTCCGCCTGTGCCCGCCCCCAGGCCTCCTCGTCGCCGGCCGGTACCGGTTCGGTCTGCACCGAGACCGCGCCCGCCTCCGGGGTGTAGCGCCAGTACGCGCGGCCGGGTCCACGGTGTCGGGTGACGAGCCTGCTCAGGCGCCCATAACGCAACTTCTGGCCGAGTGCGGTGATGGTGTCGACGTCGACCGTGCCGGGGAACCGCCAGAGCGTCTGGTTCACGACGGGGAGGCCGAGGACGACGTCCATCCGCACGAACAGGTCGTCATCGGCGGTCAGGCGGTCGACGACGACCTCCGGTGCCGACGTGCGGTCGGGGCGGACCAGGGATGTGAAGTTCATGTCTGCCTTGCCGTTGGTGGGTGTGCGCGGTCCGTTCGAGGGTGCCCGCGGTCGTGGGTGCCCGCATGGTCGGTCCCGGTGCGTAGCCATGCTAAGGTAAGCCAACCCTAGGTCGGCGACGGGTGCCGACAGCGCCCCGATGCCGCAGGCTGCCTACCACAGGTCGCGCTGTGCCGCCCGTCTGGTGATTGTCGAGGATCAGTGTGCGATTGGCCAATTAGTACGCCGAACTATCAATTCGGGGTCGATCGCGTTACTGTCGTGACCATCGTGAGACCCGCCGGGTGCTGCCATGGCCTCTGTCAGCCCCAAAAGCTTTGTCAGAAGATGACTTTCCCGCAGAACTCGGAGGACGCGACGACATGACGGGTACCACCCGCCGTACAATTCATCGCCGCGGAACGGTCCGCCTCGTATCCGTGATCGGAGCCCTGACGGCCGCGATGAGCGTCGTCACCTCGCTGGTCGCGGCCGGGCCCGCCGCGGCTGCGCCCGATCGCCCCGTCATCGAGCGGGTGGCCGCCGACGGGCCGCACCAGTACATCCTCGACGTCTACTCCGCTGCGATGCAGAAGACGATCAAGGTGCAGGTCGTGACGCCGCGCGCGGAATCCGGACCGCGCCCGTCCCTGTACCTGCTCGGCGGGTTGAACGAGGAGGACCCGAACAACAGCATCTGGACGATCAAGACCGATGTGGCCGGGTTCTACGCCGACAAGAACGTCAACGTCGTGATGCCCATCGCGGGCGACGGCAGCTTCTACACCGACTGGCAACGCGACGACCCGAAGCTCGGGCGAAACAAGTGGGAGACATTTCTCACGCGCGAACTGCCGTCCCTCATCGACGAGCGCTTCGACGGCAACGGCGTCCGCGGGATCGCCGGCCTGTCGATGGGCGCCGGTGCGGCGCTCGTGCTCGCCGTCCGGAACCCGGGCTTCTACGACGCCGTGGCCGCCTACAGCGGTTGCTTCACCACCACCGGGCCCGCGGGTCAGGCCTACCCCCGCGGCATCGTGACGGCCTTCGGCGGCAACCCCGACAACATGTGGGGTCCGCCCACCGACCCGGCCTGGGCCGAGCACGACGTGGTGGCCAAGGCCGCGAACCTGCGCGGGTCCACCGTCTACGTCTCCACCGGGACCGGTCGTGCGGGTCGCTACGACGCGCCCGGTTACCCGGGCAACGAGAACCCGACCGATCGCCAGATCGTCGGCGGCGCGATCGAGGTCGGTTCCCTGTGGTGTACGCAGCAACTCGATTCCCGGCTCGATCGCCTGGGCGTCCCGGCGACCATCCGCTACGTCGACCCGGGCACGCACTCGTGGCCCTACTGGGTGGACCAGCAACGCGAGAGCTGGCCGACCCTCCGACGCGGACTGGGTTTGTGATCCGCACCGACAACGACTCCAGAAGGTAGGTGGACTGCAATGGAATACACCGAGCTGACCGACTATTCGATGCCCGGCGGCACCGTCACCGCCTGGGAGCCGCAGGTCGACGCCACCGAGTGGCAGACGGACTCCCGACAGCTGTCCTACATGCACCTCGAACACGCCCGCCGGGCGGTCCGCGAGGGGTCGGAGTGGTACAGCCAGTGGATCGGCACCGCCTTCCGGATCGAGCATCCGCTCGACCGGGAAGCCCTCTCCCGCACCATCATCGCGTGGTATCGCCGGCACGAGGCCTTCCGGACCTCGGTACGCGTCCACGAACCGGAGCATCCGCAGGGCGACCTGACCCGGATCACCATCTCGGCCGATTCGATCACCGTCCGCGAGCGCGACTTCGGGTCGGACCTGGCCGCCGACGAGGTCTCCGGCCTGGTCACCGAGTACTTCAACCGCACGGTCACGCCGCTGAGCTGGCCGCACTGCATCGCCGTGACCGTGGAGCCGACCGGTGACGACACCGGGTTCCTGCTCGTGTTCGCGGCCGACCACACCGTGATGGACGCCTACACCCAGGTGTTCGCCATCCGCGAGCTCACCGCGCTCTACGCCGCCGAGGTGACCGGTGAACCCCACGCGCTGCACCAGTTCGGCAGCTACCTCGACTTCAGCGACGCCGAGCGTCGACTCGGTGAGCAGATCGACGCCAACAACGTCGCGGTCAGTCAGTGGCGGGACTTCTTCGACGACACCCCGACCGCCGTGCAGCCCGAACCCGTCCCGCGTTTCCCGCGCTTCGAGGTGCCCGCCGGGTCGCCGCGCACCATCGTGTCGGAACGCCTGCCGGACAACGGGTTCCAGGCGACCTTGTCGCACTGGCTGCTCGACGCCGCGGACACCAAGCGCTTCGACGCGGTGTGCAAGGGTGCCGGATCGTCGATGACGGCGGGGATCTACACCGCGCTGTCCATGACCTCGGCCGCGCTGTCGGGTAGTGCCGATCTGCGATTCATCGGCCCGGTGCACACCCGTAACGCCATCGAGTGGGGCGAAGCCGTCGGCTGGTTCGTCGGCATCATCCCCGTCGCGATCCGGCCCGGCCGGCCGGCGAAGTTCACCGACGCGCTGACGGCCGTCGCGGCGACCTCCGCGCAGTACAAGAGTGTGGGTGCGGCCCCGTTCGCGCCGGTGGCCGAACTCATCGGCGGCGACGTGACGCCGCCCGGCTTCGTGGTGTCCTACATCGACCTCCGTCATGCCGAGGGTGCGGCCGACTGGACACCTCGCCAGGCGCGCGTGCTGCGCAGCGCGACGCGCGACGCCGACGAGGTCTACTTCTGGATCAACCGGATTCCGACCGGGCTCAACGTCTCCGCGCGGTTCCCCGCCGACGAGAACGCCGCCGCGGTCGAGGTCTTCCTCTCCACGTTCCGGGAGATCCTGACGACGATCGTCGCCGACGGTGACTGCGAGTACACCTACCGTGCGGTCGAATCCGTGCCGGCCGGAGCGCACACCGGAGGGTCGACGGCCGCACTCGGCAGCTGATGACCGGCGCCGTGCGGACCGTCTTCGCCACGCCCCGGTTCGGTGCGCCTGGCTCGGTGGTGGTCCCGCTGCGCGACCACCTGATCGGCGGTCGGACCGTCGAATGGGAACTGCGCGACGCCGATCGAGTGCGCCGTGCCGCGCAGCAGTGGGGGAGCGGGGTCTCGTTCCTGCAGTCCGACCACCTGGCGACGATGGGTGACAAACGGCGTCGGGGCGAGGTGCACACCGGATTCCTGCTCGCCGCCCTGCGTTTCGACACCGTCCTCGACGAGGGCGCGATGGCCGCGGCGCTCACCGACTTCGTGCGTCGGCACGAAGAACTGCGCGCGCACTACCGCCCGGGACCGGACGGTCCCCAGCGGTGGGTGGCGCCGCCCGAGGAGTACGTGATCGAGGTCGCCGACACCGAATCCGTCGTCGTGGACGGGGCCGATCTCGGCACCTGGGTCGGGCGTCGGGCGTCGGAAAAGGCTCGCGCGGAACTGGTTCCGGGGTCCTGGTGGGCGGCGACCGTCGGCGACGCCGGTTTCACCTTCTTCGTGGCCACGGATCACGCACACGGCGACGGATATTCGTCGGTGCTCGCACTGACCGAGATCACCGCGCTCTACCGCGCACACTGCGCGGGGAGGACACCCACACCGCCGGCGCCGGGCGCGTTCGGCGAAGCCGTGCTCGCCGAACGGTCCGCGGCGACCGCGCTCCCGCCCGACGACGAGCGGGTGGCGATGTGGCGAGAGGTGTTGCTGGCCAACGACGGTCGCGCACCGCGCTGCCCGCTCGACCTGGGCCTCACCGACGACGCCCCGGCCCCTGCGGTCGCGGTGGAGCAGTGGTTGCTCGACCCGTACGCGCTCGCGCGCTGCGACGCCCGACTGGACCGGACCGGCGGGGGATTCGCCGGTCTCCTGTACGCCGCCCTGGCGGTGCGTCACCGCGAGATCACCGGGGAGTCGCGGTTCTTCGTCTCCACGGTGCTCGCCACCCGCGACGCCGGGACCGCGTGGACCCAGGGCTGGCTGTGCAACTTCGCCCCGATCGCCGTGGA
This sequence comes from Gordonia sp. NPDC127522, assembly GCF_042672305.1. NCBI lineage: Bacteria > Bacillati > Actinomycetota > Actinomycetes > Mycobacteriales > Gordoniaceae > Gordonia > Gordonia sp. NPDC127522. The sequence goes on from NZ_JBHXVK010000001.1 coordinate 486,720, forward strand.
GCTCCCCGCCGAGCCGACGCCCTTCGACGACGTGGTGCGCGCGGCCGGGCGCAGCGTGCGTGCCGCGCGCCGCGCGAGTTCGGTGCCCGCACACGGGGTCCTGGCGTTGCTGGCCGCCGAAGGCGTCTTCCGGGGTCTGGACGGCAGCCCGTACATGGTGTCCTATACCGATCTGGGGCGACTACCGATCGGTGACGACCCGGCCCTGACGACGATGCAGACCTCGAGTGGCGTCGGCCCCACGCGCAACGCCAACCTGTGGTTCACGCGGACCCCCGCGGGCCTCGTCGTCCGGTGTCATCTCCCCGACAACGAGGTGGCGCGTACATCGGTCGCCGACCACCTCGCACGTGTCGGCGGCATCCTCGACGACTATGCGAGCGGGGGGCCAGAGCGGTGAAGCTCTCGAGTTCGGAGACCTGGGAGGTCGAGCCGGGGGAACTGATCCGATGGCTTCCGGTACCCGGCGGCTGCGCGGCGTCGTCGAGCGCGCCGGTCTCGGAGAACGAGCGATTCCACCTGGACTCGATCGCGCAGGGGCAACCCGGCTGGATCGCGCTCACGCTCGACTTCCCCGAGCGGCTCGAGCTCGCGCGCCTGGGCGCGGTGGTGTCCACCGTCATCGCGCGGCACGACGTCCTGCGCAGCCACTACGTGGCGACCGACACCGGATACCAGCGAGTGCTGCACGGCGGCGTCGACGTCAAGGAGGACTGGCACGAACCCGACGCCGGGCTCGGGCCCGCGGAGTTCGCGGCCGAACTGGCCGGACGGATCACCGCCACGTGCAACCCGTTCGAGCCGGTGCCGCACTTCCTGGCCGCCGTCCGCAGAGCGTCGAGCACGACCCTCGTCTGCGGGTTCGACCACTGCTACGTCGACGCGCGCTCGATGGCGCTGCTGTCCTCCGAGATCTGCGATCTGCTCGCCGGCGCGGCCCTGGCTCCCGCGGAGTCCGGGCTGGACGCGCTGCGTCGGGTCGCGGGCGACGAGGCGGCGGTGACCCCCGACGACCCCCGACTGGGCGAGTGGGGACGATTCCTGGCCGCGACCGACTGGCAGGTTCCGGAGTTCCCCGTCGACCTCGGTGTCCCGGCGGGCGAATCGGCGAAGATGCGCACGATCGTCGAGACCCTCCTGCCGGGCGATTCGGCGCGGGCATTCAGTTCGGCGGTCCACCGCCACGGAGGACGGACGTACCCCGCGGTGCTCACCTGCGCGGCGATGGCGATCAAGTCGCTCGGCGGGCCCGACGAGCTCGCCACCGTGGTGCCCACCGGCACCGGCGCGGGCCCCGGCTGCGTCGGCTGGTCGGTGGGCAACGCGCCCCTGCGGATCACCGCCGGCGACGATCTGTTCGGGGCGGCCCAGGTCAACACGGTCCGGCTCGCAGCCGCCCTGCCGCTGGCCGAGATCGGGCTGACCCCGGTCTACCTCGCGTTCGGCAACCGGCTCCGTCAGCGCCGGTCGGACGTCTTCATGATGTCCTACGTCGACTACACGCGCCTGCCGGGTCCGCACCGGGGGGTACGGGCCGAACAGGTCTCCAGCGCCAAACCGACGGACACCGCGCAATGGTGGTTCTGGCGCGATGCGGACGGGATCCACGTCCGCGTGCGGTATCCCGCCACGGAGCGGGCGGTCGCGGTCCTCTCCGCGACCATCGCGGAGATGAGGGCGATCGCCGCCGCCGTCGCCGCGGAGCCGGCCGGCCCGGTCGGCGTCTGTCGTGGGCGTGCGTGAGGTGCGCGCACCTGCGGCTCGGGCCGTCGGTAACCAGGTCAGGGTCCGGTAGGATTGCCGGTCGTGACCCTGCGCCTGTATGACACCGATTCCCGAGAGGTGCGCGACTTCGTGCCGCTGCACCCAGGCCAGGCGTCGGTGTACCTCTGCGGGGCGACGGTCCAGGGAGTTCCGCACATCGGGCACGTCCGCAGCGGTATCGCCTTCGACATCCTGCGGCGCTGGCTGACCCACCAGGGCCTCGACGTGCTGTTCGTGCGCAACGTGACCGACATCGACGACAAGATCCTGCGGAAGGCCGCCGAGGCGGGACGGCCGTGGTGGGAGTGGGCGGCCACCCACGAGCGTGCCTTTGACGACGCCTACCGCGCGCTGGGGGTCCTGCCGCCGTCGGCCGAGCCGCGGGCCACGGGTTTCGTCACCCAGATGGTCGAGTACATGGAGCGCCTGATCGACCGTGGGCACGCCTACGTCGCCGACGGCAACGTCTACTTCGACGTCGTGAGCCTGCCGGAGTACGGGTCGCTGTCCGGACACCGGCTCGACGACGTGCACCAGGGCGAGAGCGCGGGGACCGGCAAACGCGATCCCCGCGACTTCACCCTGTGGAAGGCGGCCAAACCCGACGAGCCGTCGTGGCCGACGCCCTGGGGCCCCGGCCGTCCCGGCTGGCACCTCGAGTGCTCGGCGATGGCCACCTCGCTGCTCGGCACTGAGTTCGACATCCACTGCGGCGGGATGGATCTCATCTTCCCGCACCACGAGAACGAGATCGCGCAGGCGCACGGTGCGGGAGATGCGTTCGCGCGCTACTGGTTACACAACGGCTGGGTCACCATGGGTGGCGAGAAGATGAGCAAGTCGCTGGGCAACGTCGTGTCGATCCCCGCGATGCTGCAACGGGTCCGGGCGGTCGAGCTCCGCTACTACCTCGGCAGCGCGCACTACCGGTCGATGCTGGAGTATTCGCCCGGTGCGCTCACCGAGGCCGCCGCCGGCTATCGGCGCGTCGAGTCGTTCGTGGCCCGGGTCGGCGCGCGCGTGGGTGAGGTGATCGTCGGGGACGTCGACCCCGAGTTCGCCGCCGCACTCGACGACGACCTCGGCGTCCCGGCCGCACTCGCGGTCGTGCACAACGTGGTTCGGCAGGGCAACACCGCCCTGGAGTCCGGTGACGGAGCCGCCGCGCTGGCGGCGGCGGCCACGGTCCGCGCGATGATGGGGATTCTGGGCGTCGACCCACTGGACGACCGGTGGGCGGGTGCCGCCGACGAGTCGGCCGCCACCTCCGCGCTCGACGTGTTGGTGCAGGCGGAATTGCAGCGACGCGCCGACGCGCGCGTCGCCAAGGACTGGGCGACCGCGGACGCGGTGCGGGATCGGCTGGCGCAGGCCGGTATCGAGGTCACCGACACCCCCGACGGTGCGCAATGGGCATTGAAGGGTGAGGCGTGATGGCAGGGAATTCCAAGCGCAGAGGCGCTATTCGCAAGGACGGCACCAAGAAGGGGCAGACCGTCGGCTCGGGTGGTCAGCGTCGCCGCGGCCTCGAGGCCCGTGGCGCGACACCGAAAGCGGTTGACCGGCCGTATCATCCGGCCCACAAGCGAGCCAAGGCGGCGTCGAAGTCGGCGGCCGGCCGCGGCGGGGCGCGGGCCCGGGACGAAGGCCCCGAGTACGTCCTCGGCCGCAATCCGGTCGTGGAATGCCTGCGTGCCGGCGTGCCGGCCACCGCGCTGTACATCGCCACCAACTCCGAGCCCGACGAGCGGGTCGCCGAGGCGGTGAAGATCGCCGGTGACTCGGCGATCTCCATCCTCGAGGTAGGCAAACCCGAACTCGATCGCCTGTCCACCAACGGAATGCACCAGGGCATCGCGCTGCAGGTGCCGGAGTTCGAGTACGCCCACCCGGACGACCTGATGGCGGAGGCAAAGGCCAGCGGCACCCCGCCGCTGCTCGTCGCCCTCGACAACATCACCGATCCGCGCAACCTGGGCGCGGTGATCCGCTCGGTCGCGGCCTTCGGCGGGCACGGCGTGGTCATCCCCGCACGTCGCAGCGCGAGCGTGACGGCCGTCGCCTGGCGGACCAGTGCCGGTGCCGCGGCGCGTCTACCGGTCGCCCGCGCCACCAATCTGACTCGCACTTTGAAGGATTGGGCCGACGCCGGGGCGCAACTGGTCGGTCTCGACGCGGACGGTGACGTCACCCTCGACGACTACGACGGCAGCGGCCCCACCGTGATCGTGGTCGGTTCGGAGGGCAAGGGGCTCTCCCGCCTCGTCCGCGAGAGCTGCGACTCGATCCTGTCCATCCCGATGGCCGACGACGTCGAGAGCCTCAACGCCTCGGTCGCCGCCGGTGTGGTCCTCGCCGAGTTCGCCCGCCAGCGACGCCGCTAGCACCATCCCTCAGGCCGGCGGCGCGCCGATGACGATCCCGGCGGCGGTGAGCGCGTCGCGCACGGCCTGCGCGTGTCCGACCGCGCCCGGGGTGTCGCCGTGGAGGCAGACCGACCCGGCGTCGACGTCGATCAGGGTTCCGTCGATCGCGCCGATCCGGCCCGTCGTGACGAGTTCGACCACCCGGCGCGCGATCTCGGCGCTGTCCGACAACACCGCGCCGTCGGTTCCGCGCGGCACGAGGGTGCCCGCCGGGGTGTAGGCGCGGTCGGCGAACGCCTCGGAGATGGTGTCGAGTCCCGCGCGTCGGGCGCGCGACAGCACCTCCGACCCCGGTAGCCCCATGACCGCCAATCCGTCGTCGACATCGCGGACCGCGGTGACCACGGCCTCCGCCTGCTGCTCGTGATGGACGATGGTGTTGTACAGCGCGCCATGCGGTTTCACGTAGGTGACGGCGCCGCCGACCGATCGGGCGAGGGCGTCGAGCGCGCCGATCTGGTACACCAGGTCGGCGACGAGGTCGGGAGTCGTCATCTCCATGAACCGGCGTCCGAAGCCGCTGCGATCGGGATAGGACACCTGGGCGCCGATCCGGACCCCGGCATCGACCGCGGCCCGGCAGGTGGCGAGCAACTGCGCGGGGGTGCCGGCGTGGAAGCCGCACGCCACGTTGGCGCTGGTGACGATCGCCAGCATCGCCGCGTCGTCGCCGATGCCCTCACCGAGGTCGGCGTTGAGGTCGATGCGTGCCGCGCCGGAACCCATGAGCGCATCGTAGTGGTGGCCGACCAGCGGGGACCGCCCGATCGGTGTGTGCGCGACGGCGGGTAGACGAAGTCGTCGTTTCGTCTACGGTGGTGGGTATGGCATTACTCGACAGTAAGGTGACCACCCGTAACGGCGTGGTCGAGGGCGCCCGGGGGAAGCGGCTGCGCAAGGGGACCATCAGCTGGCGAGGCATCCCGTTCGCGGCACCGCCGGTGGCTCATCGCCGGTTCCGCGCACCGGAGCCCGCCCACGACTGGCCCGGCGTCCGCGACTGCACCAAGGTGGCCAAGGCGGCCATCCAGGAGAAGCGGTTCACGGCCATCGCGCCGGGCAAGTTCGCACCGATGGCCGAGGACTGCCTGACGCTGAACGTCTACTCGCCCGAGACCGCGTCGTCGGCACCGCGACCGGTGATGGTGTTCATCCACGGCGGTGCGTTCATCCTCGGCACGGCCGCCACCCCGCTCTACGACGGCGCCTTCCTCGCGCGTGCCCAGGACGTCGTCGTCGTCACCATCCAGTACCGGTTCGGTCCGTTCGGCTTCCTCGACCTCGGTCAGTTCGCCACCGAGGACCGTCCGTTCGACTCCAACGTCGGACTGCGTGACCAGATCGCGGCCCTGCAGTGGGTCCAGGGCAACATCGAGGCGTTCGGCGGGGACGCGGAGAACGTCACGATCTTCGGCGAGAGCGCCGGCGGGTCGTCGGTGCTCTCGCTGCTGTCCGCACCGTCGACGACCGGTCTGTATCACCAGGCCATCGCGCAGAGTCCCGCCCCGGAACTGATCGTCGAGCAGGACGCGGCGAAGATCTACGCGGACGAGTTCGTCCGGCTGTTGCGCGACCCGCAGCGTCGGGCGACCTCCCTCGAACGGGACGAGCCGCCGGTCGACACGGTCCACGCCCAGCGTCTGCTCACCTCGCCCAACCCGGCGTTGCTGCTGGCCGCGGGGAACCGGCTGATGCGATTCGCCACCCAGACCGCCGGTGGTGCGATCCCGTTCGCGCCCGTCGTCGACGGCGATCTCCTGCCGCGGTCGCCGCTCGCCGCCGCCGCGGGTGGGCTCACGCAGCCGGTGCCGCTCGTGATCGGCAGCAACCGCGACGAAGGGAAGCTGTTCGCCAAACTCTGGAACGTCCTGCCCGACGCCGAACGCACCCTGATGCGCGTCGAGGACGAGGAGGTCCGGCGCGAGATCGCCTCGCACTACGAGGACGGCGACCGCGATCGCATCCGGCTGGCCGGCGACTCGATCTTCTGGGCACCGATGAGCGCCTTCGCCGACGGGCACAGCGCCGTCGCCCCGACCTACGTCTACCGCTACGACTACCAGACGAAGGTGCTCGAGGCCACGGGCTTCGGGGCCACGCACGCCACCGAGCTGTTCAGCGTGTTCGGTGCCTACCGGGCTCCGATGGGTGCCGGTCTCGCCCTCGCCGACTGGCCCGCCACCGGCCGGGTCACCAGGAACGTCCAGACCCGCTGGGGCGGGTTCGCCCGCACCGGCGACCCCGGTTTCGGCTGGCCCGCCTACACCACCGCCGACCGCAAGGTCCTCGTCCTCGACGACCCCGACCACGTCGAGGCCGACCCGGACGCCCTGCGGCGCCAGGCGTGGTACCGGGTCCATTCGCCGGCCTGACCCTTCGTGACGCGCCCTCCGCAAGCTCCGGGCGCTCCTCAGGGAGCGGTGGGGTAGCGCGCTCCGCAAGCTTCGGGCGCTCGTCAGGGAGCGGTGGGGTAGCGCGCTCCGCAAGCTCCGGGCGCTCGTCAGGGAGCGGTGGGGTAGCGCGCTCCGCAAGCTCCGGGCGCTCGTCAGGGAGCGGTGGGGTAGCGCGCTCCGCAAGCTCCGGGCGCTC